>NZ_CP069338.1:336250-672500 GCF_016859125.1 Archangium violaceum | reverse complement strand
TGTCCGCGATGTGATCGTGGAGGCAGCGGCGGTCGCTGGTGAAGATCATGAGTGCGTCGACGATGTCGAAGAGGCCGCAGGTGGCGTAGTTGATGACCACCGGCACCAGGTTGCGCAGGAGGATGAGCCGGCCGAGGTCGATCGGGCTCCCGTCGGTGCGGACCACCTGGATGCCCAGCATGCGCTTGCCAAGGCTCTGGCGCGTCGTGACGAGCAGGTAGAGCTGGTAGCCGAGCACGCCGAGGCTCCCCAGGAACCCCACGCTCATCAGCAGGAAGACGACGCTCTTGCCTTCCTCTTGCGTCGTCGAGGCCACCAGGGCTCCGATGAAGGCCGAGACCATCACGGGGAGGACCACGGAGAAACGGTCCACGAGGAGGGCCACGAAGCGGGTGCCCGGCTCCGCCAGCTGGTGCTGGAGCGGGATGCAGCTGACGCAGTAGTCCTGGCGGTCACTCCCCACCCGGAGGCAGAGATCGCAGGCATAGCCGCCGCACCGGGTGCAGATGGTGGCGGCCGGGCGATCGACATGGGTGGCGCAGAACGCGCCCGAGCGTTGGGTGGGAAGGGGGTCTGGCTGCGGAAGCATGGCGCGCATGTTCGCAGCCCGTGCCTCGTGGCCTCAAGCCCCGGGCTCGTCCTCCAGGCCCCGGCGCAGGCCGAGCATCCGGCGCAGCTCGCGCGCGGACTGGCGGCTCACCTCCACCGTGTGTCCACGCGCGGTGCGTGCCATGTAACCGCCCGTCTCCAGCGGCTCCAGCCGGGTGACGTGGGCGAGGTTGACCAGGGCGCGCCGATGCACCCGGTAGAAGCCCTCGGTGGGGAGCCGATCCACCAACTCCTGCAGGGTGAAGTCGGTGAGGTAGTCCCCCTGTGAGGTGAAGACGGTGACGAGCTCGTCCTCGAGCGTGGCGTGGGAGATGGTTTCCGGATCCACCAGCACGATGCCCTGGCGGGTGGGGATGGGCAGCCGGGCGAGTGGACGCGCGAGCTGCTCGACGGCGGAGCCCTTCGCTGGCTCGGGAGCCCTGGACGCGAGCCGGGCGCGGGCCCGCTCCAGCGCCTTCTGCAGGCGCGAGGCCTCCACGGGCTTGAGGACGTAGTCCACGGCGCCGTGCTCGAAGGCCTCCACCGCGTGGTCGGCGTGGGCGGTGACGAGGATGACGTGGGGGCCTCCCGCGGGGAGCAGCGCGAGCGCGTCCATGCCACTCAGGCCGGGCATGTGGATGTCGAGCAGCACCACATCCACGCCGCCAGCCCGCACCGCCTGGAGCACGGCCTCGCCATCGGCCGCCTCGCCGCTCACGGAGACATCGGGGAAGGCCGCGAGCAGGCGCGTGAGCCGCTTGCGGGCGACGAGCTCGTCATCGGCGATGAGGACGCGCAGAGGAAGGTTCACAGGAGCAAGTGTAAGCGAGCGCGAGTCAACGCTCCATGGGGGGACCCCCGTGCGTCGCGTTGCGCTCGGGTCCTATCCTCGACCGCATGTGAACGGGGGTACACCATGAGGACGCTTTCCATCCAGCACAAGCTCTTCCTCCTGCTGTCGCTGGCGACGGGGCTGCTCATTGGTCTCTGGGGGACGATGTATTGGATGAGTGACCTCTTCCGTCGCAACAACATGACCGTCTCCGCTGCGATGAAGATGGCCGGGTTGCTCGACGAGGTCGGCCACCTGCTTCATCAGCTCGAAAGCCCCGGCAACGACGTGCTCGAGCGCCAGGATGCGGTGGGCGAACTGGCGAAGTTCGAGAAGTCCGTGGGGGAGTACGCGAGCCATTTCCAGGAGGTCGAGGCGGCGTTCGCGTCCTCCGGGCCGGAGCTGGTGCGAATCCTGGAACAGGTGAGGCGCGAGGTCGAGCTCCTGCGCTCCCACGCCCAGGCGGTCCTGCTCGCCGCGCGGGAGCGGGATGCGGCGGAGCGAGCGGGAGACCGCGCCGCCGTCGAGTCCGCCATCGCCCGGGCCGGGCAGGGGATGGTGATGATGGACCAGTCCTTCAGCCGCGCCATCTCCCTCTTCCAGCGCGCGGAGACAGCCCAGCGCGAGCGCGAGTTGGCGCTCGTGGCGGCCACGGCTCGCTTCGGCGCGCAATGGGTTCCCTGGACGCTCGCGGCGTTGTTCGTCGCGCTCCTGGTGCTCGGCGTGTTGGGGATGACCCTCGTGCGCTCCGTGGTGGGCCCGCTGCGGATGGCCGCGGGAGTGCTGACGGAGATCTCCCGGGGCAACCTGGCCCGGCGCATCGAGGTGGGCTCGAAGGACGAGCTGGGGGTGTTGATGGGGGCCATGGGCGAGATGCTCGGCTACCTCTCGCGCATCATCGGGGAGCTGCGCACCGGCGCTCAGGGGCTCGCATCGGCGGCCAGCCAGCTCTCCGGGACGTCCCAGGCCTTGTCGATGGGGACGCGCGAGCAGGTCGCCTCGATCGAGGAGTCCACGGCGAGCCTGTCCCTCATGCGTGCCTCCATCGAGCGGACGGCGAGCAACAGCCAGAGGATGGAGCAGATGGCGCTGCGCGGCGTGAAGGACGCCGAGGCAAGTGGCAGGGCGGTGGGTGAGACGGTGGGGGCGATGAAGACGATCGTCGAGAAGATCTCCGTCATCGATGACATCGCCTACCAGACGCACATGCTGGCGCTGAATGCCGCCATCGAGGCGGCGAGGGCGGGCGAGCACGGCCGGGGTTTCGCCGTGGTGGCCGCGGAGGTGCGCAAGCTGGCCGAGCGCAGCCGGACGGCCGCACGGGAGATCCTGGAGCTGGCGGGCTCCAGCATGAAGGTCGCCGAGAGCTCCAGTGCGCTCCTCGATGAGCTGGTGCCCGCCATCCGCCAGACGGCCGCGTTGGTGCAGGACGTGGCGGCGGACTGCGGCGGCGAGTCCCAGGCGGTGATGCAGATGGACCAGGCGATGCGGCAGGTGGACCAGGTGGCCCAGGCGAGCGCGTCGTCGGCCGAGGAGCTCTCGGCCACGGCGGAAGAGGTGGCCTCGCAAGCCGAGGCGCTGCGGCGGCTCGTGGCGTTCTTCCAGGTCGGCGCGGAAGAGGAGGAGCCTCCCACGCGTCCATTCCTCGTCTCGCGCTCCCCCGTGCTCGCGGACCCCGGGTTCATCGCGGGCGGGGAGGGCGACGCTCACGAGGGGTTGGTGCACTCACGAGGCACGGGCACCTGACCCGGGTGGCACCTCACCCGGGACGCGACTGTGTAGACTCGCGGCCATGGCCACGGATGAGGCGCTGCGTGACTACCTCCGCCAGCAGGTGGAGGCGGCGGTCCTGGGGGGATACCTGGACGAGACGAAGGTATTCGCCTTCGTCGAGGAGCGCGTGGAAGACGAGCTGGGGACGAGCGACGAGACGGAGGACTTCCTGGCGTACGCCCGGCGCCTGCTCGAGGAGCAGCGCGCGGAGGAGGCCCGCTGGACCGAGCCCACGACGAACGATGCGATCGACCGTGCCTTCGAGAAGCTGAATCGCCAGGGCATCATCGCGCTGCAGAACGCGGGCTACACCTTGTCGGAGGGCTGGGAGGATGTGGCGGCCGCCGCGTCGGAGAGCTACGAGCCCGTGCGCGGTGCCACCTTCTTCCATGGCCAGGATGTCGAACGCGGAGTGCTGGACATGGGCCTCATGCTCGCCTTCGGTGCCTTCGAGGATGATCCGAAGCTGCACGACGAGGCGAGCCTCGCCATTGCCCGCGAGGTTCGAGAGACCCTCTCGCGGCACGGAGTCCAGACGGAGTGGAACGGAAGCGTGAAGACGCGCATCGAGATTCCCCCCTTCCCGTGGCGCAAGCGCCGCCACACCGCGCTTCCCAGAGAGGGTGCCGATGGCGCGGACACGGGCTCGCGTTGTGAGCGGGTGCTGCGGCGCGTGGTTCAGGAGAAAGGCCTGACCCGGGAGGCGGCAGTCTCGGCCCTCGAGGCTTTCATCTGCGATGAGGTCCGAAAGCACTACGGCGAGGGTCGCCGGCTCGAGGCCCGATACAACCCGGAGGAGGGGCTGGTGGAGGTCTATCAAGCCCTCACGGTCGTGGAGCAACTGGGAGATGCGGTCGAGGCCGTGAACCAGCGGACGCTTTCCCAGATGGGCGAACTCAGGGGCGAAGTCGATCCAGGCGACGAGCTGGTGTTCCAGATCTTCTATCGCGAGGAGGATGCCTGGCTGGCCCGGGCGCAGGATGCGAAGTACGGCGAGATCCTCAACCTGAGAACCTTCGGTCGCGGCATGGAGCCTTGGACCGCGCGAGCCCTTCGGGACGGCATTCTCGGTCATCTTCCCGCGAAGGAGCGTTGACGGCGGGGAGGAGGCACCTCCACCACGGAGTCACCGGCGATGGCGAAGAGGCGCTCGCCGGTGCGCGGGCGGATGTCCATGCCTCCCGTGAAGGCACTGAAGGCGGGCAGCACGCCCACTCCGGTGCCCAGGTGGAAGCAGGGCAGGCGCAGCCGGTCTGCCCCAGTGCTCAGTCGCACCGTGGGGTGGAGGTGGCCCGCCCAGACGTAGCGCCCCTCGGCGGGCTCGGGGTGGTGGGCGAAGCGGAAGGGGCCCTCGTCGAGGTGCGGCTCCACCAGCGACATGCGCCACGCGCCAGGCAGTGCGTCCAGGTGCCGGTCATGGTTGCCGCGCACCAGCACCATCTCCACGTCATGACCGGTGCGCCAGGCGGCCACGCGCTCCACCACCTCTCGCGTGAGGCCCCGGCGCGAGTGGATGAGGTCTCCCACGAGCAACAGCCGGCGGGCCCCGGTGGCATGCAGGGCGGCGGAGAGGCGGGCGAGGTCGTCCTCCAGTACCTCGGGGGGCAGGGGAATGCCGTGCTGGTGGAAGCTCTCCGGCTTGCCCCAGTGCAGGTCCGCCACCGCGAGCACGCCGCCTCCAGGCCAGTGGAGGGCGCGCTCGGGACGCAGCTCCAGCTCGGTGCCGCCTAGGCGGACAGGGAGTCCTCGCGCAGCCATTTCTCCTTCATGCGCTCCACCCGATCCACCAGGGATTCGTTGGAGAGGGTGGCGCCGATGCGCTCGATGACGAGCGGAAAGCCCAGCGGCGTGGGCCGTGGGACGTGGATGCACTCCAGCGGCGAGCGCTCCAATCGCTCCAGGGTGCGCACGAGCCGCACCTGTTCGAAGTGCTGCTCCAATACCTCGCGCCGTGCCTGGGAGAGCAGCAGGTGGTCCGGCTCGTAGCGGGCGAAGACGTCATAGAGGAGACCGGCGCTGGCCTGCACCTGACGGGTGGATTTGCGCGCACCGGGCAACCCCGGCATCACCAGCCCCGCCACGCGGGCCACGTCGCGGAACTGACGCCGGGCCAGCTCGCCGAGGTTGACGCTCTCGAGGATGTCCTCCACCAGCCACTCGCGGGTGAAGAGCGCGGGACGCAGCGCCTCCTCGAAGGGGAAGGGCGAGGGCGTGAGCAACTCCAGCCCATAGTCATTCACCGCGAGGCTGAAGGTGGCCTTGCGCAGCCGGGTGAGGCGCAGGGCGAGCAGCGCGGCGAGGCCCTCGTGCACCAGGCGGCCCTCGAAGGGGTAGAGGAAGAGGTGGTGGCCCTCACGGCTCTGGCACAGCTCGGCGAGGCAGGCGTCCTGGGAGGGAAGGCGGGACAGGCGGGCCTGGGCCTCCAACACGGGACGAGCCGCTTCGAGCTCCGCGGTGTCGAGGCGGCCCTCGCGAGCGGCGTGGAAGGCGCGGCGCACGGCGGCGGCCAGCGAGCCGGAGAGGGGCAGACGTCCGCCGCTCCAGCGGGGCGTGGCCGAGGCCCGCTCCTTCGCGGCCTTCACATAGGCGGTGAGGTCCTTCATGAGGCGGAACTCGAGCCGCTTGCCGGCGAAGAGGAAGGTGTCACCGGGGCGGAGGCGGCTCACGAAGGACTCCTCCACCGTGCCGAGCCGGGCGCCCTTCAGGTAGCGCAGCTCCACGGTGGCGTCCGAGGCGATGGTGCCCACGTTGAGGCGGTGGAGCCGGGCCATGCGCGCGTCCGCCACCACGTATCGGTCCTCGAGCCGTTGGACGCGGCGGAACTGCGGATAGGCGCGCAGGGTGGGGCCGCCCTCCGTCACGAGGAGCAGGGTGCGGTCGAAGTCCTCCTCGGAAAGGTCCTGGTAGGCGAGCGTGTCTCGCACCTCGGAGAACAGCTTGTCGCGGGTGAAGCCGCCACCGAGCGCACAGGTGACGAGGTGCTGGGCGAGCACGTCGAGGGGCTGACGCAGGGGGGCGCGGGGCTCCACCTCGCGGTGGGCGAGCGCCTCGCGGGCGGCGGCCATCTCCACCAGCTCGAGGGCATGAGTGGGGACGAAGAGGAGGTGCGCGGTGGCGCCGGGGCGGTGGGCGCTGCGGCCGGCGCGTTGGAGGGTCCGGGCGATGCCCTTGGGGCTGCCCACCTGCACCACGCGCTCGACGGGGCCGAAGTCCACCCCGAGGTCCAACGAGGAGGTACAGACGACGAGCCGCACGCTGCCGTCCTTGAGCCCGCGCTCCACGCGCTCACGGGCCTCGCGGTCGATGGAGCCATGGTGGAGGGCGAGGACGCCGAGGAGCTCATGCCACTCGTCGACGATGACACAGCGCAGGGTGGCGAAGAGCTCATGCGCGCGCTCGTTGCACAGCAGGAGGGAGAGGGACTCGGGGGTGGTGATGAGGACTTCGGGGAGACGCTCGCGCTGGCGGCGGCGGACGGAGGAGGAGGTATCACCGGTGCGGCTCTCGACGGTGAGGTCGACATCGAGGGCGGACAGAGGCGCATTCAACGCGAGCTCGATGTCACGGGAGACGGCGCGAAGCGGGGTGACATAGAGGATCTGCAACCCCTTCTGTCGATGATGAGCGACCTCGGAGAGGGGGCCGATATAGGCGGCATAGGTCTTCCCGGCGCCGGTGGGGACATGAATGAGGCCGCTCTGGCCGAGGGAGTAGGCCTCCCAGGCCTGAAGCTGAAAGGGAAAAGGAGCCCATCCCTGAGAACGAAACCAGGAAAGGAGTCCCTCCCCGACACCCACGGAAAGAGAAACTCGAGTTGAACCCTCTCCCTCTGGGAGAGGGGACGGGGGTGAGGGTATGGGATGAACTCGAGTTCCCCCACGAGGACCCGTGAGCCCGCCCTGAGAGCGCCTACGCGGGGGCATGCAGCAACTCCTTCAACTGCGCGAGCGAGTCCGCGTCACGAGGCGTCTTGTCCGAGCGCCACCGTGCGATGCGAGGGAACCGCAGGGCAATGCCGGACTTGTGCCGTGGAGAGGCTGCAATGCCCTCGAAGTGAAGCTCGAACACCTGCACGGGGTCCACGGAGCGAACAGGACCAAACTTCTCCCGCGTATGCGCACGAATCCACCGGTCGAGCCGACCAATCTCCTCGTCGGTCAGCCCGGAATACGCCTTGGCGATGGGCAACAACTCCTCGCCGTTCCAGACGGCGAAGGTGTAGTCCGTATAGAGCGAGGCGCGGCGGCCATGACCGGGGTGCGCGTAGAGCAGGATGGCATCCACGGTGAAGGGATCGATCTTCCACTTCCACCAATCCCCGCGCTTGCGGCCGTGCTGGTAGGGGGACTCGAGCCGCTTGAGCATGAAGCCCTCGACGTTGCGAGACCGGGACTCGCGCCGGACCTCGGCGAGTGCGGCCCACGAGCCCGCCTCGATGGCCGGTGACACGGGAAACATCGGCCTGTCGCGAAGCAACGCCTCCAACCGGGCGCGGCGCTCGCGGAGAGGCAGGGTGCGAACATCCCGCCCCTCCTGCTCGAGCAGGTCATACGCCATGAAGGCGGCGGGGGCCTCGGCGAGCACCTTGGGGGTGAGCTTCTGTCGCCCGATGCGGCGCTGGAGGCGGCTGAAGGGCAGCGGCTGCCCATTCTCATAGGCGAGCACCTCACCATCGAGCACGGTGCCATCGGGAAGGGAGGCGGCGGCCTCGGAGATCTCCGGGAAGCGCTCGGTGATGAGCTCCTCGCCGCGGCTCCACAGGAAGACGCCGCCCTGACGGCGGATGAGCTGACCGCGGATGCCATCCCACTTCCACTCGACGAGCCAGCCCTCGCGCTCGCCGAGCTGTTCCACGGGCTGCTCCAGGGGGCTGGCCAGGTAGAACGGATAAGGGCGCGAGCGGTCGCCATCGGAGACGTCCGGGGCGACGAGCTGCTCGAAGAAGGCGCGCGAGGGGGCCCAGGTGCCCATGAGGCGGTGGGACACGGAGGCCGGAGGCAACCCCGCGTGCTGCGCGAGCGCGCGGACCACGAGCGTGTCGGAGACGCCGACGCGCAGCTCGCCGGTGAGCATCTTGTTGAAGAGGAACAGCTCGCGGCGGGGGAGCACGTGCCACCAGCCGGTGATGCGCTCGCGCTGCTCGGGGAGGGAGAGCCCGGCCAGGGGCAGCAGACGCTCCTCCAACCAACGGGACAGGGGCAGCTCCTCGGGCTCGCGAGGGCGCTCGTTCTGGTCGAGCAGCAGCGCGATGACCTCGGCGAGGTCACCCACGACGGCATACGCCTCGTCGAAGAGCCACTCGGGGGTGTCGGTCAGCTCGCGGATCCACTGGCGGAGGGCCTTGGGGGCCACGAGCCGCTTGAGGCGGCGGCCGGTGAGGAAGAACAGTCCCCACGCGGCGTCCTCGGGAGGCGTGTCGCGGAAGTACGCCACCATCGCCTCCACCTTGGCGTTGGTGGAGGTGGTGGAGTCGAGCGCGTCGTAGAGGTCGGCGAGTCGTCGCACGGGTCAGTCCTCCGTCTCGCCCTCGAAGGGGGTGGCGAGTGGCGCCGCGTCGATGCCCTGGTGCTCGCGCAGGTAGCGCGCGAGCGTGTCGCTGGAGCCGTGGGTGACGAGGACGCGCGAGGCACCCGTCTCCTTCGCGGTGCGTAGGAGGCCCGGCCAGTCCGCGTGGTCGGAGAGGACGAAGCCGCGGTCATGACCCCGGCGGCGGCGGTTGCCGCGCACGCGCATCCACCCCGAGGCGAAGCCCGTCTCGTGCTCGCCGAAGCGGCGCATCCACGTGGAGCCGGCGGCGCTGGGCGGGGCCAGCACGAGCGCTCCGGCGTAGGAGGTGCCCTTCTCCATCTCGGACACGGGGCGGGTGGGGAGCATGCGGACGCCGGCCTCGCGGTAGCACTCCACGAGCGCGTGTGTGGCGCCGTGCACCAGCACCTCGCGGTCCGTGAGCCGGGCGAGCTCCGCGAGCAACCGCTGCGCCTTGCCCAGCGCGTAGCAGAAGAGCACCGAGGCCCGGCCCGCCTCGCGGTTGCCGTCCCACCAGCGCAGAACCTCCTCGGCGACGAGCCGCGTGTCGTCCCAGCGGTAGATGGGGAGCGCGAAGGTGGCCTCGGTGATGAAGGTGTCGCAGCGGATGGGCTCGAAGGGCGCGCACGTCGGATCCGGGTCGCGCTTGTAGTCGCCGGACACGACCCACACCTCGCCCCGGTGCTCGATGCGGATTTGGGCGCTGCCCAGCACGTGGCCCGCAGGGTGGAAGCTGACCGTCACCTCGCCGAGGGACAGGCGCTCGCCATAACCCAGCGTGGAGATGTTCGCGTCCGCGCCCAGACGTTTGCGCAGCAGGCCCAGACCGGGGCTCGCGCCGAGGTAGCGCTGGCTGCCCCATCGGGCATGGTCGCCGTGGGCGTGGGTGATGAGGGCGCGGTCCACGGGCCGCCAGGGGTCGATGTGGAAACCCCCCGCCGGACAATGGAGCCCGTCGGGGGTGACCGTGACGAGAGGCTGTCTATCGAGCGAGGGCGAGACGTTCATCCAGACCCTTTGGGATAACGGTCACGGCGAGGCACGACCACGGGAGGGCGGGCCTGCCCGGGATCGCCTCTTCCCTCGCCTGCTGGGGGGCCGGGAATCACTCGTCCGTTGGCTCACCCCGAGCGCCCGGCGCACCGCGCTCACCCCGGCCGCCGTGCTTGTCGTACTCCTCGGACAGGCCCTTCTCGAGGCTGCTGCTGTTCCATGGCTCGCCCACCTCGGAGCGCTGACCCCCGTTCTGTCCGGTCACATCGTTGAGTCGCTCGGACCGGCCCTCGGCGGGGACCCGGTCACCATGTTCCTCTGGGTCCTTCTGCTTCGCCGGATCCAGGGGGATGCCCATGGGCCGCTCGAGGAATTCCTTCTTGTCCATGGCGTCGCTCCATTCGTGAGTGCTTGTGTCGTTCATCGTGTGCATCGCGACGGGCATCGGGGGGCTGGACGCCTGGAGCGCCAGGGGCTGGAGGGAGGGCGAGCAGGAAGGCGGAGCTTTGCCTGTAGATCCTCCATTCCCAATGTGATGGCTGGAAGGCAGAGGAGCGCGGTTCGGAGCCAACGCCGCGTGAAGGTGTGCACACGCGGCGTATAGGATTCGCCTCCGCGCGCGAGGACGCGCCACGGGGGAAGAGATGATGCTCGCTGAACGCCTGCGCGACGAGACCCTTGCTCACCAGGCCCGGCTCGAGGTTCTTCCCTGCTTCCAGGCCCTCGTGTCGCGGACCCTTCTTCCCGAGAGCCAGCGAGCCCTGCATCAAGCACTCGCCCTCCTGAATCGGGATTTGATGTGGGCACTCGCCGCCGCGTCGCATCCCGCCCTGGTCGCGGCCCGCGCGGAGGACCCGCCGCTTCATCCGCTCCTCGAGCCTGGCCTCGTCCACGAGTCGCCTCGGGAAATACACCAGCGCCCTGTGCTCATTCGTGCCATCGCGCTCGGGGAGCGGATGCGTTCCGCGCTCCACCGGGAGCCCCTGTCACTGCTCGGCTACCACTACGCGTTGCGACTGGCCCTCTTCCCCCTTCCAGACACCTCCCCCTGGCTCGAGCTCACGCGTCTGCTCGAGGGCGTTTCCCTCGAGGCCGCCCAGGAAGACGGGCTCGTCCGCGCGGTATCCGAGGCTTTCTCCCAGGTCGAGGGTCTGCTCGACACGCTCCACCCTCCGAGCGCGCTCCCTCCCGTCTACTGGCTCAACCGTGATGCCGGGAGCCAGCCCATCACCACGGATGTCGACGAGCTGAGGGCCGCCATCCGCGCCGCCGAGGCCTCGTGGGAAGCGTCCTCCTATTACACGTGGCGCTATGGCGAGCACGGTCGTCCCTTCTCCTGGAGCGACAGCGCGTGGCTGGTGATGCTCGGAGACGAGTCCGACGACGCGGTATGGAAACATATCTCCTGGCTGGGCCGGCTGTTGGCCGCCCGTGGCATGCCGCGTCTCCTGCTCGAGCGACACCTGCGGGTGCTCCACCAGGAGCTCGTCCGCGCGAAGCCCGCGCTCCAGGAGCGCTACGGTGTGCTCTCGCGAATGGCGGAGCGCATGGCCGGGGAGCGGCGCCAATTCCTCGATGACGAGACGATGAGCATGCTCTCGGTGGATTTCGATGAGCGTGTGGGGCCGGAGTGGAGCCAGCGGCTGCGGCGCACGGGCGAGCTGCTGGCGGCGGCCGTGGCGGACGAGTGCGGGGGACTCACGCAGGCCGTTCCGAGCCTCGCCGCGTGGATGTGCGAGCCCTCTCGTTTCCCCTCCTCGTGGATCCGCGCGGTCGAGGACACACTCGTGCGGGCACGTGGGCTCTGCCGTGTTGGCGGAAGCTGAGCTCAGCGGGGAACCGGTTCGTCCTTCCAGAGGGCGCTGCCGCCCAGGAGCCCGGCGATGTTCTCGGTGAGCTCCACGTTCTTGGGGAGCGGGAAGTCGACGAGCCTGGAGTTTCCGCCGCCCAGGTAGATCTTCCGTGGGTTGAAGATGGGTTGGACCTGCTCCAGCACGCGCTGCACGTGCTTGTTCCACTTCTTCCTGCCGACCCGCTTCAGCGCGGCATCGCCCACGTACTCCTCATAGGTCTTCCCATGCCGGAACGGGTGGTGGGCGAGCTCCAGGTTGGGCACGTACTTGCCATCGACATACAGCGCGCAGCCCATGCCGGTGCCCAGGGTGAGGACCATCTCCACCCCGCGCCCCTCGATGACGCCGAACCCCTGCACGCCGGCGTCGTTGAGCACGCGGGTGGGGCGGCCGGTCGCCTTGGACAGCGCCTGGGCGAGATCGAAGTCCTCCCAGCTCTTGTGGAGGTTTTGGGCCGTCTTCGTCACGCCTTCCTCCACTACGCCCGGGAAGCCCACGGACACCCGCTCGAAATCGCCGAGCGGTTTGATGAGCTTCATCAGCGCACGCATCACCGCCTGGGGGGTGGCGGGCTTGGGCGTGGCCACGCGCTGGCGCTCGGAGAGCGGCGCTCCATCCGGCCCGAGGACGAGCACCTTGAGTCCCGAGCCTCCGATGTCGATGGCCAACGTCCGGGGACCGGAGGCGGACGTGGAGGACTCCCGGGGCGTCTTCTTGCGTGGAGACGGGCGAGGGGCGGCGGCGACGCGAGGCATCCATTCCTCCAGCGGTGGAGCGTCAGTGTAGGGCCCACTGCCCGAACGGCAACGGGTCCGTCGTCGCTGGAGGACGGGCGCGTATGCGAGCGGACAAGTCGGGTGGACTACGGAGAGGCGCGTGACTCGGAGAGCCGGCCGCGCTCGAGCTTCATGCATCGGTCCTGGACCACCTGGATGCCAGCGCGAGCGAGTTGCTCGGCGGCGGCGTCGTTGCGGATGCCGAGCTGGAACCAGACGGCCCTGGGCTTCTTGGCGAGCAGGTCATCCACGTGCGGGCCGATGTCCTCCGGTTTGCGGAAGACCTCGACGATGTCGACGGGGCCGGGCACCTCGGCGACGGAGTGGTAGGGCTTCTGGCCGAGCTCGGTGGGGCCCACGTCCTCCGGCGCCCTCCGCGCGTTCGCGGTAGAGCTCGCCTTCGGCGGTGAGTCTCAGCCGCCGGGTGGAACGCTCGATCAGCCGCACGCCGAGCCGGCCTTCGATGCGGCTGATCAGCTTGGCGGTCGAGGACGGCGTCATGCCGACCACGCGGCCCGCGCCGCTGAAACTGCCGGTCTTCGCCACCTGCAGGAAGACCTTCATCACCCAGGCTCGCTGATCGCTCATGAGGTCACCTTGTCATTGGAGGACAAGGTGTTACGACCTCTCGAGCTGTTCCCCCAGGAAAGATGCGTGTGTACCCAAGGGATTCAAGTCACCCAGAAGGAGAATCTCGATGGACCTGCAGCTGAAGGGAAAGACGGCTCTCGTCACCGGCTCGACCGCGGGCATTGGCCTGGAGATCGCCCGGCGGTTGGCCGCCGAAGGCGCGGACGTGATCATCTGTGGCCGCAACCGGGCCAAACTGGACGAGGCGGTTGCTCGGCTCAGCGCCTCGGGCGGCGGAAAGGTCCGTGGCGTGCTGGCCGATCCGGCCACCGCCGAGGGCGCGAAGGCCCTCCTGGAAGCGGCCCCTGGCATCGACATCCTGGTCAACAACCTCGGCATCTACGAGTCCAAGGCCTTCTCCGACATCACCGACGAGGACTGGCGGAAGCTCTTCGAGGTGAACGTCCTCAGCGGTGCGCGTCTGGCGCGCCAGTACATTCAGGGGATGCTCGAGCGCAACTGGGGGCGGATCATCTTCGTCTCCAGTGACTCGGCGCTCAAGGTGCCTCCGGACATGATCCACTACGCGATGACCAAGACCGCCCAGCTGACGATCTCACGTGGCCTGGCCGAGTTGACGAAGGGCACGCGGGTCACGGTCAATTCCGTCCTGCCGGGCACGACCCGCTCGGAGGGCATCGTCGACTTCCTGAAGAGCGTCGCCAGCAACCCGAATGCGCCAGCGGCCGAGATCGAGGCGGAGTTCTTCCGCGAGGAGCGCCCCACCTCGCTGCTCCAGCGGATGATCGAGCCGGAGGAGATCGCCAACCTCGTGGCCTATGTGGCGAGCCCCCTGTCTTCCGCCACGAACGGAGCGGCCCTGCGCGTCGACGGAGGAGTCACCCCGACCATCGCCTGATTCTCGGGGCTCCGTGGATGTCCCCTCTCCCAGAGGGAGAGGGCGCATGCGCAACACGTGGACACTCCACTAGGATGGGCGCCCTTTCGGGAGGCCCCATGAATCGGATTGTCGGCTGTGTGATGGCGTGTCTGGTGCTGTTCTCGCCGGCGGCACTTCGGGCACAGGCGGCCGGTGGGAACACGGCCGATGTCGAGGCCACCCACCAGGCGCTGCGCACCATCAAGAACGACATGGAGCAGGCGCTCAACGCGCGGGACCTCGACCGGTTGCTCTCTCACGTGCACCCGAACGTGGTCTTCACCACGATGAACAACGACGTGCGCGTGGGCAAGGACTCCATCCGGGCCTACTACGACCAGATGATGAACGGCCCGGACCGCGTGGTGCAGAAAATCACCGCGAGGTTCGAGGTGGATGAGCTGACCCGCCTGTACGGGAACACGGGCATCGCCCAGGGCTCCTCGACCGATCACTACCTGCTCACCGACGGCACGGACATCGTCGTCAACGGCCGATGGACCTGCACCCTGGTCAAGGAGGGAGACCAGTGGCTCATCGCCGCCTTCCACTACTCGACCAACGTGTTCGACAACCCAGTGCTCGACAAGGTGAAGATCGCGGCGGTGACCTTCGGTGGCATCGGGACGGTGGGGATGCTCGTCATCGGCCTCGTCATCGGCCGCCTGTCGGCGCGCCGGAAGGCCACGAGCTGACCTCGGAGGACTCGCGAAGGAAGGGCATCTTCCGAGGCAGCCGCTTCGCCCAGAAGCCCCTGATGGAGCGGTGGAACAGCCGCAGCAGGCCCACCCCGGAGCGGCCCTCGAGCGCGGACAGCTCCACCGCGGCCTGCTCGAGCAGGGCCCGCGCGCGGCCGTACTCGGCCAGCATCCAGGCCCGTCCCGCCACCGAGCCCACCAGGTCCTCGTAGCGAAGCGGGTCCACGCCTTCCGCGCGCACTGCCCGGCATACCTCGGCCGGCACGTTGAGCAGGCCCTTGTCCAGGTCCTCGCGCAGGTCGCGCATCGTGGAGCACCAGCCGAACGCATCGAGCAGGGCGGGCGAGTCCGACGCACGGACCTCGACTCCGGCCACGTGCAGCATCAGTCCCACGGACAACCGGAAGGTGTCCCGGTGGTGCGAGCGGAGCGCCTCGGCCTCGAGCTCCCGGCGCTCCCGCACGCGCTCGCGGTCCTTCCGCATGGTGCGCACGAGCTGCAACGCCTCGGCTCGCGCACCGTCGTCCCCGAGCCCGGTGAGGAACACCCGGCCCAGCGTGGAGGCCGAGCCCTCGTCGCTCCAGCGGCCGGTCTCCATCTGGCCGAGGAGGGCGTCCACCTGGTCGAGCGGCTCTCCGTCGATGGGGCGATCTCCGTCCAGCACGTCATCCACGAGCTGGAGGAAGCAGAACCCGGCTCGGGCCACGCGCGTGGCGCGCCACCGGGGCAGAGAGTAGCGGTAGAGGCCCAGGGCGATCAGCAGGTAGCGCAGGTGGCGGCGGGAGAAGAGGTACAGCTCCCGAGCGCAGAGGGCCTCGACCCGGATGGCCTCGAGGAAGTCCGCGCGGGAGGCACGAGACGCCACGACGCGCCACGTGCCCCACGCGAGGATCGCACCCGCGAGCACATCGGCCAGGTGGTGCTCGTGGATGAGCAGGGTGGACGCGGTGATGGCCATGGCCCAGAGGCCGAACAGACTCCGCGCGAGCCAGCCTCCACGCTCGCCATAGGCCAGGGCGGCGGTACACGCGAAGGCCACGTGCAGCGAGGGCAGGTAGTTGCGCTCGAGGTTCATCGTGTCGGCGAGGAAGAAGACGCTGGCCCATCCTCCGGAGACCTCGCGGGGAGGCCAGGCCACCTCGACGGGGAGGAGCAGGAAGCACGCGGCGCCCAGCACGGTCTCCAGGCAGAGCGCGAGCACGAAGGGCGCCATCTCGCGCCACGTCCGGAAGACGAGCAGCGAGAGCAGGAGCAGCAGGTCCATGCTCACGTAGACGGCGGCCCAGGCGGGCACGAAGGGGATGTGGCGCTCGAAGGGCAGGTCCACGCGCACGCCCCAGGTGTAGAAGCCGGTCACCGCGCTCGCGCCGCCGTAGACGACGAGGAAGAAGAGCGCGAAGCCGAACGCCATCGAGCCCGTGAGGAGAAGCTCGTCACGGCGGGGCCAGCCGCAGAGGGGAGTCCTCGCGCTCATCGCTCCTCCACGGGGCTCGGGAGGGGCCGGGGGCCGCGCCACATGGACAGCCAGATGCGCAGGAACGAGGGCCGGGGCACCTCCGGGTCCACGTAGCGGCCCAGGTAGAGCCAGGGCACGCGGGGGTGCCGGTGGTGGGCGCGGTGGTAGTGGTAGTTGAGGAACAGCCAGCGCACGGGAGCGGCCACACGCAGGTCCCACGCCCCATCGCGCACGTCCAGCGGAGACCAGGCATGGTCCGCGTATTGGAGCGAGCTCCAGTTGATCGCGAACGCCGCGTAGCACAGCGCCCATCCGGATGCGGTGAGGTCCAGCCCGAGCACCAGCCCCACCTGCACGGCCAGCGTGAGCAGCGCTTCGAGCCGGATGGTGGAGCCCGGCGCGTCCTCGAGCCGTCCGAGGTAGGCCTCGGCCCCGGTCTGCTCGCCATAGCGGGTGCCGGTGCCGCGGAGCCGTCGCAGCAGCCCGGGGAAGAGCGCGAAGGCGATGCAGCCCAGCGGGACGAAGGCCCAGTAGAGCCCGGTGAGGATGGAGTACCACTGCGCGTGCTTGAGGAAGCGGTTGTCCCCGGGGCGCAGGTAGTCGAACTGCTCCAGCTCGGTGCGGTTGTTGCGGTGGTGGGTGAGGTGGAAGGTGCGCTGCAGCGTGTACGACGTGGGAAAGAAGGCCGCCGCGAGCCGTCCGAGCCAGTCATTGGCGCGCCGGGACGTATGGAGTACGCCGTGGGTCGCCTCGTGGAGCAGCGAGAAGACGGTGTTGTTCACATAGGAGAACGCACCCGCGGACAGCAGCCGCACGGTGAGCGACTCCGCGTGCGAGGCGAGCCAGAGACACCCGGCGCAGGTGAGCAGGGCGGTGGCGAGGAGCACGGTGTTGAGCGTGGCCGGAATGGGGACGTCCTCACCCGTGCTCGGCATCGGAGTCCTCCGGGAGCTGGGCGGCGAAGTCGAGCAGGTGGCGCAGCACGGGATCGGCCGCGGCGGCGGCGGGGTTGAAGCGCATCCCCTCGAGCACGGACAGGTCCCTGCGCAGGAACGAGGTGAAGAGCCACCGCGACACGGCGAGGCGCAGGCGCTCCAGTCCCGGGACGCGGCCCGGGCGCGCGGCGAACGACATCAACACCGACACGCCGTCGGGGGCGGGGCGGAAGCCGGCGAGCAGGGCGCTCCGGGTGCGGCCGAGGTCGCTCTCCACGGACAGGAGCGTGCCTCCGTGGAGGGTGATGGTCACGCCGATGCGATTGCCCGACAGCGCCTTCATCAACCGGTCGCTGGCTCCGGTGCCGATGACGCGCGAGGTGTAGCGCAGCCGGAGCGTGAAAGGATCCGGGCGCTCCACGACGGGGGCATCCCAGAGCTCGCGGTGGTGCACGGTGCGCAGGTGCTCGATGTCGAAGGAGTTCGCCGCGAGCGGGAGCCACGAGCACCGCACGGTCACCGGCGGTCCGGTGCGCCACAGCAGGCCGGGCTCGCCCACCTCGGGTGGGGGGAAGAGGCTCACGGGCCCGTTGAACACGAGGATGGCGCCGTAGCGCTCCACCACGGGGAACGCCCGCTGTCCGGGCCTGCCGGTGGGATTCGAGTGTCCTGGCGCCGCGCGGCAGATGCCACTGCCGTCGAACCGCCAGTGGTGCAGGGGGCAGCGCAGGTGCTCGCCGATGACGGTGCCGTGCGCGAGGTGGGCCCCCATGTGGGCGCAATGGGCCGAGAGCGCCTGGACGCGGCCACTCTGGCCGCGGAAGAGCACGAGCTCCCGCCCTCCGAGGCTCCAGCCCCGCACCTGTCCGGGCCGGAGGGCTTCGGAGGGACACGCGAGGTACCAGGAGCGCAGCCGTGCCGGCTCGGAGCGACGGACCGGATCCGTCCACGCCACGACATTCACCGCCATGGGGTGACCCTACTGGATGCTCACCGGGTGGTCTAACCTGATGGGACTTCAGCGCGAGAAGGCACTCCCATGAACGAGCCACGGTCTCCCCGGACGGCGTCTCCGTCCCCCAGTGTCGGTTCCCAGGCCAGGGCTCCGGTCCGCGATGGCGTGCGTTCGGCACTGCGCGCCGCCCCGGCCCACGAGGAGCGCGAGTGGCTGGCCCGGGCGTGGGCACGGCATCCGCTCGTGGCGATGGTGCGGCACCGGCCGCGGCTCACCTTCTTCCAGGGGCTGCACCGGATGATCCGCGCGGGGATCGGCCTGCCCATCGCCTTCTCGGAGCTGTCACGTGGCGCGGCGAGAGATCCCTTCCGTCGCGCCGTGGCCCAGGTGGGCGAGGCCGTGGCGGCGGGCTCCAGCCTGGCCGATGCGATGCGGCGGCATCCGCGCTGGTTCGAATCCCAGACGGTGGAGTTGCTGGGCGCGGCGGAGGCGGCGGGAACGCTCGAGTCGGCCCTGGAGCGCATCGTCGAGCAGATGGAGGAAGCGCAGCGCATGCGTTGGCGCGCCGTCTCACTCTGCGCCTATCCGGCCTACCTGCTCGTCGCGTTCGTTTTCGGGGGCGCCCTGCTGGATACCGCGGGCAGCCTCAGTGCCTCCGGGCGCGTGAACGACATCCTCGGGATGTTCCTGTCCCATTTCATTCGCAAGGTGCTGCAGGTGGGCTCGGCCGGGTTGGCGGCGTTCCTGGCGCCGCTGGTGCTGGCGGCTCCGGGCATCGCGCCCCTCTGGTCGGACTTCCGCATGCGCGTTCCCCTGCTGGGCCGCGTCCACCGGGAGCTCCAGGCCAGCCGCTTCAGCCTCGTGCTGGGCGCGACGCTCGGGGCGGGGCTGGAGGTGGGCCGGAGCCTTCAGATGGCGCTCGAGGCCACGGGGAGCGCGCGGCTCCGTGCTCGCGCCAACCTGGCGCTCCATCGCCTCCGCACCGGTGCCACCCTGACGGACGTGGTGGAGTGGCTCGACGTGTTCGATGGGGAGTCGCTCCAGCGCGTCGCCACAGGGGAGCGCACGGGGGACCTGGAGCCCGTGCTCACCGGGTTGTCGCGGGAGCACGCGGACACGGCGATGCGCTGGCTGCGGACGTTGATGTTCGTGATCATCGCCCTGCTGTCGGTGTTCCTCTTCGCCACCAACATCGGCAAGGTGGTGCAGCTCCAGAGCGGCTATCAGCGCCAGTTGGGGGAGCTCGAGCAGCTGGAGCGCCGGTGAGGGCAGGGGACCGCGAGCCCGCGGTCCCCGCTTCATGTCACGGCGTGAGGGCCGTCCAGTCGGAGTTGGCCACGTTCACCTGGAAGTTGTAGGCGCCGTTGGTCCAGCACAGGCCGTAGGGCCCGAGGTCGCTGGTGTTGCTCGCGTCCAACGTCACCCATGCGAAGGAGCTCGTCATCAGCTGGAGGCCCGAGGCGCGGATGCGCGGGAAGGTGGGGCACACCTGGGCCTGGTCCATCAGGTGATGCGACTCCCACATGGTCCAGCCGGTGGCGAAGGTGGACGAGCCGCAGATGGCGGGAGACACCTTCTCCTCCCAGATTCCGAGGTTGAAGTTGTACATCAGCCCGTGCCAGCAGCCGTTGCCGTCCTTGTAGGCCTCGGTGAAGTAGCGCTCCTCGCCGTCGTAGACGCGCGCGTATTTGCTCTTCCACGCCGCGTCCATGTCCTCGAAGTTCTGCCAGCCCGTGGCGCCGTCCAGGCCGCAGTGGTCCCAGAAGCCATGCGCGTGCGCGGTGGTGGCCATGCCGCTGTAGCGCCAGTGCGCCGTCACCGTCTCCACGCAGGCGTTGCCGGCGGGCATGTGCGTGGGCGCGTAGATGGTGGTGCCGATGGCGTTGTCGGGGATGACCAGGTCCGTCTGGACATCGTTGGCGGCGAAGACGCCCTGGCCGCTCCAGATCCAGAACCCGCGGTCTCCCGAGCCCGGGAAGATGTCGGGGATCTGCCCGTCCGGGCGCGGCTTGCGGGCGCGCTCCGGCAGGCGGGCCCGGTTGCGGCTGACTTCGTTGACCTGGGGCTGGGTGTTGGGATGGGCGGGACCGTGAACGGCCTCGTCATACGGCTGGGGAGGCGCGTCGATGGCCTCCTCCGGCGGGATGGGCTGGCCATACGGCAGATAGCGCTCCCCTCTCAGCGCGACCGGCGACTCCCAGTCGTCCTGCGCCTGCGCTCGTGCCTCGGTCCCCACCCACGACGAAGCCATCACTGCCGCCATGAACCACATGCCGCGCATACGGTTTTTCCTTTTTTGGAGCTATGGCGGCTTTTAAATGGTTCCCTTTTTCCGGGACAAGGACCGATTACGTCACGTTCTCGGACACGGACGAGCCCCAGGACACCTGGTGGGTCAGAACGAGACGCGACTCAGGTGACGATGCCGGGCACGGGGCCGCAGCGGGGCAGGGTGACGGTGACGCGGGTGCGAGCTTCCTGGCTGTCGAGGGCGAGGCTCGCGCCGCCAGCGTAGGCGAGGGCGAGCCGGCGCTCCACGGTGGGCAGGCCACTGCTGCCCTCACGAGGACCCTTGGAGGCACCGGGGTTCTCCAGAGAGAAGAGGAGCGTGTCGCCTCGGGTCTGGACGGAGAGGGAGATGGAGCCGCGGTGGCCGGCGGCGGGCCCGTGCTTCACCGCGTTCTCCGCCAGCGGCAGCAGGACGAGGGGTGGCACGGGGAAGGACTCGAGGCCGGGCTCCACCTGCACGGAGAGATGGAAGAGGTCCGGGTCGCGCAGCAGGTGCAGCTCGAAGAGGGTGCGCACCAACTCCAGCTCGCGCTCCAGGGGCCAGGTGGCGGCGCGCACGCCGGCGAGCACACTGCGCAGCATGGAGGACAGCCGCAGCACGGCGGCCTCGGCCACGGCACCGTCCGTCTGGCACCACTCGGCGATGGCGTTGAGCGTGTTGAAGAGGAAATGCGGGTCCAGGTGGCTGCGCAGGGCGAGCAACTGTGCCTGCTCGGCCTCGAGCGCGAGCCGGGCGGCGCGGGCGCGCTCACGGGCGAGGCTCTCCTCGAAGCCGATGTCCCGGCCCAGGCCCCAGCCGCCCACGAGGAAGAGGGCCATGCAGATGGCGAGGCTGTAGCGGTCGGTGAGGAAGGTGGGTCCCATGCCGATCAGCTTGGGCAGCACGACACCCGTGGACAGCACGACGCCCACGCCCACGGTGGCGTAGAGCAGCAGGCGGATGCCGCCGTGGCTGAAGTCGAGGCCCTCGGGGAAGATGACGCGGTAGGACACCGGGGCCACGGCCACGCACACGGCGCACAGGAGAATCCCCAGGTGGGCGGCCATCGGCTCGTAGCTGAAGCGGGCCTGGGCGGCCACCAGCGGCACGCTGATGAGGATGATGGGGAGCAGCCGCCTGGGCACGAAGAGCGCCTTGAGGGTGGCGCGGACGATGGAGCCTTCGTTCATGACGGACCGGGGCGTGAGTATATCACCCGGGCCGGGCCCGGGCGGTGGGGCTCAGGAGTGGGCGTGTCGTGTCCCGCTGACGCCGAGCGCCAGCGCGCCCAGCAGGACGAACGGGAAGAGGAGGACGGCGAGGGGGACGAGCAGGGCACGGCGGGGCGAGGCCATGGTGTGCTCCGGAGGAGAGGGGGTCATCCGGAGAGTGTCTCGTCTGCCCCTGACATGGGGAGCCGGGCGGGCGAGCAGTCGGAAACCGGGGATGAACGGTCTTCCCCAGTGGCATGCCAGGGCGGAAACGAGGGCGCCGTGGCTTCATCAATTGGCCCCAGGTGACCTGAGCGGTTGGAATCACCGGGCCAGGGAATCCGTCCGCATTCACCCGTCTTTTCTCGTCTATCCGGATTCGTCGGAGGTGCCCGCTAGAGTGGGAGTTCCCCATTGGAGGCGCTGATGACGTCCGCGCTGCTGGTGCTGCTGCTCTCCGCCATGGCCCTGCTGTCCACCGGCTGCGTGTCGCTGACGCCACCACCCGGCAGGGGGATGAGCCTGCGCTACACGTCGGGCGAGGCCACGGGGCCTGCATCGGCCCAGGGGCCGGGTGTCGAGTCTCCCCGCCTCCTCGCCTCAACGCCCGAGTCCGAGACACCGGAGCGGTTGCACCGGCACCGGGCCGCCCGCGGGGAGGTGACGGCGGCGGGCCTGGACCGCGCGGAAAGGGAGGCGCGGCAGCGGGCCCTCGCGGCCCAGCTGGCGTTTCGCGGTGCTCTTCGCGAAGTGTCAGGCACCACCCGCCGCATCTCCAGAGAGTTCGCCCGGCTCAACGCCAGTGGCCGGGGCCTCGCCAGTGGAAACGGTGTCTTCCTCCGCTACGCCGACTACGGCGCCACGCAACTGAGGTGGATGGAGGCCCAGCTCACCGCCGCCACCCGGCTGGCCAGCGCCGCGTCGGAGGTGGAGGACCCGGACATTCAGCTCGCCCTGCTGCGCGTGGCCGGCCCACGGCTGGAAGCCGCCATGGTGGGCTCGCTCCTGCTCGCCGTCTGGCTCGATTTCCTCAACCTCGCTGACGTCGCGCTCGAACAGCACCTCTACCCCGTGGAGACGCTCTTCGCGGACATGTGGCGCAGGCAGGAAATGCTTGAGCCCGCCATGCGGGCGCTCTCCTCGCGAGAGCACGAGCAGGTGGAGGCCGCGGCGCGAGACGTGCCGCTGCTGGTAGGCCATCTCACCGACGAATTCGCCACCACCGTGGAGAGAATGCGCGTGGCGGCGGAGCACCTCCAGAAGATGCTGGTGCTCAAGGAAGCCATCGAGACTGTCACGATGCTCTCGACGATGAGGTTCTCGCTGCCCTCGGCGCCTCCGTCCGCGCCCGCCCTGGTGGGTATTGGCCTGGCGGTAGGCGGCGACGGGGTGATGATGGGTACGCGGATTGTCGTGTCCGCCGAGTGGGTGGAGAGGGTGCGCCAGTTGGTGCGCGCGGGTGTCCTCTCCCTGCCCGTTGTCAGCGCCGCCGTGCGGATTCAGGCGGGCCAGGTGATGCTCGCGCAGGCGCATGGCGAGCTGCCGAGGGGCGTGCGCGACGCGCTGGGCGATGGGCCCGAGGTGGGGGCCATGCACGAGACGGGCAAGGCGGGGGCTGGCATGGCCGAGCCGCCGCGGCACCACGTCCTGCCGAAGGAGTTCCGCGAGTGGTTCGAGAAGCGCGGCTTCACCGGCGAGATGGACATCGACGAGTTCTGCGTCAGGCTGGAGCAGGCGCACCACGAGGCCATCCACGGCGGTGGGAACTGGAAACTGGGGCGCACATGGCCCGGTGAATGGAACCGGATGATCATGAAGGCGCTGCGCGACGCCGAGTTTGAAGCTGGCCGGATGTTGACGCGGAACGAGGTCATGGACATCGTCGCGGATCGTATGAAGTTCTACGACATCCCGATGAATTTCACTCCTTGGAGAAGGTGATGACCGACGGACGTTCCTGGGAGGGCAACTGGAAGGTGCGCCTGTACGAGCGGGTCCGCGAGCGGGGCTACGACTCGCTCTCCGCCTTCGCAGATGCTCGTCCGACCGCTTCGCTGGTGGCGCTGGCCGAGGAGCTTGGCAAGGACGACGTCGCCGGGGTGCAGGTGTTCAGCGGGTTGCTTGCCGAGGCGGAGCGAAGCCATCGGGTCACTCGCCTTGTCCGCGGACAACTCGTGCGAGAACTGTGGGCATGTCTCCCAAACGGCTGGCCGACCGTTATGGATGACGCCAACCGTTTCAAGGTTGCCAAGGCAATCGGATTGTGGAGTTCCCTTACCCCAACAACCCATGAGAAGCGCGTCGAGCAGGCTCGGGCAGCGCTTCGTGCCACGCCACCACCGCCCGGTTGGCTCCCGCACGGGCCCGACGATGAGTTGCTGCTGACGCTCCTGCCCGACGAGGGGGTCTGAGCTTCACCCATTGGAGTGGAAGATGAGCAATGAGCCTGGGCATGGCGTTGCTCAGCGCGCGAGTGTGTCCACCAGCGCGTTGGCGTTGCGGATGCAGTCGGTGAGGCCCACGCCCTTGTAGGCGTTGCCGGTGAGGTACAGCCCGGGCAGGCGGGCCACGCCCTCGTCGATGGCCGCCACCCGCTCCAGGTGGCCCACGTTGTACTGGGGGATGCCTCGCTTCCAGTGGAAGACCTCGGTGAAGGAGGGCTCGGCCGTCACTCCCGCCAGCTCCCGCAGCTCCTCGCGCGCGAGCGTCACCAGCGCCGCGTCGTCCAGCTCCACCAGATCCGGCCGCTTCGCCCCGCCCACCATGCACGTGAGGAGGATGCGTCCGCCCTCGGCGCGCCAGGGGAAGGTCGAGGAGGCGTGGATGACGCCCAGGACGCGTCGCCGCTCCAGCGTGGGCACGAGGAATCCGAAGCCATCCGGAGGCGGCAGGCTGCCCGGCGCGAAGCCCAGGTGCACCACCGCGACGGGTGCGTAGGCGATGCCCTCCACGCGCGCCGCGAGCGTCTCGTCCAGGGGCCGCAGCAGCTTCGCCGCCACGTACGCCGGCACCGCGAGCACCACCCGGTCCGCGGTGAGCTCCGCCCGCTGCCCGTGCTCCTCCACCGCGAGCCGCCAGCCGTTCCCCTCGCGCCGCAACCCCTCCACCCGCACTCCCGTGCGCGCCGCTGTTCCGAGCGATCGCGCCAGGGCGTCCACCAGCACCCCCAGGCCTCCGTCGAACGAGGAGACCGCGCCCGACGGCTTCGGCGCGCCCTCGCCCGGGGGCAGTGCCTTGCGCGCCGCCTTCTGGGTCCGCACCATGCCCAGCACGAGGCTGCGGTGCTGCTTCTCCAACTCCACCACCTTGGGGAAGACGGCGCCCACGCTCAGCGCCTCCACGTCGCCCGCGTAGATGCCCGTCTGCATCGCGTCCACCAGCACCGCCGTCGCCGTGCGCCCCACGTGCCGCCGCCCGAAGTCCGCCAGTGACTCGTCCCCATCCGGCGCGCGCCGGGTGAAGAGCTCGCCCATCATCCGCAGCTTCGCCCCCAGCGGCACCACGTCCGACTTCAGCAGGGCCGGCGGTGACGAGGGCACCTCCCGCAGCTTCCCTCGCGAGTAGATGTAGCGCCGCTTCGCCGCGGGGTCCGCCGTGCGGATGCGCCCCTCGATGCCCAGGCTCGCCGCCAGCTGGCGCAGCGTGGGCTCCCGGTCCACGAAGCTGTTGGGGCCCGCCTCGATGATGAACCCGTCCCGGCTCAGCGTCTGGATGTTGCCCCCCAGCTTCGGGCCCGCCTCCAGCAGCGTCACCTCGGTTCCTCGCGCGCGCAGCCCATGAGCCAGCGCCAGACCGCTGATTCCACCGCCAATGATTACGACGCTCATGATTGGTTCCGCTCCCGGTGCAATCCGGGGTTTCCACCGCTTGTCACTCCTGGTCAAGTGCCTCGGAGCGCTGTGTCTTTCCTGATGGGCCCGCGTTTAATGGGGCTCATGCGCTATGCCATCACCGGTGCCAGCCGGGGTCTGGGTCTCGAGTTCGTTCGTCAGCTGCTCAACCGTGGTGACTCCATCGACGCGGGAGTCCGCTCACCCTCCGAGGCGAAACAACTCCAGTCACTCGCCCATGAGGCGGGGGGCCGGCTCCGGATTCATGCGCTCGACATCTCCGACGCCAGGAGCGTGGACGCCTTCGCCGCCGCGGTGGGGGAGGGCCAGCCCCTGGATGTGCTCATCAACAACGCGGGCGTGTACGGGAAGGAGGGGACGCTGACCGCGCTCGACTACGAGTCGCTGGCCGACACCTTCTCCGTCAACACGCTGGGCCCCCTGCGCCTGTCCGCCGCGCTGCTGCCGGCCCTGCGGCGGGGCTCGGCGCGCCGCATCATCCACATCACCTCGAAGATGGGCTCCATCGGCGACAACGGAGAGGGGGGCTCCTACGCCTACCGCATCTCCAAGGCCGCCATGAACATGGCCATGCGCAACATGCACCTGGAGCTGCACCGCGAGGGCTTCGTCACCGTCTCCCTGCACCCGGGCTGGGTGCAGACGGACATGGGCGGCCCCCAGGCGCCGCTGCGCCCCGAGGACTCCGTGCGCGGGATGCTCAACGTCATCGACCGGCTCCGCGCGCAGGACGGGGGCCGGTTCTTCAGCTACGAGGGCCAGGAGATTTCCTGGTAGCGGCTCACGGATAGAGGATGTCCGTCTTCCAGCCTTTGCCCTCGCGCAGGTAGACGAGCCGATCGTGGAGCCGGCTCGGACGCGCGTGCCAGAACTCGATGCGGTCGGGCACCACCCGCAGGCCGGACCAGTGCGGCGGCCGGGGCACGGTCTGCCCCTCGTACTTGCGCGTGAGCTCCTCCACGCGCGACTCCAGCAGCTCGCGCGAGGGCAAAGGCTGGCTCTGCAGGCTCGCCCACGCGCCCACCTGGCTTCCGCGGGGCCGGCTCTGGAAGTACGCGTCCGCCTCCTCGTCCGACACGCGCTCCACTCGCCCCTCCACCCGCACCTGGCGTTCCAGCGGCTGCCAGAAGAAGCAGAGCGCCGCCCACGGGTGGGCCAGCAGCTCCCGCCCCTTGCGGCTCTGGAGGTTGGTGTAGAAGACGAAGCCTCGCTCGTCGAAGTCCTTGAGCAGCACCACGCGCGAGGACGGCCTGCCCTCGGGCCCCACGGACGCCACGATCACGGCGTTGGGGTCCACGGGGATGACTCGCTTCGCTTCCTCGAAGAGGGCCGCGAAGCGTTGGATGGGATCCTGGGGTAGCTCCACGCCCTCCACCATACCAACCCGCTCCGGGAGTGCGAGTCGCGTGTTTGGGTTGACTCGCCCATCCCACACGGCATCGTCTCATTCCATGAAGATTCTCTACGTGGCCTCCGAAGTAACGCCCTTCTCCAAGACGGGCGGACTCGGAGACGTGGCCGGCTCCCTGCCCGCGGCGCTCGCGGAGCTGGGCCACGAGGTGAAGATCGTCACTCCTCGTTACGCGTCCATCAAAACGGATCGCCTCACCCCCACCGGCCATCACCTGGAGTTGCGCTTCCCCTTCGGCATCGAGCGCGGGCCCATCCTCTCCCTGCGTCAGTCCCCCACCCTGGAGGTCCTCTTCCTGGAGAACGAGCACTTCTACGGCCGGGGCGGCATCTACGGGGACGCCTGGGGCGAGTTCGGTGACAACCACCGGCGCTTCGCCTACCTGTCGCTCGGCGCGCTCCAGGCCGCCCAGCGCCTGGGGTTCCACCCGGACATCATCCACGTCAACGACTGGCAGACGGGACTGGTGCCGGTGGCGCTCCAGCGCGGCTACCAGGGGACGCCCCTGGCGCGGGCACGCAGCGTGTTCACCATCCACAACCTCGCCTACCAGGGACAGTTCAACAAGCACGTCATGGAGGACCTGGGGCTGCCCTGGGAGCTCTTCAACGCCGAGCATGGGCTCGAGTTCTACGACACGGTCAACTTCCTCAAGGGCGGCATCCAGTTCGCCGATGCCCTCACCACCGTGTCGCCCACCTACGCGAAGGAGATTCAACAGCCGGAGGGCGGGGCCAGCCTGGACGGGTTGCTGCGCCGGCGGCAGGGGGTGCTCACCGGCATCCTCAATGGCATCGACGTGCACGAGTGGAGCCCGGAGACGGACACGTACCTCCCGGCGCGCTACGGGGCGAACGATCTGTCGGGGAAGGCCGTCTGCCGGCGCGAGCTGCTGCGCCGCTTCGGGTTGAGGGAGGACACCTCGGCCCCGGTGTTCGGCATCGTCTCGCGGCTGGCCTGGCAGAAGGGGATTGATCTGCTGCTGGAGGTGATGCCCCAGGCGCTCCACTCGGACATCCGCTTCATCGCGGTGGGCAGCGGCGAGGGCCACTACGAGGATGGGCTGCGCGCCCTCCAGCACCACTTCCCCCAGCAGGTGGGGACGTTCATCGGCTTCGACCAGGGGCTGTCCCACCTGGTGGAGGCGGGGGCGGACTTCTTCATCATGCCCAGCCGCTACGAGCCGTGTGGCCTCAACCAGATGTACTCGCTGCGCTACGGCACCGTGCCCATCGTCCGGGCCACGGGAGGTCTGGTGGACACGGTGGAAGGGGGGCTGGACGGCAACGGCATCCTCTTCGAGGCCTTCCACCCCACGGCGCTGCTGGCGGCACTGCGGCGGGCGCAAGCCCTCTACGCCGAGCCCGAGCGCCTGCTGGCCTTCCGGCGCAGGGGCATGGGCAAGGACTTCTCCTGGGCGGCGTCGGCTCGCAAGTACGAGCGCCTCTTCGCTTCCTTGTGAACGGAATAGTGGGGCTTCAGCGAAAAGCGGGGTAGGCTGGGCACGTGTCGCAGCAAGCAGGAGACCTGGGCGGGTACGAGGTCGTTGGCCGTCTCGCGGTAGGCGGGATGGCCGAGGTGTACCAGGTGCGTGCGAAGTCCTCGACGCAGCGCTCGCCGGGTGAGCCGGACGAAGTGGTGCTCAAGCGGCTGTTGCCCACGTACCGCAACGATGGCGCGTACGTGAAGGCCTTCGTCGACGAGGCGAGGCTCACCGTGCGCCTGCGCCACCCGAACATCGTGCGCACCTTCCGCCTCTTCAAGGCGGGGCCGGACTACCTGATGGTGCAGGAGCTGGTGCCGGGCCGCACGCTGGGCTTCATGCAGGAGCTGCTGGTGAAGGCGGGAGCGGCGATGCCGCCGGCGGCCGCCTGCTACATCTCCTGGTGCATCCTCAAGGCGCTGGACTACATCCACCGGGCGAAGGTGGGCGAGGGCGGTGCCACCGTCATCCACCGCGACGTCAACCCCACCAACATCCTGCTGAGCGTGACGGGGGAGGTGAAGCTCACCGACTTCGGCGTGGCGGACGTGGAGGGCGTGATGCGCGGGGACACGGGCGCGCTGCGCGGCACGCTGCCGTACATGAGCCCGGAGCAGGTGCTGGGGCAGCCGGTGGATGCGCGCAGCGATCTGTACTCGGTGGGCGTCATCCTCTGGGAGCTGCTGGCCAACCGGCGCCTGTACACCGCGGACGGCGAGGCGGAGTTGATGTACCGGGTGCGGGACGCGCGGGCGCCGCTGCTGTCCACGCTCCAGCCGGAGCTGCCGGACTACGCGGTGCAGGTGGTGCGCAAGGCCCTCTTCGCGGACAAGGCGCGGCGCTTCCAGTCGGCCTCGGAGTTCATCCGTGCGTTGGAGGCACTGTCGCGCCGCACCGGGTGGCCGCTCGGGGTGGAGGCGCTCAAGCCACTGCTGGGGGGCTGATGCACCGGCTCGTGTCGCTGCTGCTGTTGCCGTGGATGGCCGGGTGCGCCGGGGTGACGCTGCGCCCGCATGCCATGGACCACGCGGTGCGGGTGGAGGAGGTGGGCCTGGCCTTCACACCGGACGGCGCGGGGGCGCTCACCCTGCGCCTGGACGTGGAGAACCCCACCTTCTGGGACGCGGAGGTGACGGGGGTGGACTTCGAGCTGCGCCTGGACGGGCGGCGCTACGCGGTGGGCACGCGCGGGGTGAGCCAACCGCTGGCCGCGGACGCGCGACACACCCTCACGGTGTCCTTCCCGCTGCGCTCCGAGCCCGTCGGGTCCGACTTCACACCGCGCACGTGGCGGGTGGAGGTGGGGGGCGGGGTGGCGCTGACCTTCGGGGAGACGGTGCGCCTGCTGCCCTTCCGGGCCGAGCGCTACCTGCGGCTCCCGTACTTCCGGCCCATGGTGCCCGAGTCGGACTGAGGCTCAGGCCTTGAGCTCCTGGCCCGCGGCCTCCTTGGTGCCCGAGCTGTCCTTGGGAGACGTGGGCTCCTTGGTGGTCGCCTTGAGCTTCGTCATCCGCACGCGGTCGATGCGCGCGCCCTCCTTGGCGTGAACGATGAAGGCCCAGCCGTCGTAGACGAAGCGCTCGCCCACGTCCGGCAGGTGGCCGGCCAGCGATGACAGGAAGCCGCCCAGGGTGTCGAAGTCGCCTTCCGGCAGCTCGAAGCCGAACGTCTGGGTGAACTGCTCCACCTCCAGGGCCGCGTCCACCAGGTAGCTGCCATCCTGCTGCTTCTCGACCTGCTTCTCCTCCACCTCGAACTCGTCGCCGATGTCGCCGACGATCTCCCGGAGGATGTCCTCCAGCGTGACGATCCCCATGAAGCCGCCGTACTCGTCCACGACGATGGCCATGTGGATCTTCTTGCGCTGCATCTCGCGCAGCAGATCTCCAATCGGCTTGAGCCACGGCACGAAGTGGGCGGGACGGATGGTGTCCTGAAGGACGATGAGCTCGGGGTGCTGGAGCAGCGGAATCAGGTCTCGCGCGTGGAGGACGCCGAGGATGTGGTCCACGTCGTCCCGGTAGACGGGGATGCGCGAGTGGTTCTCCTCCGCGAGCAGGCGCAGCACCTCCTCGGACGGGGTGGAGATGTCCACGCACACCACCTCGGTGCGGGGCACCATCACGTCGCGGCAGCGCTTGTCGGACAGCTCGAAGATGGAGCGGATGAGCTGGGGCGCGCTCTGATCCACCTCCTCCTTGGCGGCCTGGGCGGCGAGCAGCTTCTCCAGCTCCTCGAGGGGTGGAGGCGGGGGCTCGAAGCGCAGGGTGCGGCCGAAGCCACGGGCCACGAGGTTGATGGGACCCATGAGCAGACGCATGGGCGGGTAGAAGAGGAAGACGAGCAGCGAGACGAGCCAGGACAGGCGCAGCGCCCAGCGCTCGGCACCCGCGTTGGCCAGGCCCCGCATCGTCACCTCGATGAGGGTGGCGAGCACGCCCACCAGGAGGGCCCCCGCGAGCACGGTGGCCACGTCCAGCCAGGCGGACTCGCCCCAGCGGGTGAAGTCGAGCAGCTGCGGTGGCACGAAGGAGCCGATGGCGGCGGCGAGGAAACCACTGAGGACCATGCCCACGCGCAGGGCGGTGGCGGTGGCCTCGCGCTCGGTCTTGTGGCGGAGCACGCGGCCGCCCGCGCCCGGTTGGGACTGCGCCAACTCCTGCGCGCGCAGATCGGAGGTCCCATAGAGGGCGGACTCGGCGGCGGCGATGAAGCCCCGGAGGAAGACGAGGGCCAGGCAGGCGGTCCAGAGGACCCAGGTAGGCATAGGGTTTCTCTACATACCCCGTGGTAAGAGGACTCGCACACTTTCCGAGAGGGTCTGGATGGGGATCCGTCCACCAGTGAGCCGCTTTTCCCTGTTCGTCCCGTTGGCCGCGCTCCTGCTGGGCCTGCTTCCTCCTCCTGCCGCCGCCTGGCCGGTGGACGTGTCGGTGCCACTGGAGGCCGGCAAGGAGCGCTTCCACAAGTTGAGCGCGGTGGAGTGGGTGGAGGTGGAGGACCCGTCCATCGCCACGGCGGAGGTGCTCGCGGGGAGCAACGAGCTGCTGCTCACGGGCGTGAAGCCCGGGCGCACGCTGCTGCTGCTGTACGCGGAGGGGAAGTTCGCGGTGTGGCGGCTGTCGGTGGGCGCGCCGGGCCGGCCTCCCGAGCCCGAGCCCTTCACGGAGCCGCTGGCCGCCGCGCGCAAGGCCTGCCCGGGGCTGAGGACCACCGAGGGCTCCGAGCGCACGCTGATGGCCGAGGTGAAGAACGCGCGCTGCCGCGAGGCCCTGCGCGCCTTGCTGAAGACGGACGCGTACCTCGCGCGCGAGCTGGAGCTGACCTTCGAGCTGCCCCTGCTGCAGGAGCAGCTCACCACCCTGTCGCCCGTGCTGAAGGGCCTGGGCCTCGGCGCGAGCTATCGCGGGGCGGGGCTGGTGCTGGAGGGCACCACCTCGCCGGAGGGGCACCGCCGCGCGCTGTGGGAGCTGTTCCGCCAGTCCCTGGGCCGCGTGCCGCTGGAGGACCGCGTCACCGTGGAGCGGCCGGCGAGCCCCGACGCCGGCACTCCCGCCGACGCCGGACGCTGAGTCAGGCGGGAGCGGCCTGCTCGGGCGGGGGGCTCCCGTCGAGCACGGCCCTGGCCGCGTCGATGGCCTCGTGCGTGCCGGCCAGCGCGAGGACATCTCCCGCTCGCAGCAGCTCGTTCGCGGTGGGAACGACCACCTGTTCCTCTCCGCGCCGGATGGCGAGCACCGTGGCGCCCGTCATCCCGCGCAGGTTCAGCTCCGCGAGCGTCCGTCCCACGGCCGGGCTGGAGCGCTCGAGCCGCACGGGAGTCGGCTCGCCAAGGCCGGGGAGGATGGCATGAACGGTCTTCAGCGCCCTGCCATGTGGCGCCGCCTTCCTGTCGTGGTGGGCCTGGGCGGCGAGTGCCGCGACGATGACCTGTGAGCCCGCGCGGACATGCCCCTGGAGGTTGGTGGCGCTGCGCCAGAACGCCACGCCGAGCACGATGAGCAGGACGAGCAGCGCGGCCGCGCCGAGGATGCCCGGGAGGAAGGGCTGGGTGAGGGCGACGAGGGGCGCGCCCACGATGAGGACGCTCGCCAGCTGGAGCGTCACGAGGAGCGCGCGGCGTGGCGCGGCGGCCCTGTCCAACCGGCCCTCCGCCGCCGGAAAGGCCGTCTCCGCGAGCAGCGTCCCCAGGGCCCGGGCCACCTGGACGACACCCACGCAGAACGGAGTCGCGAGGGCGGAGGCCAGCCCGATGACGAGCAGCCGCGCCACCGGGGCGTCCAGTCCGATCGAGCTCTCGACGGCCGCGGCGATCCTGTCGAGCCACACGGACGTCCCGATGATGATCGCCGCGAGCAGGGCCGCATCGAGCAGCAGGAGGCGGATCTTCCGGCGGATCTTCGCGCCGGCGGTCTGCCGGGGCGGCGCGGAGCGGAGCTCCTCCACCCAGCTCCCATAGAGGACCGCGAAGGTCTGGAGCGGCTTGGGCAGCTTGCGGTCCACCATGTTGGCGACCGGACCCGAGGCCCGGATGAGGAAGGGCGTGGTGAGGGTGGTGATCGCCGACACGGCCACGGCGATGGGGTAGAGGAACTGCCCCGTGGCGTTCAGCGACAGGCCCAGGCCCGCGATGATGAAGGAGAACTCGCCAATCTGCGCCAGGCTCATGCCCGATTGGATCGCGGTGCGCGTCCCGCTGCCCGTGAGGAACACGCCCAGGGCGACCCCCACGAGCTTGCCGAGGATGACCACCACGGTCAGCACGACCACCGCCAGCCAGTGTTGGGCGATGAGCGCCGGGTCGATGATCATTCCCACCGAGACGAAGAAGATGGCGGCGAACATGTCCCGCACCGGTTGGACGAGGTGCTCGACGTCCTTCTCCTTGCCGGACTCGGCGACGAGCGAGCCCGCCAGGAACGCGCCGAGCGCCACCGAGTAGCCGAAGGACTGCGCGAGCAGCGCGATGGCGAAGCAGATGCCGATGCTCGCCACCAGCAGCGTCTCCGGGCGCTGGAGTCGATGGACGGCGCGCACGGTGCGGGGGATGACCAGCAGCCCCACTCCGACGAGCCCCACCAGGAACAGGGCCAGCCGGCCGACGGTGAGGGTCAACTGCCCCGCCGACAGGCCCGCGCCGGTGGAGATGGCCGTGAGGGTCGCCATCAGCAGGATGGCGATGAGGTCCTCGACGATGAGCACGCCGACGACGATCTCCCGCAGCTTGCCCTGGATGCCCTGCTCGTCGAAGGCCTTGGCGATGATGGTCGTGCTGGAGATGGCGATGATGGCGCCCGTGAAGATGCTCTCGCGTGACGTCCAGCCGAAGGCCCGGCCCACGACGAAGCCCAGCCAGATCATCAGGCTGCACTGGATGATGGCGGTGAGCCCCGCGGTGGGCCCCACCTGCCACAGCTTGCGCAGGCTGAACTCCAGCCCGAGCGAGAACATGAGGAGGATGACGCCCAGCTCCGACAGCGTGTGGACGATGGCGGCGTCCGCGACGAGGGGGATGGGGACGTGAGGACCGATGATGAGCCCCGCGATGATGTACCCGAGCACGATGGGTTGATGCAGCCGTTGGAAGACGACGGACGTCACCGCCGCGACGCAGAGGACCATCGCCAGGGCCAGGAGGAAGTCGTGTGCATCGTGCATCGGCTGAATCACTCTCCCTGGGAGGGAAACGGATGGGAGGAAGGGAATCGCGGGACCACCCGCGCGGTGCGTGGGCGGTCCCCGTGCGGACGAGGTGGGCAGCGCTGGCCCGGCCTGTCAGCCGGACTTCTCGTACGCGATGGCCGCGCCCAACTCAACCAGGCAGGCGAATTGGCATCGTACCGCGGTACTCGATCCGCACGGCAGGTCGGGTGACTAGCTTCGTCGGCGGAAGCGCACGAGCCCGGGAGTCGCGGGCAGGGGAGGGGCGTACGGATGCTTCAACACGGCTGGTCATTGAATCTGGACTGGGTGACACCCGAGCTGGCCGTGGGGGGCCGCTTCCCCATCGAGGCCGCGGAGCACCTGGCCCGGAGTCTCTCCATCCGTCACGTCGTCGACGTTCGCCGCGAGGCCTGTGATGACGAGCGGGTCCTGCGCGAGCACGGCATTTCCCTGCTGCACCTGCCCACGGAGGACCTGTGCTCCATCAGCCGGCACATGCTCGAGCAGGGGGTGCGATGGGTGAACGGCCACCTGTCGCGGGGAAACAAGGTCTACATCCACTGCGAGCACGGAATCGGCCGCAGCGCGCTGCTGGCCCTCTGCGTGCTGGTGGACCTCGGCCATGCACCGCTGGACGCGCTCTCCCTGGCCAAGCGTGCGCGCCCGCGCGTGTCGCCCAGTCCCGAGCAGCTCGAGACCTTCATCGCCTGGTCCGAGGAGCGCCGCGTGATGCGGTCGCTCCCCTGGCGTACGCCCACCTTCGACGAGCTGGCCGACATCGCCTACAGCCACCTGCGGCCGTCCCCGTCCGTGGTCTGACACCGGCGCGACGCGCCTCCCGTCACGCCGGTGCCAGCGAGGGGTGCGCTACTTCCTCGGCTGCGTGCCGGTGCCGGGGGTGCCGCCCATATCGGTGGTACCCGTGCCCGTGGAGCCCGCCGGGCTGGTGCCCTGGCTGCCCGCGCCGCCGACGCCGGTCGTCATGGCCTGGCCCAGCTTGCCGAGCACGGAGTACGCCTGCTGGCGGTGCTGGGCGATGTTCTGGGACAGCTCATCCATCATCGAGGTGAGCTGGGCATTGCCGCTGAGCGCCTGCCGGCCGGCCATCAGCTTGCCGAGCGTGGCGTCATGGTCCCCCACCTGGTTGGCGATGTAGACGGAGTCGAACGCATCGCCCTTGAGCGCCTGGAGCTCCTCCATGACGGCCTTGTCGGCGGAGATCATCTTCTTCTCCATGTCGTTGAGCGGCTTGGGCGTGTCGGAGAGCTTCAGGCCCCGGCTCCGCGCCATGCTCATCAGCTTCTGGTCGGCGGCGGTGTGCTCGCGCACCATGCTCTCACCAAAGGCCTTCACGTCCGGGTTCATGGAGTTCTGCTGGGCGAGCTGGCCCAGCTTGATCTCCAGTTGGTTGGTGTAGTGCAGCCGCTCGAGGAAGGCCCTCTCGTCGGTGGGCACCACGAACCCGCGGAGCTCGGCCGTTCCCTTCTTGTTGCCCTCCGCCTTGCCTGCCTGCTGCGCGAGCGCGGAACCACCGATGACCAGCGTGCCAGCGACGAGGAACCCCTGAATCGTGCGCTTCATTGTGTGTGCTCCCTTCCGTGGAAAGCGGGGCGCACGTTGGTCGGGCCACCGAAGGGGGTTCATCGGCCTGGAGTCTCATCCGTGCGGAACCGCACGGCGGGCCTTATCTCCTGATGGATGGTGGACGTTCGTTCTGTCCCGGGTCGGACGGAACGTGCGGTCCCGTGCCATCACCTCCAGATTTGGTGGGCATTCGGTTTGAAAGGATTCCGACGCGTATGACCAGAGAAGTATGGCCGGGAAAGCCGTACCCACGGGGCGCGACGTTCGACGGCACGGGAGTGAACTTCGCGGTCTTCTCGCAGGCCGCCACCCGCGTCGAGGTGTGCCTCTTCGATCCTCAGGACCCCTCCAGGGAAGTGGACCGCTTCGAGTTGCCCGCGGTGACGGACTGCACGTGGCACGGCTACGTGCCGGGGCTGGAGCCGGGCACGCTCTACGGCCTGCGTGTCCACGGCCCCTACGAGCCGCAGAAGGGCAACCGCTGCAATCCGTACAAGCTGCTGGTGGACCCCTATGCCAAGGCGCTCCACGGGAAGGTGGACTGGGCCCAGCCCGTCTTCGGCTACACGCTCGGGCACGAGAAGCAGGACCTCATGCGCGACGAGCGCGACAGCGCCGCGGGCATGCCCAGGTGCGTGGTGGTGAGCGACTACTTCGACTGGGGCAACGAGCGCCGCCCGGACGTGCCCTGGCGCAAGACGGTCATCTACGAGGCCCACGTGAAGGGCCTCACCATGCGTCACCCGAAGGTGCCCGAGCACCAGCGCGGCACCTACGCGGGGCTCGCCCACCCGGCCGTCATCGAGCACCTGCTCAAGCTGGGCGTCACCGCGGTGGAGTTGCTGCCGGTGCACGAGTTCGCCGATGACTCCTTCCTGGGGGAGAAGGGCCTCTCCAACTACTGGGGCTACAACACCCTCTGCTACTTCGCCCCCGAGCAGCAGTACGCCAGCCGCCCCACTCCGGGTGCCGCCGTCAACGAGTTCAAGGGCATGGTGAGGGCCCTGCACGCGGCGGGCATCGAGGTCATCCTCGACGTCGTCTACAACCACTCGTGCGAGGGCAACCACCTGGGGCCCACGCTGTCGCTCAAGGGCATCGACAACGCCACCTACTACTGGCTGATGCCGGATGCGCGCTACTACCTGGACTTCACCGGCTGCGGCAACAGCCTCAACGTCTCCAATCCGCAGACGGCGCGGCTCGTCGTGGACAGCCTGCGCTACTGGGTGGAGGAGATGCACGTGGACGGGTTCCGCTTCGACCTGGCCACCGTGCTCGGCCGCGTGGGCAAGGGGGAGTTCTCCCCCAACTCCGCCTTCTTCCAGATCATCAACCAGGATCCCGTGCTCGGCCGGGTGAAGCTCATCGCCGAGCCGTGGGACGTGGGGCTCGGCGGCTACCAGGTGGGCGGCTTCCCCGCGCCCTGGCGCGAGTGGAACGGCAAGTACCGCGACGCCCTGCGCCGCTACTGGAAGGGCGACGAGAACCTCGCGGGCGAGGTGGGCTACCGGCTCGCGGGCTCCGCGGACCTCTACCAGGAGGCGCGGCGCCGGCCCCAGGCCAGCATCAACTTCGTCACCGCCCACGACGGCTTCACCCTGCACGACCTCGTCACCTACAGCCACAAGCACAACGAGGCCAACGGCGAGCACAACCGCGACGGCGCCGACGACAACCAGGCGTGGAACTGCGGCGTGGAGGGCGAGACGGACGACCCCGGCATCATCTCCCTGCGCGAGCGCCAGAAGCGCAACCTGCTGGCCTCGCTCTTCCTGTCACAGGGCGTGCCGATGATCGTCGCCGGCGACGAGATGGGGCGCACCCAGCGCGGCAACAACAACGCCTACTGCCAGGACAACGAGCTGTCCTGGGTGGACTGGAACCTCGACGAGCGCCGCGAGGCCCTGCTCGAGTTCACCTCGCGCCTCATCCAGTTCCGTCACCGCCAGCCGGTGCTGCAGCGCCGCCGCTTCTTCCAGGGCAAACACATCTGGGACTCGGAGCACAAGGACCTGACGTGGTTCCGCCCGGATGGCACGGAGATGAGCCAGGAAGACTGGACCAGGCCCTTCGTCCGCTCCCTGGCGTTCCTGCTCGGAGGGGACGCCATCCCCACGCCCGACGAGCGCGGCCAGCGCGTCATCGGCGACGCGCTGCTGGTTCTGCTCAACGCCCACCATGAGCCCGTCCAGTTCACCGTGCCTCCTCCAGCCGAGGGCTCGCGCTGGGTCATCGAGTTCTACACCGCGGATGACACGCTGGGCCCCGACGCGCCGGTGCCCGAGGGCCGCTTCGAGCTCACAGGCCGCTCGCTCGCCGTCTTCCGTCAGGTGTCACCCGAGTGAGGCCCGGTGCTCCAGCGGGCGGGCACCCACCCGCCCCTGGGGAATAGCGTCACGGCGCCGGCTCCGCGCTTGTCTCCCGTCCCCTTCATGCGGAGTGTGTGTCGCTGAGACGACAGCACCCCGAGGGGGGGGGACAGCAAGGAGCCGATACCGTGAGCGCGATCGATCTACTCAAGCAACAGCACCGGGAAGTCGATGACCTGTTCCTGCGCATCAAGTCCAGCGAGGGGGACGAGCGCATCTCCCTGCTCGGCAAGGTGGCCGAGGCCCTCACCATCCACGCGGCGCTGGAGGAGCAGTTCTTCTATCCCTTCGCCCGCGAGCAGGGCGTGGACGGCATCATCGACGAGTCGTTCAAGGACCACGCCGAGGTGAAGCACCTCATCTCGGAGATCCTCCAGGTCAAGCAGACGGATCCCCGGTTGAACGAGCTGTGTGGCCGCCTGGAACGGATGGTGACCGAGCACGTCAGCCACGAGGAGCGCACGCTGATGCCCAAGGTGGAGTCCCTCGCCAATCGCGAGGACCTCGTCTCCATGCGCGATGGCATGCTGCAGGCCATCGACAACTGGCGCAACAGCGAGCTGCTGCGCATGGCCGAGCACCAGGAATCCCCTCCTCCTCCCGCCTTGATGTAGGCGTGCAGGCGCTGTTGCCATACCAGAAGGGGGAGAGCAGCCAGGGAGAAGCCACGGGCCACCCAGGGTCCGTGGCTTTTCACGTCGAGCCCGGGGAGCATCCTGGCGGACGGCCCCTGGGTGCGCCCGCTTCCCGCGTCTTCTCGCCTCGGACTTTCAGCAGGTTCCCCTGGTTTTGCCGGACCGGCATAAACTGTTGAGGATCTTGCTGAACCCGCGGACCGACGCCCATTCCATGAATTGCTCCTTCCTCCGCGCACCGCGGAGTACCCGTCGCGGCTGTTCGCCCACGGTTTCACCACGAATCATCGAGCTGCCCATGTGTGGGCAGGAGGCCCTTTCATGAGTCCTCCCGCGGGGGAGCGCCGCCGGATTCTGGTGGTCGACGACAACCCATCCATCCACCAGGACTTCCGGAAGATCCTCGCCAGGCCCGATGACGACGTCGAGGAGCTGGACGCGATGGAGTCCATGCTCTTCGGCGAGGCACCGCCCCGGAGTGGCACCAGCCGCTTCGAGCTGGACTTCGCGTTGGGCGGGGAGGAGGGCGTGCGGCGCGTGAAGGACGCGGTGCGCGAGGGGCGTCCCTATGCGATGGCCTTCGTGGACATCCGCATGCCTCCGGGCATGGACGGCGTGGAGACGACGCTGCACATGTGGCGCGAGGAGGCGGATCTCCAGGTGGTGCTCTGCTCGGCGCACTCCGACTATTCGTGGGACGAGCTGTCGCGGAAGCTGGGCCAGAGCGAGCGGCTGCTCATCCTGCGCAAGCCCTTCGACAACATCGAGGTGCGGCAGATGGCGCACGCGCTCTGCGAGAAGTGGGAGCTGCTGCGTGCGAGCCACCAGCGCATGGAGGACCTGGAGCGCATCGTGCAGGAGCGGACGCGGGCGCTGGCGGAGGCCAATGCCCGGCTCATGCATGCGCAGAAGCTGGAGGCGCTGGGGCGCATGTCGGCGGGCCTGGCCCACGAGGTCAACAACCCGCTGAGCTTCATCCTGTCCAACCTGCGCCACGCGGTGCGGGGGCTCGAGAAGCTGCCGTGCCCGCCCGAGTCGATGGCGGCGCGGGACGATCTGCGGGAGGCCTGCCGCGACGCCATCCTCGGCGCCGAGCGCATCGAGCGCATCGTCCAGGACGTGCGCGTCTTCGCCCGGGTGGACGAGCCGCCGAGGGATCCGGTGGACGTGCGCGCGGTGGCGGAGCTCTCCATCTCCATGGCGTCGGAGGCCCTGCGCTCGGGCGTCCGGCTCGTCCGGGACTTCCAGGAGGTGCCGCGCGTGCTGGGCAGCGAGCACGGCCTGGGGCAGGTGTTCCTCAACCTGATCGTCAACGCCGCCCATGCGCTGAGGGGCCGGGAGGATCCGTTCATCCGGCTCGGCGTGATGCGTGGGGGGGATGGCCGGGTCGCGGTGGAGGTGCAGGACAACGGCTGCGGCATTCCGGCGGAGAACCTGGGGCGCCTCTTCGAGCCCTTCTTCACGACGAAGCCTGTGGGCACGGGCACGGGGCTCGGCCTGTCCATCTGCCATGGCATCGTGACGCGGCTCGGCGGCGACATCACCGTGCACAGCGCTCCGGGCAAGGGCACCACCTTCCGGGTGGTGCTGCCCGCCGCTCCGGAGTCGGCGGAGGTGGAACCGGCCCCCCTGGAGCGGACGCGTTCGGCGTGAGCGAGGGGCGCGTGAGTCAGGAGCGGTGGATGCACGGGCGCGGGTCCCCGCGTGACCGGGTGCTGGGATTGCTGGATGCATGGCTGACGGACGAGCAACGCCAGTTGCCTCCAGCCGAGCTCGGCCGGTTCCGGGTGGTGGTGGGGGCCACGGGCCTGCTGCTGGTGCTCAACCTCCTCCTCCTGCCCGCACTCGCCTCGTATCCTCCCGCGGAGCGCCTGCCCGTGGGGCTGTCGGTGCTGGTGAACGGGCTCTGCTCCGGGGGCGTGTTGTGGCTGGTGCGCCGGTTGCGCTCACCCACGCTTCCGGCCTTCCTGCTGTGCGCGTCCCTTTCCACGGTGTTCATCCTGACCACGCTCGTCATGGGCGAGCCCGGCACGGCCGTGCACGCGGCGACCATGTTGATCCCAGCCCTGACCGTGTATCTGCTGGGGCCCGTCCCGGGGCTCGTCTTCACCACGCTCTTCGTCCTCAACGCCGCGCTCTTCCATGAGCTCGGCCACTGGATTCTCGGCCGGCCGCTCCCCGCTCTCGCCAGCGAGTGGTTCGAGGTGGACCACCTCCTGGCGGGCGTCTCCCTGCTGGGCGGGTGGTTGCTGAACTGGTTGCACAGCACCACGCGCGAGGAGTCCCACGCGGCGCTGGAGCGGGCGCTGAGGACGTTGCGCGAGAGCGAGGGCAAGCTGCTCAGTCTCATCGACAGCACGGATGACGTGGTGCTGGCGCTCGACCTGGAGGGGCGCGTGGTGGCGACCAACCACGTGGCCAAGGGGCTGTTCCACGCGATCACCGGCCAGGAGTTCCAGCCGGGCGTGTCCTTCTTCGAGCTGGCGCCTCCAGCTCTGCGGACGATGTTCCAGGAGCACATGGCGCGGGCCCTGGAGGGCCAGCGTCTGAAGTTCGAGGCGGCTCTTCCCCTGGCGGATCGGCTCCGGACGTTGGAGATCACCTTCAACCCGGTGCGGGAAGGGGAGCGGGTGGTGGGGATGACCGTCTTCAGCCGGGACATCTCCGAGCGCAAGGAGGCCGAGGCGCGGCTGGAGGAGATGCACCGAAGCCTGCTGGACGTGTCGCGCCACGCGGGCATGGCGGAGATCGCCACGGGTGTGCTGCACAACGTGGGGAACACGCTCAACAGCGTGAACGTGTCGGCCAACCTCGTGAGCGAGCGGGTGCGCGGCTCGCGCGTCGCGGGCCTGGAGCGGGCCGTGGAGCTGCTGCGCGAGAACGGCCCGAAGCTCGCGGCCTTCCTCACGGAGGACCCCCGGGGCCGGCAGCTCCCGGCCTACCTCGAGGCGCTCTCGGCCCAGCTCAAACAGGAGCGGGAGGGCGTGCTGGAGGAGATGCGGCGGTTGGGCGAGAGCGTGGACCACATCAAGTCCGTGGTGAGCATGCAGCAGAAGCACGCGCGCTTCTCCGGCATCCTGGAGCGGGTGGAGGTGCCCGGGCTCATCGACGATGCGTTGCGCCTGCACGCCGTGGCCATCGAGCGTCTGGGCATCCAGCTGCGGCGCGAGTACGGCGCCCAGATTCCTCCGGTGCTGGTGGACCGGCACAAGCTGCTGCAGATCCTTGTGAACCTGGTGAGCAACGCGCGGCATGCGCTGCTGGAGAGCGGGAGACAGGACAAGCAGCTCACCCTGAGCGTGGAGCGGGTGGGGGAGAAGCTGCGCATCTCCGTGGCGGACAATGGGGTGGGGATCGCCCCGGAGAACGTGTCGAGGCTCTTCACACAGGGCTTCACGACGAAGAAGGAGGGCCACGGCTTCGGGCTGCACATCAGCGCGCTGGCGGCCGAGGAGATGGGCGGGGCCCTCATGTGCGAGAGCGGAGGCCCCGGCCAGGGTGCCACCTTCACGCTCGAACTGCCCCTGACGTGAGGCTCAGGGGTTCGTCCACCTGCCGCGGCGGGTGGGCTCCTCCAGGGCCCTGCCGAGCGCCTGGAGGAAGCGCTTCCTCGGCCAGTGCTCCGCGCCGAAGCGCGCCAGGTGCTCCGTCTCCACCTGGCAGTCGATGAAGTGGAAGCCCCACTCGCGGAAGCGCTCCACCGCCGTGACGAAGGCCACCTTCGAGGCATCCGGCGCGCGGGCGAACATGCTCTCGCCGAAGAAGGCCGCCCCCAGCGACACGCCGTAGAAGCCGCCCTTGAGCTCGCCCTCCGCCCACGCCTCCACCGAGTGCGCGAAGCCCAGCTCGTGCAGGGTGACATAGGCCTCGAGCATCTCGTCGGTAATCCAGGTGCCGTCCTGTCCGGGGCGCGGCATGCTGGCGCACGCGGTGATGACGTCCTCGAAGGCGGTGTCCCAGCGGATGTCGTAGAGGCCGGCCTTGAGCGTCTTGCGCAGCGAGCGGCCCACGTGGAGCTTGTCCGGCGTCAGCACGAAGCGCGGCTCCGGCGAGTGCCAGAGGATGGGCTGGCCCGGGCTGTACCAGGGGAAGATGCCCCTTGAGTAGGCGGCGAGCAGGCGCTCGGGGCTCAAGTCTCCCCCCACCGCCAGCAGTCCGCTGCGGTCCGCCCTCTCCGGAGGAGGGAAGAGCTCCGGGTCTTCTCCGAGCAGATAGATGGGCACTACCGCGACACGTTGAGCTTCACGTCTCCGGACAGCGAGTAGGAGACACGCACCAGCGGGCCGGTGAGCTCGCCCGCGATCTCATACGGCAGTGTCCCCTTGGCGATGAGCGCCCTCACGTCCTGCCCCCACGTCTCCTTCGTCACCGCCACCTCCAGGGGATACACCCCGGTGGCCGCCGCGTCCACGGTGTCGTACCTGCCCTGCGTGCCTTGGCTCAACTTCCGGCCCCCCACGGTGAGGGCCCAGCTGAGCCCCTCCAGCCGCAGGGGGAAGGGGTTGGGGTTCTCCACCGCCAGGCGCACCATGAGGTCCACCTTCTCCTCCGAGTAGCGCGCTCCATCCAGGCCCTCCAGCTTCACCACGGGCAGCCGGGGCACGCGCACCTGCCGGGAGGCGGCGAAGGGGAGCGTCTGGACGGCGTCACCCGAGCGCACCGTCAGCGTGCCACGCAGCGCCACGAGCAGGGTGCCCCCCCGCTCGCTCAGCGCCCGCAGGTCCTCCGGGGTGCGCACGTAGGCGGCATCCGCCTGGAAGGAGAAGGGCGTGGGCGCACCCGGGGTGAGGGTGACGCCCAACGGCGCCGTGCCCGTCTCCACCACCTGCCCATCGGAGACGAGCTCGTAGTCGGCCTTCTCCAGCACTGCGGGTCCGGGGCTGGTGAGCTGGCCGGAGTAGCTCAGTCCCATCTCGGTGAGGCCCTGCGTGGTGACGCGGGTCTCCTCGGCGCCGAGCGAGACGGGAGCCATGGGGGCCGCGGACGGCGTGGAGGCACACCCGGCGACCCATGCGGCGAGCGTCAGGAGGTGGACGATGGCACGCGGGGCGGAACGCATGGCGCGAAGGTGTGGCGGGTTCCGGCTGGCCTCAAGGGGTTTTGCTGTACACTGTTGACTACACCGTGGCCACACGCCGCCCGAACTTCAACAAGGCCGTCCGCGCGCTCATTCGCGATATCGCCGCGAAGATGCCCGAGTTCTCCCACGTGAGGGCCAGCCGCATCCTGGTCATCGCTGGCGAGGCGAGGCGGGCCTCGCGCGGCACGGTGAAGCCGCTGTGCTTCCGGGGCGGGCGCAGCACGGACCGCACCGGACGCCGCAAGCCCATCATCCGCATCAAGGGCCGGCGGATGCTCTACTGCATCACCCTGCGCCCACTCTTCTTCCGCTCCTCCACGCCCAAGGGCCGCGTCGAGACGGTGATGCACGAGCTCTTCCACATGTCGCGGCGCTTCGACGGCACGCTGCACGCGGGGCGGAGGCACTCGGTGCTGGGCAAGGACTTCACCCGCCGCCTGCGCCCGCTGGTGCGCCGCTACCTCAAGCAGTGCCCGAAGGAAGTGCTCGAGCCCTTCGCGTACTCGGGGGAGCTGAAGGTGCTGCAGTGGCTGGAGCGGCCCGGGCCCGCCTACGTCCCCGGCACGCCCCGGGTGCGCAAGGTGTACACCGAGGATCAGCTCTACTACGGCATCGCCCGCATGGTGACGCACAAGCGGCCCCGTCCCTCGAAGCCCAAGCCCCAGCGCAAGGCGGGCGTGGAGAAGGCGCGGCTGCACTGAGGCTCGCCGCGCCGCTCAGTTGAGGTACTTCGGGCGGGGCGGCGGGGGCGGCTCGGGCGGCTGGGCCTGCATCATCTCCAGCCCCTGGCGGGTGAGCAGGAAGCGCACGATGCCGGAGCCGCGCTCCGTTTCGATCTCCGCCTCGAAGGCGGGACCCGAGATGCTCCCCATCTGCACGTCCTTGCGCAGGTTGTGCACCTTGCCGGTGAGCAGATCTCCCGCCACCGGCTGCACCGACTCGCCGCGCCGGTAGAGGTCGAACGCCGCCTGGTGCAGCGTCATGGCGAGCGTGGGCGACAGCGGCTGCGAGCTGAACAGGACCGAGATGAGGACCCAATAGGGGGGGGACTGTTCGGCCATTGCTTTCATCCTAACCCCCCCGAGTCGCGCTGTCTTACCTCAATCCCTCCCCGCGCCCCTGATGCGCCCAGGGTGGAGTAGTTGGGCATCCGACATGATGCGCCACGTCACGGGTTCGAGGAGATCGTCCGCTCGCCTGACAAGCACGGAAACGGTAAAGCGCCTGTCCGCTTCATCTTCTTACCCCCGGAGAAACTCCCAATGTTCAAGAAGAAGGTGTTGGGCGCGGTTGTGTCGTTGTCGTGGGCCCTGGGCCTGGCGGCGTCGTCGGCCGCGTACGCGGGCCCGATGGATGGCAACAGCAGCGACGTGATGCTGCAGGGCTTCCACTGGCGGTCCACCGAGACGTCCCCATGGTGGGGCGTCATCCAGGGCAAGGCCGCGGACATCAAGAACAGCGGCTTCACGATGGTGTGGTTCCCGCCCTCGAGCGACGCGGCCTCCAACGAGGGCTACCTGCCGCGGCAGCTCTACGTGCAGAGCAGCAAGTACGGCACCGAGGCGCAACTCAAGTCGGCCATCGGCGCGCTGCACACCTACGGTGTGAAGGCCATCGCGGACATCGTCGTCAATCACCGCGTGGGCACCACCAACTGGGCGGACTTCTCCAACCCCACCTGGGGCTCGTGGGCCGTGACGCGGGGCGATGAGTGGACCGGTGCCACCGGCAACTACGACACCGGTGATGGCTACAGCGCCGCGCGTGACCTGGACCACACCAACGCCACCGTCCAGACGGACCTCAAGAGCTGGATGAACTGGCTCAAGTCCAGCATTGGCTACGACGGCTGGCGCTACGACTACGTGAAGGGCTTCAACGGCTCGTACGTGGGCAACTACAACACCGGCACGGTGCCCTACTTCTCCGTGGGCGAGCTGTGGACGGACCTGAACCTGGGCAACCCCGACGCCCACCGGCAGCAGCTCATGAACTGGATCGACGCCACGGGCGGCAAGTCGACGGCGTTCGACTTCACCACCAAGGGGATCCTCCAGCAGGCCGTGCAGTACAACGAGTTCTGGCGGCTGAAGGACAGCGCGGGCAAGCCCTCGGGCGCCATCGGCTGGTGGCCAGCGAAGTCGGTGACCTTCATCGACAACCACGACACGGGCCCGAGCTCCCCGAGTGGCGGCCAGAACCACTGGGCCTTCCCGAGCGACAAGGTGATGCAGGGCTACGCCTACATCCTGACGCACCCGGGCATCCCCTGCGTCTACTGGGTGCACTTCTATGATTGGGGCCACGCGGCCGCCATCAAGAGCCTCATCGCGGCGCGCAAGGAGAAGGGAGTCACCTCCACGTCGGCGGTGAGCATCCAGGCCGCGGACACGAGCAAGTACGCCGCCATCATCACGGGCAACAGCGGCAGCCTGGCGATAAAGATCGGCTACGGCTCGTGGTCCCCGGGCACCGGCTGGACCCTGGTCAACTCCGGCACCAACTGGGCCGTCTGGAAGAAGTAGGCCCGAGGGGGGTCGTGGTAGGGTCGCGGGTGCGATGATCCAGTTCACCCGCAACTACACCGACCGCTCCAACAACTACGGCTTTCAGTTCGAGTTCCATTGCGACAAGTGCCGCAACGGGCACATGTCGCCCTTCATCGCCAACAAGGTAGGAATGGCGACGGGCATCCTACGCGCGGCGGGCTCCTTCTTCGGGGGCTCGCTGTCGCGAGCGGCCTACGCGGGCGATCACCTGAAGGACGCGCTGCGCGGGAGTGCCTGGGACGACGCCTACGCCGAGGCGGTGGGGGAGGGAAAGAAGCACTTCAAGCACTGCACCCGCTGTGGCCAGTGGGTGTGCCCGGAGGCGTGCTGGAACGAGGCGCGTGGCCTGTGCGAGGAGTGCGCCCCGAACCTGAACGAGGAGGCCGCGCACATCCAGGCGAAGGTGTCGGTGGAGCAGGCCTGGGACAAGGCGCGCAAGGTGGACCAGGTGGAGTCGCTGGACATGAAGGCCCATCGCTCGGTGGCGGCCTCGTCCTGCCCCCACTGCAACGCCCGTATCGAGGGCGGGAAGTTCTGTTCCGAGTGCGGCAAGCCACTGGCGGCGGCGAAGGTGCACTGCACGCAGTGCGGCACGGAGTTGAAGCCCAACGCCCGGTTCTGCTCCGACTGCGGCACGCCCCGAGGTGGCTGAGCCGTTCCTCCCTCCCTCTCCCTCTGGGAGAGGGTCGGGGTGAGGGTCTGGAGGGGGTTCTCGACCCTGCCTGCCGACAGCGTGAGCAGGACTACCCGAGGGACATGTCCCCATGCCCTCACAGGTATTGACGCCCGGTACGGAAGGGCGAACCCTTACGTCAGTGACGTCGAACCACCAGTCAGGGCCGCTGCCCGTGGGGTGGAGGCGAGTGCTCCTCCTCCTGCTCCTCCTCGGGGCCCTGGTCCTGCTCGCCTCCTCCAGCGCGTTCCAGGCCCTCCTGTCGCGGTTCCTCTCGGCGACCGGGCCCCTCGTCGCGGAGCATCCCTTCTGGGGCGCGGTGCTCTTCGTCCTCTTGTCCGCGCTCTCGGCCATGCTGGCCTTCTTCTCCAGCGCGGTGCTCGTGCCCGTGGCCATCCACACCTGGGGCGAGCTTGTTTGCGTGCTCCTGCTATGGCTCGGGTGGATCCTGGGCGGCGCCTGCGCTTATGGCCTCGCCCGGTTCTGGGGCCGTCCGGTCGTCCGCCGGCTCGTGTCCAGTGACCTGCTCGCCCGCTACGAGGAGCGCATCTCCCGGCATAGCACCTGGGGTCTGGTGCTCCTCTTCCAGCTGGCGGTGCCCTCCGAGCTTCCTGGCTACGTGCTCGGACTGGCTCGCTATGGGCTCCGCAGGTACCTCGCCATCCTGGCCCTCGCGGAGCTGCCGTACGCCGTGGGCACGATCTATCTCGGCTCCAGTCTCCTCGCTCGGCGGACCCTCGTGCTCCTGGGGCTGGGTGCTCTCGGCATCCTCTTCAGCGCGTGGGCCCTTCACACGTTGCGCAGGCGCCTCGGCCCGTAGCTGGCGCGACCTGGCCTCATCCGCGCTCACGAGCCGGCCGGCCCTCAGGCGAACTTGCGTGCGTCGAGCACCTGCCCGTTGCCCTTGCCCTCCACGCTCTCCACGTAGGCACGCGCCACCTGGGCCGCGGGCATCCCCGGCACGTCCTTCATCCCGAGCGCATTCAGCGTCTCGTTCACCCAGGGCGGGCTGACGACGTTGATGCGTACCCCTCGTGGCATCTCCAGCGCCGCCGCGCGCGTGAAGCCCTCGAGCGCCGCGTTGACGAGCGCGATGGCGGAGGTGCCCGGCATCGGCTCCTGCGCGAGCACTCCGCTGGTGAGGGTGATGGAGCCCCCGTCTCGCACGTGCTCGAGCCCGAGCCGCGCGACATTCACCTGGCCCATCAGCTTGTTGCCCAGGCTGAACTGGAAGTCCTCGTCTCCCAGCTGCGTGAGTGGCTTGAAGGCCGCGGAGCCCGTCGCCGAGATGATCACATCCACGGGACCGACGGACCGGAAGAGCTTCAGCAGTGAGTCCTTCGAGGTGATGTCCACGGGATGGGTGCCATGGCTGCGTGCCGCCTTCAGCACTTCGTGCCGTCCCTCGAGCGCCTGCACGATGGCCTGCCCGATGGTCCCCGTCGCGCCAATCACCAGGATTCGCATGTGCCGTCTCCGTGGGTAGGTGTCCGCCGCTTCGACCCGGCACACGCTGGGGGCGATGACCTCGTGTGGCAAATCGCTCCCGTTTCTCTCGTACGCTGGGGAGGCGAGGGGGGTGCTCGGGATTTCCGAGCTGGCCGGTAGACCCTCACCCCGACCCTCTCCCAGCGGGAGAGGGAGTTACTTGCGCAGCACGGCGTGGGCCGGGGCCGCGGCTCCCAGTCGCTCGGGCGCGGGCTGCTTTCCGGGCTCCTCCGCCCGCTCGAGCGACCAGCCCGTCTTCAGCCCCACCACGAACCACGCGAGCAGCAGCGCCCCCACCGCGAAGAGCACGTCCCCGGGCACCCGCAGCCACCTCAGCGTGTCCATCAGCGGCGTCTGCAGGAACTCCGCGCTGCGCGCCCACCACGTCCCCTGCTCGATGGCCGCCTTCGTCTGCAGCACCCCGATGGGCAGCAGCGACAGCACCACCATCAACACCAGGCCCGCGTTGATGCTCCAGAAGGCCCACGCCAGCGGCTTCGTCTTCCACCTCGCCTCCGGCTGCATCATCCGGAACGAGAAGAGCATCAGCGCGATGCCCAGCATGCCGTACACCCCGAAGAGCGCCGTGTGGCCGTGCAGCGGCGTCAGGTTGAGGCCCTGCATGTAGTAGAGCGCGATCGGCGGGTTGATGAGGAAGCCGAACAGCCCCGCGCCCACCAGGTTCCAGAACGCCACCCCGATGAAGAACAGGATGGGCCAGCGGTACTGCGCCATCCACCCCCGCAGCCGCGACAGACGGATGTGGCTCCACACCTCGCGGCCCACCAGCACCAGCGGCACCACCTCCAGCGCGCTGAACGTCGCGCCCAGCGCCATCGCCGCCGACGGCGTCCCCGAGAAGTACAGGTGGTGGAACGTGCCGATGATGCCGCTGCTCAGGAAGAGAATCGTCGAGGAGAGCACCGCGGGCACCGCCGTGCGCGTCGACAGCACCCCCATCCGCGTGAAGAGGAACGCCATCACCACCGTGGCGAACACCTCGAAGAAGCCCTCCACCCACAGGTGCACCACCCACCAGCGCCAGTACTCCACCATGCCCATGTGGCTGCGCTGCCCGTACATCAGGCCCGCTCCATAGAAGGACGCGATGGCCATCGAGGAGATGACGAAGAGCACCAGCAGCGGCCGGCCCTCCGACGGCTTCCTCAGCGCCGGCCACACCGCCCGCGCCGTGAGGAACAGCCACACGAACAGGCCCACGAAGAGGAAGATCTGCCAGAAGCGGCCCAGGTCCACGTACTCCCAGCCCTGGTGGCCGAACCAGTACCAATAATCCCCGTTGCCCATGCGCTGCTGCACCGAGGCCCACTGCCCGAAGAGCGCCCCGACCACGATGATGAGCAGGCACACGAAGAGGAAGTTGACCCCGAGCCGCTGATACTTCGGCTCCACTCCGCTCACCGCCGGGCCCACGAAGAGGCCCGTGGCCAGCCACGCCGTGGCAATCCAGAAGATGCCCAGCTGCGTGTGCCAGCTGCGCGTCACCGCGTAGGGCAGGTACTTCGCCAGTGGCACGCCGTAGAAGCCCGCCCCCTCCACGCCGAAGTGCGCCGTCACTCCGCCCAAACCCACCTGCGCCAGGAAGAGCGCCACCACCACCAGGAAGTACTTGCCCGTGGCCTTCTGGCTCGGGGTGAGCTGGAGGCCGGAGAACGGATCCTTCTCGGGCAGCGGCTGCTCCTCGTCCTCCTTCTTGCCGCTCAGGTACCAGACGAGCCCGCCCACTCCGGCGAGCAGCAGCACCACCGACGCCATGCTCCACAGCGTCATGCCGGCCGTGGGCTGGTTGCCCACGAGCGGCTCGTGCGGCCAGTTCTGCGTATAGCTGACGGTGTCTCCGGGCCGCGTCGTCGAGGCCACCCAGCTCGTCCACCAGAAGAAGGCCGCCAGGTCCTTCAGCTTCTCGGGATTCGTGAGGGCGCCCTCGGGGATGGCGTAGGCCGAGCGGCCCTTCGCGAAGACGTCCGCGTAGTGCGCGGCGTTGTCCCGCATCGCCTCGGCGCGCTCGGGGGCCAGCGTCACCGTGCCCGTGCTCGCGTCATACGTGTTGGTGCGCATCAGCGCGGTGAGCCGCTCGCGCAGGGCCGCCTGCTTCTCGGCCGGGGCCTGGGCATAGGCGGTGCTGCCCTCGGCTCGCGCCCAGGTGTCCAGCACGAAGGTGGCCTCGCGGTGCAGCCAGTCCGCGCTCCAGTCCGGCGCCACGTACGCGCCGTGGCCCCACACCGAGCCCACCTGCTGGCCTCCAATGGACTGCCACACGTTCTGCCCACGCATGATGGACTCGCCCGTGAGCAGCACCGTGCCCTCCGTCGTCATCACCTTCTCGGGGATGGGTGGCAGCGTGCGCGAGATGCGGACTCCCTGGCCTCCCAGCACCAGGAAGGAAAGGAGGACGACGAGGCCTAGGCCGAGCCAGAGCTTGCGGTGTTGCATGACCGGGGGCTCCTCAAAGGAGGGTGTCAGTGGGTTGGGGCCTCCCAGAGCAAGCCCCGTTCCAGGCCCCTTCCCCCGAGCCCTCACGCTCCGTGCGCGCAAGCGGTGCGTTCGCGGGGTTGAAGCCCCGCAAACCATGCATCTGGCATGCATGGTTGAAGGAGGGCGGGCGAGCAGGCGTCGGGGAGGTAGGGTGCGTGGGGTGGGCGCCCGCTCCGCGCTCATTCCCTGGAGAAGCGTTGAGCCCTGTCGCGCTGGTGTTGGTGCTGTCGTCCGCGTTCTTCCATGCGCTGTGGAACGCGCTCCTCAAGCGTCACGAGGACCCCGAGTCCGCCGTGGTGGGCGTCATCGCCGTCACCGTGGTGTGCGGAGGGCTGTGGGCGCTCGGCCTTCAGGGCGCGGCGTTCCCCACGTCCGGGGCCCTGCTCTGGTCGCTCGTGGCCGGCGTGCTGGAGAGCGGGTACCTGGTCACGCTCACGCGGGCGCTGCGCCGGGCTCCGCTGGGGCTCGCGTACACGGTGTCTCGCGGTGGGGCGCTGCTGCTCGTGTGGCCCGTGTCCGTGCTGTGGTTGGGCGAGCAGCTCACGCCCTGGTCCGTGGCTGGCGCGGCCACCGTGGCCCTGGGCATGGCGGGGATGAACCTCGTGCTGCCGCGGGGCGCGGTGGGCGAGGGCGTGCTCTGGGCCATCGTGTGTGCCGCGTGCATCGCCGGGTTCAACCTCAGCTACAAGCGGGCCCTCGGCGCGGGCGCGCAGCCTCCGGCCCTCTTCACCCTGTCGCTCGGCGTGGCCCTTCCCCTGCTCGTCCTCATGCGCCGCCGGGAAGAGGCGGGTTGGGGCGCGCTGGCCCGCAAGGTGATGACCCGGCCCCTGCTGCTCGTCACCGCCGGCGTCCTGTGCACGCTGTCCTTCTCGTTGCTGCTCATCGCACTCGTGAGCAGTGGGACAGGGGCCGTGCTCACCCTGCGCAATACGTCCATCGCGTTCGCGCTGGGGCTCGGTGCGCTCCAGGGAGAGCGGATGGGACGGCGGCAGCTCGTCGGCGCCGGGCTGGTGATGCTCGGGGCCGTGATGTTGGGGGGGCCACGGACTTGAAACCGGGACTTCCCTCCGTCCCCCTCTCCGTGCAAGCGTTCCTCCAACGGAACAGCGAGAGCCCCTTCATCAATGACCCAGTCTTCTTCGTGGCGTCGCCCAGGTTCGACCGGAGAGATTCCCGCCGTTCCGAATCAGGTCTTCCGGAACGAGCATTTCACCGTCTATGTCGATGAGCGGATGCGCCTCGTCCGCACCGTTCGCAGCGACAAGCCGTTCGCCTCGATGTCGGAGTTCGATCGCGTCTTCATGGAGCTCGGCGAGGCCCTGGATCGTCTGGACCGGGCCCGGTATGTGATCATCGCCGATATGCGGGCCGCTCCGGGCCGGAACGATCCCGAGTTCGAAGCCGGCATCCTTCGCATGCGCCCGCGCTGGCTCGGAGGCTTTCGAAAAGTGGGCGTGCTCGTCCAGACGACGGTCGGAATGATGCAGATCCAGCGCTACGCCCGGCACGATGGCATCAAGCGCCTGGTGACGACCGACGAGGAGGAGATCCATCGTTACTTCTCGCAGGCGGATTGAACCCGGGGCGCGGGGTACCCTCACCCCGACCCTCTCCCGGAGGGCGAGGGAGGGCACCCGCGGACAGCCCTCACTTGCGCTTCGTGCGGCTCGCGGCCTTGGTGGCGCGCTGCTTCTTCTCCGGCGCGGGCGGCTTCTGGCGCGGCGCGGGGCCCCTGGTGGGCTTGCCCTTCCTGTCGAAGAACGCGTCGAAGATCTCACTGCCCGTCAGCCAGGAGGGGGAGGCGGGTGCCTGGGCGACGTAGACGTTGCCCTCCTCGTCCAGACGGAGCACGAGCACCTCGTCCTGCTCCAGCCCCGGCAACAGCATCGCGGAGTGGGTCGTGGCGACGAACTGGAGCCGGGGGAAGACCGCCTTCAGCGCGGGCACGAGCGCGGCCTGCCAACGCGGGTGCAGGTGCAGGTCGAGCTCGTCCACGAGCACGAGCCCCTCCATCTTCTCGGGTGGCACCGGCTTGCCCGCCTCAAGCAGGATGTGGCCGATGAGGTCCGCGAGCCAGGCGATCGCTCCCTGGTACCCGTGGGACAGCCACGTGGCCGGAATCTGGATGCGCTTGCCGCCCTGATCGAGCTCGAAGCGGTGGGCTTCCAGCAGATCCTGCCGGGTCCGCACGACGCCATGGCTCTGGAGCTCCAGGTCCACGACGCCCGGCAGGAGGTTGCCCTGCAGGAGCACCTGCTTGAGCACCCGGGTGTAGGCCTTCGCCTGGGCCGGCTCGAAGAAGTCGGCGAAACCCGTGGCGACCGGACGGCCCTGATCGAAGAGGTTCACCAGGCGCTGCTTGATGGGATCCGTGAGGCCCTCGCCCTGGATGGCATTGGGGCGGGGCAGGGCCCTCGCCGTGCCGTAGCCCGCGACGAACCACCCCGGCAGCTGCGTCCGGCGCGCCTCACGGATGGGGTCGAAGACCTGCGTGTGCTCGACGCCCACGTAGCGGGAGCTGCCGACGAGCTCGCGCCAGGTGTTCTTGGCCGCGATCGAGCTGCGCACGTAGGGCGGGAGCGAGTGCTTGTGCTCCAGGCCCGGGTAGCTCCGGGCCCTGTGGCCTTCCTGTCCGAAGGTGAACTCGGCGCCGATCAGCATCAGCTCGGTGGAGGGCTGGCGCCGGTCCGGCAGGGCGGTGACGTCCGCGAGCTCGCTGCCCAGTGAGGAGCCGCTCGCGGCGAGCGCGATGGCCTGGAGGATGGCTGTCTTTCCCAGCCCGTTCTCCCCGACGAAGACGGTCCATGGCCGGATCTCCCCATCCGCGCGGGTGAAGGAGATGGCGACATCCCTCAGGAGCTTGAGGTTCTGGAGCGTGAGGCTGCGCAGGTACATGCGGAGGGCCGGCGGGTGTGAACGGGGTCCGGCAACCACCATACCCTCACCCGACCGACTTGTGGGCATCCCAGAGAATCTGGAACGTCCGGGTGTGGACCGCGGGCTCTTCACTCGCCGCGTGGGCTGGGTTCTACAATCCCCGCGACCCCGGTCCTTGCGCAACTTCGAGGGCATGTTGCCGGTGCCCCCGCACGGCTCCTCCGTTCGCTACTACTTCCTCGTCCAGGACGAGGGCACGCGCTGGGCGGACGACAAGGACTACCGCCTGGAGGTGGAGATGAAGCCCTGACCTTCCCCGCGCCACCCACGGGAGATGCCTACGAGGTGAAGGGCTCCATCTCCCATGGCCTGGGCCGGCTCGTCGGAAATGATCCGACGAAGGGGCAGGGCGTGCGTGGCCCCGCGGACTACGACGCCGTGCCCACCGACGTGGACACCTTCACCTTCTTCTTCCCTCGTCCGAGACGGTGGAACCAAGGTGACGGTTCAGCCCTATGCCTGCGCCTGTCTGGAGCCGCGCTTCCTCAAAGGCGGCATCCTCGAGGTGGCCGTGAGCGGCGTGGAGCGCACGGATTACGGCGCGGCCGGGTACACGCTGCGCACCGCGCACACCCGCTATCCGAAGACGTACTCCAGGCCCGACGGGGGCACCGCCTCCTGTCCGGAGGGGGGCATGACCGAGGATGGCGGAACGGTGGCGGTCTGCGACTTCACCCGGCAGCCGTGAGACGGAGAGTTACGGCCACAGCGATCTTCTTCGCTCCCACGGTTGGCGTCACGGAGTTGTGTCCTACGCGGTGTGTCAGGGGGTCATGGGAGGACGGGGAAAAGCGAGTTAAAAAGAGAACCTTCACTCATGGAGGTCGTATGAAGTTCTCGTCGTACGGTGCTGCTGGAGTGCTCTCGCTGTGCCTGCTGTCCTCCCCGGCCCTTGCCAATTCCACCGGCATGACCGGCTACTCGGGCAAGACCTCAACGCAGACCTGCTCCTTCTGCCACACGGGTGGTTCCGCGCCCACGGTGGAGATCGAGGGTCCCACGTCGATCGCAGCGGGTGCGACGCAGGTGTACAAGCTCATCATCCGTGGTGGTCCCGGGCAGAAGGGTGGGTTCAACGTGGCCGTCGACAACGCGGCGGCGTCGCTGCGGGAAAGCACGGGCACGAAAAAGGTGGGGGACGAGCTCACCCACTCCGCGCCGCGGTCCCCTACCAGCGGAGAGATCATCTTCGACTTCCTGCTGGTGGCGCCCCAGACCGGGGGCAAGGTCACGATCTTCGGCGCTGGCAACTCGGTCAACGGTGACGGCAACTCCACCCTGGACGGGGCCGCGACCACGTCGCTGACCGTGAACATCACGGGTGGCTCCTCGGGCGATGGCGATGGCAATGGTGGTGGTGGTGACGGTGGTGGTGACGATGACAACGGTGGTTGCTCCACCACCGGGGGTTCGCCGGTGATGCTGCTCTCCCTGATCGCCGGTGGCATGACGCTGCTCCGCCGTCGTCGCGACTGAGTCTTGCGTGGTTCTTCCCTCCTTCCGTGTCCGCGAGACCGGAAGGAGGGTCATTTTGAAGTAGAATCAAGCGGTCTGTCTCCCCTGCACCCGAGTCTCCCGTGCCGCTTCCCCTCCGCTCGCGCCACCTGTTCCAGTCGTTCCCTCGAGTCTGCTGCGGCATCCTCTCCGCGCTGCTGGTGTTCGCCGCTCCGGTGAGCCAGGCCGCTCCGTCCAGGTCATCCAAGACATCGAAGGCATCGAGGTCGTCCAAGGCGAAGACGAGCGCGTCCAAGAAGTCCTCGGCCGCGCAGCCGGAGGAATCTCCTCTCGCGCCCTTGCCCGGGCCCGCCACGGAGGCGAAGGCCGCCGAGGAGCCCGCTCCCATCGTGGCGTCCAAGCCGGCCCTGGAGGCGAAGGCCGCCCCGGCGCTCCGGCCCGCTCCGGCGCCTCGTTCCACTTCCGCGGCACGTGCTTCCTCGCCAGCGGCCTCGGCCGCTTCCGGCCCGATGCGCATCGGCGTGGGGCCGGACCTCTTCCTGGAGAGCGCGCGGATGAATGGCTCGCAGGGCATCAACACCTCGCTCCGGGACGAGTCCTTCGAATACTCGAGCGCGGGCTTCCTGTCGGCCACGGCCTGGCTGACCACGCCGGTGCCCTCGGTGAGCGAGCGGCTGCGGGTGGGCGGTGGCCTGCGCATCTTCGGCAACTACGCCGCGGGCGGAGGACGGCAGTTCGGCTTCGGCATTCTGAACGAGGTATTCGCCTCCGGGGAGTACGGCCTGCCGGTGGCCGACAAGACGGAGGTCGTCTTCGGGGGGCGCGCGGGGCTGTCCTTCCTGGTGCCCGGCCGTGAGTTCTCGGCGGAGATCCACCGGCTCCAGGAGCAGGGCGTGAGCGTGTGGAGCGTGCCGCGCGTGGGCTGGCTGCTGGGTCCCTCCGTGGGAGGGCGGCGGCGGATGTCCGAGCGCATCTGGCTGCGCGCGGACGTGCTCGCGCAGGTGGAGCAGCAGTACCTCTTCGCCACGAGCCAGGAGATCTCCGGGCTCGATTTCAACAAGAACTGGAGCACCATGGCCCTCCGCCTGGGTCTCTCCCTCGGGGCCGAGTTCTCGCTCTGAGTCCCTCCACCTTCCGCAGGGAGTCGCGCATGGCCGTGTCTCGGACGCTCTTCCTCCCCGTGCTCGCGGTGTTGGCCGCGTGCCAGCCCACGTACACCTTCGAGCCGGAGCAGGTGGCCGCCGGTCCCGGGGGCATGGTGGGCAATGGGGATCCCATCACGTCGGGCAACTTCTCGGGCGGGGATGACGTGCTGCCCGCGGCGCGCCCGGTCTCGACGCTGCCCAACGACACGCGCCCGCCGGACTGTGACGCGGACTGCGTGAAGTACTGCAACGAGGCAGGTCTGCAGAACCCCGTCAACCGCGGGCTGTGCCGCAGCCTGTGGGGCGTGGGGCTGTCCAGCCGTCCCATCGTCCAGGCCGAGGCCTGCCGCCGGCTCTTCGTGGACATGCTCGGGCGCGTGCCCACGGCCGACGAGGCCGAGTCCACGTGCTCGGGCGGGTGGGGCGCCACGGTGAAGCGGCTGATGGACAGCGACGAGTTCATCCTCGTCCAGCAGCGCCGCGCCGCGGACCGCTTCCTCTACAGCAACGAGGTGACGAGCCTCCAGGCCATCTACGACATGGATCGGCTGGTGGCGAAGCTGTACCGCGGGCTGGTGCCGTATGACCTGTTCGCGGCGGTGGTGAGCGCCCATCCGGTGTTCACCCGCCGCTACGCGGATCCGGGCGACAAGGCCGAGGCGCTCTTCACCCAGTTCCTGGGCCGCCCGCCCTTCGAGCATGAGCGCGCGGACATGGCGCGCCTCTACAAGCTGTGGCACTCGGGCTACTACGACCATCCGCAGCTGGGGATGCGCCTGCCGGACGCCTTCATCCGCTTCCGCTGCCTGGATGACACCGGGGCCGTGGACGAGGTGTCCCGAGGCGAGTGCGCCAGCGTGCTGTGGGGCTACAACGAGGTCATCTTCACGCCGGACCTGCGCGCCGCGCGCGACCCGAACCTGAGGGAGCTGACGTTGTGGAGCGGTCTGCTCTCCGGTGAGGAGTGGGCGCAGCTCCAGACGCCGGGTCGCATCGTCGCGGGCCAGCTGGACTTCTGGGAGCGCGCGGTGGACGACGTGCTCATGCAGTACCTGGGGTATGAGCTGTCCGCGAAGGTTCCCGAGGTGCGCGAGGAACTGGTGCGCTGGGTGCTGCGGAACAACGGGGACATCCGCTCGGTGCACTACGCGGTGGCCACCTCCGCGGCCTACCTCCAGTCCGCCGAGGGGGCCTCGTCCAACGCCTACCGGTGGACGTACGGCCCGCTCAAGCAGGTGGACGCGGAGGTGTGGATCGACTCCATGGCCCGCAACACGGGCCTCGAGCTGTCCGGGTGCGACCACCGCATCAGCCAGCCGGAGGCGCTGCTGAACTCGGGCAGTGTCGCCGCCTACCGGGTGCTGCAGGAGTCGCGCTGGAAGATGGACGAGAAGGGCGAGGTGGACGAGCGCTACTCGGAGGTGGCTCGCACCCTGGGAGGCTGCCCGGAGAACGTGGTGGGCGGACGCTTCCGCGTGGTGAGCATCCTCACCACCGCCACCCAGCTCTCCTTCGTGCAGACGCTGTGCAACCCCACGCTGGACCCGGCGGTGAAGGGCGCGGCGGCGGTGGAGAAGCTGCTTCCCGCGAGCGTGGGCCCGAGCCGCGCGGTGAACGCGGACGTGGCCGAGGAGATCGCCACCCACCAGTACCGGCTGTTGCTCGGCCGTTCGCCGGATGACACGGAGCGGGCCGAGGCCCGCGAGGCCGGTACGGCGTGTGCCCTCACCCTGTGCTCGGCGGAGGATTTCGCCCGGCCCTTCTGCTTCGCGCTGCTGTCGAGCGCGGAGCGCGTCTTCTACTAGCCCACGGAGCCCTCTCCCATGTCCGACTCCGATGACACGAAGTCCGTCACCTTCGGCCGCCGCCGGCTGCTGCAGGGGCTGGGCGCTGGTACCGCCGCGCTGGCCTTTCCCCACCTGTGGCTGCCGCGTGAGGCCCGTGCCCAGACGGCCGGGCACGGCACCGTGCGCCACCTCATCTACATCCGCCTGTCCGGCGGCTTCCGCTTCACCACCGCCTTCAACGGCGACGTGGCCGACGAGTTCAACCCCTTTGGCAAGGCGAACCCCGCGTCCGGCACCGAGTGGGGTGTGGGCAAGCTGCTGGAGCGCGCGGGGTGGCTGGACGGGGAGGAAGGCAAGCCGCGCCGCGACCTGGGCATGAAGCCGGTGACGGACTTCACCAATGAAATCTGCGTGCTGCCGTGCGTGGACCACGAGCCCTTCTCGGCGCGCGCGGATGGTGGCCACGGCACGGGCCTGGAGCGCTTCCTCACGGGCTACGTGGGCGGGGCCACCGGCTTCCTGACGTACGTCAACTACGGGGTGCGCGAGCGTGTGAAGGAGGCGGCCTCGCGGGGCGTCACCCTGCTGCCGGCCTTCAGCCTGGGCGAGGCGGGCATGGCCACGGGCTCGCCCGAATACGCCACCTACCGGCCGCCGGTGCTGGAGGGCAGCAACTTCCAGGGCTTCAGCGTGGACCCGGACTCGAGCCTGCCGGAGTGGGCTCGCACCATCGCCACGAAGATGGACGCCCGCTTCCGGGACAGGCTCCACACGGCGCTGCAAGGGAGTGTGGAGACGTACCAGCAGACGCGCAAGGCCACGAGCGACTACGGGAAGATCTTCCGCGACCCGATGCTCCGGGTGAGCACCGATAGCAATGACGTGGTGGACGGCATCTCCAACAAGGAGCTGCGGACGCTGCTGGGCACGGACACCACGGGCCAGCGGGCGGCGCTCGCGCTGCGCCTCTTCCATTTCGGCTGCCCGGCGGTGTTCCTCAACCAGGGGGGCTACGACTTCCACTCGCGCGAGGACGCCGAGCTCCCGGGCGAGATGGAGGCCGCCAACCGGCTGGTGAGTGGCCTGCGCACGGCCCTCCAGCGGATGCAGCACCCCGAGGGCGGCTCGTACTGGGACAAGACGCTGGTGGTGCTCGGCAGCGAGTTCGGCCGCACCACGGGTGGCAGCCGCTTCAACTCCGCCAACGGTAGCGACCACGGCCCCGACCTGGCCACCCGGTGGATGTCCATGCCCTTCATGGGCGGCGTCATCTCCGCCGCTGGCAAGGGCGGCAAGAGCCTGGGCTCGGTGAACCGCTCGAACCTCAAGGCCACCGGTCAGGTGTACTCCTACCGCTCGGTGCTCAAGACGATGTTGGACCTGCTCGGTGCCGACCACCAGGGCATCTTCCCCGCGGACGCTCCCATCCAGGACTTCTTCGCATGAAGCGCTCCCTTCTCGTTGCCTCCCTCGGTGCCCTGACGCTGGCCTGTGGCTCCTCCGGTCCCAACACGCAGGACCCGGGCTCCATCCCCTTCGAGCCGAATCGCCCCACGCCGGGCACGTCCACGGACGTGGTGCCGTACACGGGCTCGGACGTGGACGTGCTGGCGGCGCAGCTGACGTACCCCACGGGGATCGACCTGCACCGCAAGCTGGTGATGCGCACGTGCAGCGGCAGCAATGGCGTGTGCCATAACCAGAAGGAGTACCCGGACCTGCACACGCCGGGCACCTTCGTGGCCTCCATCAACGCCCCGTGCAACGTGCAGTCCGGAAACCCGACGGGCGTGTTCGACCGGTGCGAGCGCCTGGGCGACCGCTTCCGCTTCGCAGAGCAGACCTTCAAGGAGATCGAAATCGGCTGGTTCGAGCTCGTCCCCGGCGAGACGCCGCAGTTCGACAACGGGGCGCGGCCGGACGCCAGCACCGTGGGCCTGCACCTGTACCTGCACGATCCCGTGCCCGTGAAGGAGGAGCGCCTCAACGCCACGGGTACCTTCATCCGCACCTTCGTCAACGGCCAGGGCAACGTGCAGGAACTGGCCTTCGCCAGTTACAAGACGACCTGGTGGGTGCTCGGCGATGATCGGAAGCACCTGTTCGCCCAGGTGAGCGAGAACCAGCGCGACACCGTGGAGGGCCTGGTGGCCAGCGGCATCGTGCAGGGCGACCAGAACCGCAACGGCACCTTTGGTGCGCGCGTCCCCGGCAACACCGTGCCGCTCATCAAGCCGGGCAAGCCCGAGGAAAGCTACCTGGTGGCGCGCCTGCGTGGGTACATGGCCGACCAGACGGTCCCCGGGACGCGCATGCCGCTGGCCAACCAGCCGCCGAACGTGCCGGACATGCTGGCGCTGATGTGCTTCATCGAGGGGCTCGACTCGAACGCCACGCAGTGGAGCCTGTCCTCGTCCATCGACTACAACAAGTGCACGTACTCGGCGAACCCGTCGGCCCTCAGCCTCGCGGGCTCCGGTGACACGTGGAGCGGGCGCGTGCTGCCCATCCTCCAGTCGAACTGCGGCGGCTGCCACGGGGGTGACAACCCGCAGGGCGGGCTGAACCTGCTCGGCACCTCCCATGAGGTCTACGAGCGCCTGGTGATGAAGCCCTCGAGCCAGAAGCCCTCGCTCAACCTCATCGAGCGCGGCAGCCTGGAGAAGAGCTACCTGTACCTCAAGCTCACCGGCGACGGCAGCATCACCGGCAGCCGCATGCCCATCAACCCGCTCAACGGGAACTCTCCGCTGCCCGACGCCGATCGCCAGTCCATCGAGAACTGGATCCTCCTGGCCGGAGCCGCGGAGAACTGAGGACCCGAGGCCGTCCGCGGGCGTACCAGGCGACGCCCGCGATGGGATGGAGGTTCATGGCCGGTAGCTCTGAATGCGGGACTCGGGCACGCGCTGGGCCAGGCGCTCCATGGTCTTCGCCACTTCGGTGAGGACGCGCTCCTTGTCGATCGTGAGCAGGCGGCGCTCGCGCATGATGACGCGGCCATCGACCATGACGGTGTGCACGTCGCTGGCGCGAGCGCTGTACACCAGCCCGGCCATGAGGTTGTGGGGGGGCTGCCAGTGGGTCCCCCGGGTGTCCACGAGGAGGATGTCCGCCTGGTAGCCGGGCGCGAGCACTCCCAGCCGGTCGCCCATGCCCAGCGCGGCGGCGCTGCCCCGCGTGGCGATGTCGAGCGCCTCATGGAGGGGCATCACCTCGGGGTCGAGCGCCTCGTGCTTCTGCAGCAGGGCCATGAGGCGCAGGCTCTCGAGGATATCGAGGGTGTTGTTGCTGACGGCGCCGTCGGTGGCCAGTCCCACCGGGATACCGGCCTTGCGCAGGGCGCGGATGGGGGCGATGCCCATGACCAGCTTGAGATAGGTCTTGGGCGCGTGGGCGATGCTCACGTTCTCGCGATGGCGGGCGAGCAACTCGAGATCCTGGGGCAGCAGGCCGCAGCCATGGGCGATGAGGGTGGGCACGTCGAGGATGCCGGTGTCCTGGAGCACCTGGATGGGCGTCAGTCCCCGCTTCTGCACGCTGGCGAGCGTCTGGTTCATCTCCTCGGCGGCGTGGATGTGGATGCCGATCCCCAGCCGCGCGGCGTGTTCGGCCGAGGCGCGCAGGAAGCCGTCATCGCAGGTGTAGGGCGCGTGTGGCGCCATGCAGGTGGTGATGCGGCCACCAGCCCCCCCCTTCCAGCGCTCGGCGAAGGCGGCGGTCTCGGCGAGAACCTCGTGGCCGCGGCTGGAGAACACGGCCCACCCGAGATGTGCCCGGGTGCCGGCCTCCTCGACGGCCTGGGCGACCCGGTCCATGAAGAAGTAGTGGTCGGCCACCGTGGTGACGCCCCCTTCGATCATCTCGATGAGGCCCAGCTGCGCGCCCCAGTAGACATCCTCCTCGGTGAGGTTGCTCTCCAGCGGCCAGATGAATTCGTTGAACCAGCGAGCGATGGGCACGTCCTCGGCCAGTCCCCGGAAGAGCACCATGGGGACGTGGGCGTGCGTGTTGATGAGCCCGGGCATGGCGAGCATCCGGTTCGCCTCGAGCACGGTGACGCCGGGCTCGATGGGGCTCCCGGTGGGGCGGAGCTCCGCGATGCGGTTGCCGCGGACCAGGATGTCCTGGTGGCGGGCGAGGGTGAGCGAACCGCTCGGGTCCGGTACGAGCGCGTGACAGTCGCGGATGCAGGTATCCGTCATCGAGGGTCTCTCTTTCGTCGAACGCCCGAGAGTATCGTACCCGGGTGAATGGCGGGGCAGGGGGGGGGCGGGTTACATTGCAGGCGCCGTGCCCGACAATCGTCCACTGTCCGATTCCGCCCCCGATGAGGGCGACCGCACCGTCATTCGCGCCACCACGGATTCGACTCCACCCAGGGAGTCCCCGTCCGGGCCTCTGTTCGCCGGGCGGTATGCCCTGCTGCGCATGCTCGGCCGCGGTGGCATGGGGACGGTCTATCAGGCACGCGACAGTCTCGTGGGCGACGTGGTGGCACTCAAGAGGCTGGAGCTCGGCGAGGACGCCGGCCCGGACGCGATCGAGCGCTTCAGCCGCGAGGTCCGCCTGGCGCGTCGCATCACCCACCCCCACGTGGCGCGGATGCATGACCTGGGCACCCACGAGGGCCAGACCTTCCTCACCATGGAGTTCGTGGAGGGGGAGGATCTCCGCACGCTGCTCGCCCGCGAGCGCCCGTTGACCGCGCCTCGCGCCGCCCGCCTCGCCCTGGCCGTCTGCGAGGGGCTGGCCGCGGCCCATGCCGCCGGGGTGGTGCACAGGGATCTCAAGCCGGCCAACATCCTCGTCGAGTCCGGCGGGCGCGTCGTGCTCACCGACTTCGGCATCGCCCGCGCGCTGGCGGGGGAGCTCGCCTCGCGCACCATGGGGGCCGTTGGCACGCCCATGTACATGGCGCCGGAGCAGGTGTCGGGAGAGCCGGTGGACGCCCGCGCGGATGTCTACGCGGTGGGGCTGTTGCTGTTCGAGATGCTCACGGGCGAGGTGCCCTTCACCGGTGAGACGCCGTGGGCCGCCGCCATGGCCCGCCTGCGCCAGTCTCCGCCGGACCTGCGGCAGCGCGCCAACGTCCCTCCGCCCCTCGCCGAGCTGGTGCACCGCTGTCTGGGGCGCGCTCCGGATGAGCGGCCCGCGAGCGCGCTCGAGGTGGCCGGGGTGCTGCGCGACTGGCTCGTCAGCGTGGGGGAGCCCACCTTGTCGGGTCCGCCCATCCCGGCACCCGTGACGGGAGCTCATGCCCCCGCGTCCGTCTCCCACGCCTCCACGACGCGCACCTCGCCCCGCAGCACCACGCCGACGGTGAAGCAGGGGGTGGCGCTCCTGCCCCTGCGCTTCCAGGGCCCGCGCGATTCCGAGTTCCTGGGGGACTCGTTGACGGAGGCGCTCATCGACCAGCTCTCCCGTGCCCGCGGGCTGCGCGTGCCCGGCAGTGGGGTGACGGCGCGCTTCCGTGAGGCACGAGACCCACGGGCCGTGGGGCGCGAGCTCGGAGTGGAATTGGTGGTGGACGGGACGGTGCAGAGCGCGGGCCCGGCGGTGCGCGTCTCCATCCGGTTGCTCGAGGCCCAGTCCGGCACCCAGCTGTGGAGCGGCCGGTTCGAGCACGCCTCCAACGATGCCTTCGAGCTGCAGGATCGGCTGGTGCCGCGCATCGCCGAGGAGCTGCGCGGTGAGGTGGTGCTCGCGGGTTGGCGCGCGAGCACCCCGCCCGAGGCGCTGGCGCTCTACCGGCAGGCGAACACCCTGATCCATGGGGCCTTCCGGGGGCACCACGACAGGGAGCCGCTGGCGCTGCTCGACACGTGTCTGGAGCTGGTGCCGGACTTCTCGCCCGCCATCGCGCTCCATGCCATCGCGAGCCTGCGTACGTGGTTCATGAGCATGAAGGACTCCTCGCGAGACGATGCCGCGACCGCGCGCGCCAGTGTCGAGCGGGCCCTGCGTCTGGCGCCGGCGATGGCCGAGACACACCTGGCGCGGGCGATGCTCGCCGCCCAGCAGGATGACTGGCACTCGGCGGTGACGGCGCTTCGCACGGGCCTGGACATCGCGCCCTGGCATGCGCCGACGCTCGAGTACCTGGGCAACATGCAGTGCGAGGCGGGCCGCGCGGACGAGGGGCTCGTGCGGCTGCGGCTGGCCTATGATCTGTCTCCCTCGCTGGTGACGGCGCTGTTCGAGCTCGCCCGTTGCAGTGCCCTGCGCGGGAAGATGGAGGACTACCGGTGGGCGCTGGAGCGGCTGGCCGCGTCGCCAGCGCACCGGACGGCGGCGGAGTCGCTGCGGGCCCGCGTCGCCGGGTGGACCCGGGATGAGGAGACGCTGCGACGGTGCGGGGCCGCGGTGGCGGAAGAGTCGGACTTCGTCTCCCGCATCACGGGCCTCTATGTCTCCGCGGTGCTCGGCGAGGTGCGGGCACTCGATTTCGTTCCCATGTTCGACGAGTCGATCTCCCAGGCGAACAGCCCGCGTTTCGCCTCGTTGATGTGCCAGATCTCCACGGAGGTCCTCGGTCTCTGCGGCCATGCGGAGCAGGCGCTGGGCTACTTCCGCCGGGCCGCGGACACGGCGCTCATCGACCTGGAGTGGATCGACCACTGCCCGGCGCTCCAGCCGCTGCGTGTGCTGCCGGGCTTCGCGGAGGGGCGGCGCAAGGTGCGCGCCCGCGTCGAGGCCCTCTGGAGCGTGTGAGGGGGCTCGAGCGGAAGAGCGCCAGGAAGAGGGCGGTGGGGCGGGCGCACAGGAGCACCAGGAACACCTTGATACCGGTGATCAGTGGCTCGCCCTGGGCCGTGCCCCACATCCCCCTCCCACCCGCGGCCCAGGGACTCCATCCAGAGCGCTCCCTCCCTCGCTCGCATGGGCGCATTCTCGCGCTCCCCCAGTACGGGAGCCTTCTCCCCGAGTGGTCGCGGCTCGACCAATGCCGCTCCGGCTACGTGCCGCCCCTTACCAGAGTTCGCGGCACCGGGTAGCCTTGTACCGGGAGCTATCGTCGTAAGAGGGATGTACATGGAAAAACCGGCCACTGCGGACCCGTCACAGCTCGAGCTTGGTACGGAGGAGGAGTTGCGGTGGCGGCTCTCTCTTCTCGCGCCCACGGATCTCATGCGCGGGCTGTTCCTCAACAGCGTGGTGGATGAGGTCCGGCAGCACCTGGGCGAGGATGCCGTGCGGCGCTGCCTGACGGAGATCGGCGAGGAGCGGATCCTCGACTTCTTCAACTACCCCCATCACACGTACATGCGGCTGCTCTACATGGCGGCGCGGCTGCTGAGCGAGAAATACGGCAACTTCGAGAAGGCCGTGTGGGAGCTGGGCTACGCCGCGTGCCGGACCTTCTATGCGTCCGCTGCGGGGCGGGTCCTGTTGTTGATGGCGCAGGGCGACCCCCGGCGGCTCATCAGCAACGTGCCGGCGGCCATGGAGGCGGCGTCGCGGAACTCGGAGTGCAAGGCGACGCTGACGGGCCCCAGGAGCGGCGTCATCATCAAGCATGACCTCATGCCCCGGCAGTGGATCGAAGCGGGCTTCCTGTCCCTGTTCCACACCGCCAACGTGAAGGGGGCCAAGGTGGTCTCCCGGCCCCTGGGTCCCACCGAAAACGAGTATGTGATTACCTGGGAGTGAAGGGGGGTGTAAGGCCAGACATGACACGGCCCCCGCTCATCGCATGAATGTGGCCGCCACACGTGGGCGCACATCAGGCGCCTTTTCGCAAGGTCCACATGCCCGGCGTTGAACGGCAGTCCACGCTGGGAGGCGGGGTTGCGTCGCCAAGGCGATATTCCGACATTGCATAGATAGCAGTCTTGAAAGATTGATTTTATTTTTCGAGTGCTCCCGGTGTAAAAATACATCCGCCCGTCTTGTACCGGACGTATTACGGCCAGGAGCGGGAGTGCCGAGAACGCGCGGTGAGGTCAGACCTCACTGCCATCGTCGCAAAGCGTCTCGAAGGAGAGAGCGATGCGTCTGAACATAGGGGAGGGGGTACGGATGCCGTCTGATACCCACGAGAAGAGTTGGAGTGGTTTCCGCAGCCGGACGTTGATGGCCCTGAGCGTGCTGTTGCTCGCGGCCTGCGGCGGCGGAGCGCCATCGAGTTCGGAGGGTGCGAGCCAGGAGTCGAGGTCGGCGGTGCCGCCCTCGGCCGTGAGCACGCGCCCGCAGGGCCTTGGCAGCAGCAACAAGGTCCTCGTCCTGGCCGGTACGGTCACCGATGGTGAATACAGTGTCGAGGCGCAGGCCGCCTTGAGCCTGGGCTACGCGGTGGAGGTCGTCTCCGACGCGGAGTGGGCCGCGAAGACCTCGGCGGACTTCGCCACCTATCGCGCCATCATCCTGGGGGACCCCACGTGCAGCACCAGCCCGAGCCTGATCTCCGTGGTCGAGGAGACCCGCGAGATCTGGGGCCCGGTGGTCGACGGTAACGTCATCGTCGTGGGAACCGACCCCGTGTACCACGCGGCGGATCTGTTCTCCCAGAACTCCGTCAAGTTCGCCGCCGCTCAGGAGGGCAAGACGGGTGCCTATATCAACCTGAGCTGCTACTACCACGGGACCGCGGCCAACACGGTGGTGCCGGTGCTCGAGCCGTTCGGCACCTTCACCGTGACGGGCGTGGGCTGCTACGACAACGCCCACATCGTGGCCACCCACGCGGCCCTCGATGGCGTGACGGACGCGCAACTCTCCAACTGGAGCTGCTCCGTTCACGAGGCCTTCGACTCCTTCCCGGCCGCCAACTTCACCCCGCTCGTCATCGCGCGTGACCCGACCTACGGCGCGCGCCTGCCGGGCTCCATGGACTTCGCGGACGGCTCGCACGGCGTGCCCTACGTCCTGGCGCGCGGTGCCATCCCCGTGCGTTGCGGCGACGGCGTGATGCAGTACCCCGAGGAGTGCGACACGGGCGCCAGCAACGGCGTGCCCGGCACGGCCTGCTCGTCCGTGTGCCGTCTGCACTGGTGCGGTGACGGCACGCTGGACCCCGGTGAGGAGTGCGACACCGGTGCCTCCAACGGCTCCGGCTCCTGCAGCGCTTCCTGCCGGCTGGTCGCCGTTCCCCGTCCTCCGGTGGCGCTCTGCAAGGATGTCACCGTGTCGGCCGACAGCCTCGTCTGCTCCGTCTCCGGCAGCCTCATCAACATCGACAACGGCTCGTATGACCCGGACGGTGACCTGACGGGCTGCACCCAGTCTCCGAGCAACTTCGCTCTGGGCTCCACCCCGGCGACGCTCACCTGCGTCGACTCGGCGGGCCAGCGGTCCTCCTGCACGGCGACGGTGACCGTCGTCGACACCACGGCTCCGTCCATCACCTGCCCGGCCAACGTGTCGGCCGAGTGCGTCTCGGGCGGTGCGAACGTGGACCCGGGCCAGGCGTACGGCGATGACAACTGCAGCGACGCGACGTACTCCAGCAGCCCCGGCGCCGGCCGCTTCCCGGTGGGCAGCACCCCCGTCACGCACACCGGCAGGGATTCCGCTGGCAACACCGCCACCTGCACCAGCACGGTGACGGTGAGCGATACCCAGGCTCCGGTCGTGACGGTGTCCGGCTACCCCTCCATCACCATGACGTGCGGCAACGCGTACGTCGAGGCCGGCGCCAGGGCCAATGACGCCTGCCAGGGTGACCTGAGCTCCGCGGTGACCGTCTCCGGCTCCGTCAACACCAAGGTCGCGGGCACCTACACCCTCACCTACACGGTGAAGGACGCGGCGGGCCACGTGGGCACCGCCACCCGTACCGTCACCGTGATTCCGGGCCCCTCCGGCGAGTGCGAGGACCGGCACGGCGGCTGGATTCTGACGGGCAGCATGGCCCTGCCGCGCATGCTGCACACCGCCACCCTGCTGGACGACGGCCGGGTGCTGGTGGCCGGTGGTTTCAACACCACCTCGGAGCTGTACAACCCGGAGACCAAGACCTGGTCCGCTACGGGCAACACCCTGGGCGCGCACCGCGGTCACACGGCCACCAAGCTGCAGGATGGCCGCGTGCTCATCACGGGCGGCGGCTCGTGCCCCATCACCGACGCCACCGCGGAGCTGTATGTCCCCGCGATCGGCAAGTGGAAGCCGGCGGGTCAGCTCAACCAGCAGCGCTTCCACCACTCGGCGGTGCTGCTGCCCAACGGCAAGGTGCTGGTGGCCGGTGGTCGCGTCACCGAGTACGACGGCAACGTCTTCGCCTCGGCCGAGCTGTATGATCCGGCCACGGGCTCCTGGACGTACACCGGCAGCATGCAGACGGCGCGCGCCTACCACACCATGACCCTGCTGCCTGGCGGCAAGGTGCTGGTGACGGGCGGCAGCGATGCCTCCGACGCCCTCATCAACTCCGCGGAAATCTACGACCCGGCCTCCGGGACGTGGACGAGCGTGGCGAGCATGGGCGCTGGCCGCTCCTCTCACACGGCCACCCTGCTGCCCAACGGCAAGGTGCTGGTGGCGGGCGGTGCGGGCATCGACGTGGCGCTGAGCTCCTCGGCGGAGCTGTATGACCCGGCGGCCAACACCTGGACGGCCACGGGCAGCATGAAGGAGCCGCGCAAGTGGCACACCGCCAACCTGCTGCCGGACGGCCGTGTGCTGGTGGCTGGTGGCTACCACCAGCTCACGGGCATCATGACCGCCTCCGAGCTGTATGACCCGGCGACGGGCAAGTGGAGCGTCACGGCGTTCATGAACGTGGACCGCTACCGTCACACGGCGACCCTGCTCAACAACGGCACGGTGCTCGCGGTGGGCGGCGTCAGCAACCACGACAACGCGTCGGCCGAGTACTACGACCTGAACGAGCTGTAATCGCTCGGGGACCGGGGGGGCGTCCGTCGCCCTCCCGGTGATGCAAACCAAGGCGTAGCAGGCTTTCATGCAGGGGGCGCGAGGCTCCCGGGACACTCCCCGGGCCCCGCGCCCCCTGTGTTTTTTCGTGCGCCCGCGTGGGGCGCACTCCGTCTGGAGAAGGAGGGAGTGGATGTCTCGTCGGACCCTGGAGTGGCTGTGTCCCCTGGCGCTCGTGCTGACGGGGGGGAGCGCCCCGTTGGCTCATGCGGAGGCCACTCCGCTCCCCGGGTGCCGTCCTCCCGCGGCGATGAAGGACGTGGCCAGGGGGTCGGACAGCTCGTCGCCCTCCTCCTTCCTGCGCATGGGCGGGACGCTCTACTTCGTCGCGAGCGACGGAGAGTCCGGGGCCGAGCTGTGGAAGAGCGACGGGACGGAAGACGGCACGGTGCGCGTCAAGGACATCAACCCCGGGGCGGCGGGTTCGCGGCCGAGCCTGATGACCGCGCTGGACGGGGTGCTCCTCTTCTCCGCGAATGACGGTGTGCACGGATCCGAGCTCTTCAGGAGCGATGGGACGGAAGCCGGCACGGTGATGGTGCGGGAGATTGGCGAGGGGCTGGAAGCCAGCGGCATCACCGACATGCTCGTGATGAACGGGAAGATCTTCCTCGCCGCCGCGGACCATGTGGCGGGCCGGGAGTTGTGGGAGACCGATGGGACGTTCCATGGCACGAAGCTCGTCGCGGACATCCTGCCCGGCGATCGCAGCTCCATCACCGCCAGGTCGATGAGGCTCCTGGGCAACGACACCCTCTTCTTCGCCGCGGATGATGGCATCCACGGCTTCGAGTTGTGGACGAGCGACGGGACTCGAGCGGGCACGAGGCTCGTCAAGGACATCGCGCCGGGAGCCACCAACGCCAACCCGGGGCAACTGACGGTGGTGGGCGGCACGCTCTACTTCACGGCCACCGACGGCACCGCCGCCAGCGAGCTGTGGAAGAGCGATGGGACGGAAGCGGGCACGGTGCGCGTCAAGGACAGCGCGGGCAGGACGATCACCTCGCCCGAGAGCTTGAAGGCCGCGGGGGACAAGCTCTTCTTCCGCTTGAAGGACGCCGAGTACGGCTCCGAGCCGTGGGTGAGTGACGGGACGGAGCAGGGCACGAGGCTCCTCGCGGACATCTTCGAAGGGAGCACGGGCTCGACCCCGAACGCCTTCACCGACCTGAACGGAACGCTCTACTTCACCGCGAATGATGGCGTCAGCGGTGTCGAGCTATGGAAGAGCGATGGGACGGAGGAGGGCACGGTGCTCGTCAAGGAGCTCCGCGCCGGGAGCCTGGGCTCGTCGCCGCAGTCGCTGACGGCGGGGGGCTCGATGCTCTTCTTCTCGGCGGACGATGGCAACGGCTTCAATCTGTGGATGAGTGATGGGACGGAGGAGGGAACCCGGCTGGCGGCGCCCGAGCTGGCCATCCGGGATCCACAGCAGCTGACGTTCACGGGCGACGCCCTCTACTTCTCCGCCGATGATGGGCTCCGGGGACGGGAGCCGTACTCGGTCTCCCCGGCCTTCTTCGGCGACTGCACTCCGCCGAGCCTCACCTGCCCGGAGAGCGTGACGGTGGAGGCCACGGGCCGCTCTGGCGCCCTGGTGGGCTACGGCCCCGCGCGGGCTTCCGATGACGGCGCGGTGGCGCCCACGGTGAGCTACAGCCAGGAGTCCGGGACGGCCTTCCCCGTGAAGGACAACGTGGTGACCGTCACGGCCACCGACGCCGCGGGCAACACCAATACCTGTACCTTCACGGTGGCGGTGAAGGACACCCGGGCACCCCTCCTCACCTGCCCGGCGGACGTGGAGGCCTCCGCCACCAGCCGGGAGGGCGCGGTGATCAACTACTCGCCAGCGCAGGCGATGGATACCGCCTCGGACGTCATCCTCGACTACTCCACGCCGCCCGGTGCCACCTTCCCTCCGGGCGATACCCGGGTGCAGGTCACGGCGACCGACGCCTCGGGCAACGCGGCGACCTGCTCCTTCTCCGTGAAGGTGGGGGCCGCCCCGAGTACGACGGAGTCCGGGTGTGGCTGCACCTCGGGCCTCGCGGCGGACGCGCCCTGGCTGCTGCTGGGCGCACTCGCTCCGCTGATGGCGCGCCGCCGTCGTTCCTCCTGACAGCCATGCGACGCGGAGCCCATGCATGGAACTGACGGGAGCCCAGCGGGCGAGGTTGTCCGAAGCGCTGCTCAGCGCTTTTCCCCGATTGCGGCTCCTCCAACACCTGGTCCGGTCCACGCTGAACCGGGACCTGGACGACTTCACCGACGGGCCGCCGCGCGAGCGCGTGTTCCAACTCATCCAGGAGGCCGAGCGGGAGGGGTGGACCCACGAGCTCATCCAGGGCGCCGTGCGGGACTCTCCCGGCAATCCACGGCTCGAGGCCTTCGTCCAGGAGTACTCGGCCTCCATCCAGCGCGAGGCTCCTGGCCCCACGCTCGAGAAGCTGCTCGTCGACACCCGCTCCCGTCTGGACCCCATGCGCTGGCGTGAGAGGCTCGAGGCCATCGAACGGCAGGTCTGCCGGGTGGAGCTCGCGGGCAGGGCGGTGGGGACGGGCTTCCTGGTCGCTCCCGACCTGGTGCTCACCAATCACCATGTGGTGCACGAGGTGCTCAGGGGGACGGTGTCCCCGGAGCTCGTGGGGTTGCGCTTCGACTACCAGCGCTCGGAGGCGGGCTCCGCGCCGGAGGGCAGGCGCCATGGGCTGGCGCGGGATTGGCTGCTCGATTCCAGCCCCCATAGCCCGGTCGACTTGATGAACCCCAAGCTCCGGGAGGCGACGGTGGAGGAGCTGGACTACGCCTTGCTGCGGGTGAGGGACGAGCCAGGGCGGGAGCTCATCGATGGGAGGAGGATCCGCGGCTGGCTCGAGGTTCCCGCGGACGCATACGACTTCGCGCCCGGCTCGCCGGTCATCATCGTCCAGCCTCCTCAGGGGGCGCGGTCGCGGCTGGCCATCGAGACCCACGGCGTCATCGCGGTGAACGCGGCCCGGACCCGGGTGACGTATCGGACCAATACCCTGGGAGGCTCCTCCGGCTCTCCCTGCTTCAACCAGGACTGGACGCTGGTGGCGCTCCACCACGGCGGAGAGCCCGCGTTCCAGGCGCGGTTCAACGAGGGCATTCCCCTGTCCACCCTCCGCGCCCACCTGCCGGACGCGGTGCGCGCACAGCTCGGCTGGGATTGAGTCAGTCCCCCTCGCTCTGCACCAGTCCGTACTTGTGCAGCAGCGAGTAGAGGTACTTGCGATCCAACCCGGCCTCGCGCGCGGCGCGGGCGATGTTGCCCTTGGTGTGACTGAGCAGCCGGGTGAGGTACTCGCGCTCGAAGGCGCGCACCAGCTCGTCCTTGCACGCTTTGAAGGGGCCCGAGTACGCCACCGGGAGCAGCTCGCCCGTGGAGGGGGGCCGGGCGCGTTCGATGGCGTCGCGCAGCTCGCGCACGTTGCCCGGCCACGTGTGCCCGAGGAACTGCTCGCGCACCTTCTCCGGCAGCCGCGCCCACGACCCCTCGCCTCCGAAGGCATCCACCAGCACGGCGATGTCCTCCTTGCGGTCGCGCAGCGGCGGCAGCGTCACCGTGAAGACGGACAGCCGGAAGTACAGGTCCTCGCGGAAGCGGCCCGCCTGCGTCTGCGCCCACAGGTCCTTCCTGCTCGCCACGATGATGCGCGCGTCGAAGGGCACGGGCTCCGGCGCGCCGAGCCGGTGGAGCTCCCGGTCCTCGATGGCGCGCAGCAACCTGAGCTGCGGCTCCAGGGCGAGCGCGTCGATCTCATTCAAGAAGAGGGTGCCTCCGTGCGCGCGCTCCAGGCAGCCGGTGCGCTGGCCCACCGCGCCGGTGAGGGCGCCCTTCTCGTGGCCGAACAGCTCGCTCTCGATGAGCGAGTCCGACACCGAGGCGCAGTCGAACACCACGAGCGGCCCCGACGCGCGCGGGGAGCGCTTGTGCAGCGCCCTGGCCGCGGCGCCCTTGCCCGTGCCCGTCTCGCCCACCAGCAGCACCGAGGAGTCCGTGGGGGCGATGCGTTGGAGGAGCGCGAAGATCTGCCGCATCGGCACGCCGCGGCCCACCAGCTCGCCCAGCGTGTCCTCGGCGGAGGGAGCGATCTCCACCGGGGCCACCTGGGGACTGAAGCGCAGCCGCACGTCGCCCACCGCGATGAGGGCACCGGGCCGCAGCCAGGCCTCGCGCACCTGGGCGCCATCGAGGAGCGTGCCTCGGGTGGAGCCGAGGTCCTGCACCAGGAACCGGTCCCCCTGACGGCGCACCAGCAGGTGGCTGCGGCTGACGCTGGGGTGGTCGAGCACGACGTCGTTGTCCGGCGCCTTGCCGATGCGCAGAAGCTCGCCGCCGATCGGGAAGACGGTGCCGGCGTGCTCGGTGTCCAGCAACACCAGGTGGAACCGCTGTGCCGCGAGCCTTTCTCCTCGAGCCCTCTCGCCGAGGACCGTGTGCGTGGGGCTGGGGACTGGGGGAGCGGAGGTCATGGGCGCCCCAGATTCTATCGTGATACGAGGGCGGCCATGCGCTATCGCCACCTCTCCCTGTTGCTGTTGACCTCCTGCGCGACCGTTCCGTCTGCCTCCAATACTTCGGCCGGGCCCGTCTCCGCCGGGTCCAACACCGCGAGCGCCTCCACCCCCGCGGCCACCTTCCGCCAGGAGCGCCCGGTGGTGGTGCGGCACGCCACGGTGATGCCCGCCACGGGGCCGGCCATCGAGGACGGTGCCATCGCCTTCGCGGACGGGAAGATTCTCGCCGTGGGCCGGAATGCGGACGTGGCCACCCCGCCCGGAGCCGAGGAGGTGGATGGCACGGGCCTGTACGTGACGCCGGGCATCATCGACGCCCACAGCCACCTGGGCGTGTACGCCTCGCCGGAAACCAGCTCCACCAGTGACGGCAACGAGGCCACGGCTCCGGTGACGGCCGAGGTCTCCGCCGAGCACTCCTTCTGGCCGCAGGATCCGGGGCTGCGCCGGGCGGCGGCGGGCGGCATCACGTCCATGCTGGTGCTGCCCGGCAGCGCCAACCTCATTGGCGGACGCGGCTTCCCGGTGAAGCTGCACTTCGGACGCTCGGCGGCGGAGATGCGCTTTCCCGGCGCGAAGGACGGCCTGAAGATGGCGTGCGGCGAGAACCCGCGCCGCGTCTATGGAATGGGCCAGCACCGCGCGCCCTCCACGCGCATGGGCAACGTGGCCGGCTATCGCCAGGCCTTCGCCAGGGCGCGCGAGTACATGGAGCGCCAGGAGGACTGGAAGAAGAAGCACGACAAGAAGCCCGAGGAGGCCGGACCCGCGCCGCTGCGCGATTTGCAGCTGGAGACGCTGGTGGAGGTGATGCGCGGCAACATCCTCGTGCAGAACCACTGCTACCGGGCGGACGAGATGGCGGTGATGCTCCAGGTGGCCGACGAGTTCGGCTACTCCATCCGAGCCTTCCACCACTCGCTGGAGGCCTACAAGCTGAGAGATCAGCTGGCGGCGAAGCAGGTGGCGGTGGCCACGTGGGCGGACTGGTGGGGCTTCAAGATGGAGGCCTGGGACGGGATTCCCGAGAACGCGGCGCTGGTGTCGCAGGCGGGCGGACGCGCCGTCATCCACTCGGACTCGGCGCTGGGCATCCAGCGGCTCAACCAGGAGGCGGGCAAGGCGCTGTGGCGGGCGCGCGAGTCCGGTGTCCCCATCTCCGAGGAGGAGGCGCTGCGCTGGGTGACGCTCAACCCCGCGTGGGTGATGGGGGTGGAGGACAGGACGGGCTCGCTGGAGCCGGGGAAGATGGCGGACGTGGTGCTGTGGAAGAACCACCCGCTGTCCGTCTACGCCCGCGCGCAGCGCGTCTGGGCGGATGGGGTCGTCACCTATGACGCGGACCGGGGCGTCGTGGATGCGAGTGACTTCGAGCTGGGCGAGCGCGTGGAGGCCGCGGCGAAGCTGGTGGCGCGGCCCTCTGCGTTGCCGGCCCTGAAGGACGCGGGGCTCGACGTGCGCTGCGAGCCCACGAAGGACGCGCGGTGCGCCCGGCCGCTCGAGCTGAAGGCCGAGGCCTCGTGCACCTCGTTCCAGGACGTGGCCGTGCTCTCCAACGGCACGTGGATGGCGCATGCCTCGGTGCTGGTGGAGAACGGGAAGGTGACGCGGGTGGGGACGAGGGGGGCGGCCGGCGCGGTGCCCTCGGGGTGCCGCACGGTGGACGGCGAGGGGAGGGTGCTGGCGCCGGGCTTCGTGGATCCTCTCACCAGCCTGGGAGTGGTGGAGATTGGAGCGGAGGAGTCCACGGTGGACGACTCCCTGCGGGGCGAGGCGGTGAAGAATCCGATCCGCGCGGCGCTGCGGGCCGTGGACAGCCTCAACCCGGCGGCGGAGACGTTCCCGGTGGCGCGGCTGGGCGGAGTCACCACGGCGGGCGTGGTGCCGATGGGCGGGCTGGTGTCCGGGCAGAGCGCGTGGGTGAGCACGGACGGCACGGTGCGCCGTGCGCCGCTGGCCCTGCACATCCACCTGGGCGTGAGTGGCCGGGACGCGGTGTCGGGTCCCCGCTCGCTGGTGCTCGAGCGGCTGCGTGAGTTGCTGTTCGACGCGCGCGAGTACAACAAGCGCCGGGGGGACTTCGAGCAGAACCGCATGCGCACGCTGTCGGCGAGCCGGTTGGATCTGGAGTCGCTGCAGCCGGCGTTGGCGGGGACGATGCCGGTGGTGGTGACGGCGAACCGGGTGTCGGACATCCGGGCGGCGCTGGCGCTCGGGCGCGAGTTCGGGCTGAAGGTGCTGATCGCCGGAGGGCGCGAGGCGTGGATGGTGGCGCCGGAGCTGGCGGCGGCGAAGGTGCCGGTCATCGTGCAGCCCACGCAGAACCTGCCCTCGAACTTCGATGGGCTGAACAGCCGGCTGGACGCGGCGGCGCTGCTGAACGAGGCGGGGGTGAAGGTACTCATCTCCACGATGGGGGAGCCGCACATGGTGCGCACGCTGGCGCAGGAGGCGGGCAACGCGGTGGCGTGGGGGCTGCCCTACGCGGACGCACTGCGCGCCATCACGTCCAACGTGACGGAGGCGTTCGGCACGGAGGGCGGACAGGTGGCGGCGGGGCAGGTCGCGGACCTGGTGCTGTGGAACGGAGATCCATTGGAGTTGAGCAGCCGCCCCCTGGGCATGTGGCTGGGAGGCCGGCAGGTGCCGCTCACCAGCCGCCAGCAGGCCCTGTTCGAGAAATACCGCACGCTGTCGAAGTAGCGGGCGGTGTGGAGTCGTGAGGGAGCCCCCGCGAATTTCGTCACGGGTGGTATCTTGCCCAGAGCTTGGGGAATCTTCTCGCGAGATTTCCCTCCTCTTCGCTCCATTTCTCACCGACAGGGTCGACAGGGGTGGGCTCTTCGTACGTGGGAATCTCGTGCCCTGTCAGTTCCTCATAGGCCTGCTCCGGCACATATCGAAATTCTTCGAAGAAGATGTCTTCGAGCCCGGGCGCATCGACTACTTCGATGAGCGATTCCGCGTTCGACAGTGCGTTCTCGAAAACACGGCGCCCCATCGAGATCAACCAGCTTCGGAAATCCGTGAAGCCATCATCCGAGCAGCCACCCGCGATGAGGTACGCAGCTCCCAGCTGCAACAGAAGTCTTCGGAGCTCCCCGAGTTGCTGTTGCATGTTCCCGTCGACCCGGAGGGGTCTCCTTTTAGCCTGGGCCTCGAATGGCGACGCGCCGCGAGCTGGCGGCTCGCTATTTCCGGGCCTCCCTCTTCAATTCAGGGTTCACTGGGGGTATAAATATGAATTCCAAGTAAAGGAGTATTTTCATGGAATTCAACATTCAGCCCAGAGCCGTGCTGGCGCTGGCACTCATGATGGCGCAGGGCTGTGGTCCCGTGGCGCAGGAGCCCGAACCCGCTCCGGTGGCTTCGGCCGCGCGGGGGCTCGCGGTGAGCGGCTTCGCGGAGCTGCACCACCACATGTTCGCCGAGGAGGCCTTCGGCGGCGGCTGGTTCCACGGCAGCCACACCGGCGCGCTGGCGCGCTGTGACGGTGGTGCGCCGGAGAGTGACCATGCCCGCATCCGCATGGACGTGAGCGAGCTGCTGAAGCTGTGCCCCAACTCGGGCAGTGTGGATCTGCGCGGCGTCCCCGTGCTCGCCGGGCTCTTCGGCATCGGCGGCGCGGTGGGCTCGGAGTTCATCGGCAAGATCGAAGGCACGGAGGGGGACACGGGCCTGCACCTGGGCCGGCGCGAGGTGCGCACCGAGTGGCCCCGTTGGGACACCCTCGCGCACCAGCAGTCCTGGGACGGCTGGCTGAAGCAGGCGCACCAGGGAGGCATGTCGCTGGTGGTGGTGTCGCTGGTGAGCAACCAGTTCCTGTGCAAGGTGTTGCCGTACCAGAACATCAAGCGTCCGTGCGACGAGATGGCGGACGTCGAGATTCAGCTCCAGATGGCGCGTGATTTCGATGCGCGCACGGACTGGGCGGAGATCGCCCTGTCGCCCGCGCACGCGCGCAGCATCATCTCCTCGGGGAAGCTGGCGATGGTGCTCTCCATCGAGACGAGCAACCTCTTCGGCAACAAGGACTGGCGCGGCGAGCTGGACCGCTTCTATGGGCTGGGCGTGCGCTCCATCCAGCCGGTGCACCAGGTGGACAACCGCTTCGGCGGCGCGGCGCTGCACAACCCCCTCTTCCACGCGGCCCAGTTCCTCGAGAACTGCCACATCGACTTCGACTGCGGCACGACGACGAAGGACTTCACGCTCGGCTTCGACGTGGCCCGGGATGCGGCGGGCAACTGCCGCAACACCAAGGGGCTCACCGCGGACGGCAAGGCGCTGGTGCAGGCGATGATGGCCAAGGGGATGCTCATCGACCTGGCGCACATGGGGGAGAAGGGCGTGCGGGACTCCATCGCGCTCGCGCAGGCCAACACCTACTACCCGCTCTATGTGTCGCACGGCCACTTCCGCGAGGTGATGAACCCGAAGCTGGCGGACGACGAGAAGACGACGCCGGCGTGGGTGGTGCGCGCCCTGCGGCAGACGGGCGGCATCTTCGGCCTGCGCACGGCGCACGACGAGACGCGCACGTACACGAAGTCCGGCGTGGCCAACAACTGCCACGGTTCCACCCGCTCGCTGGCGCAGGCGTACGAGTTCGGCCGCCAGGGGCTGAAGGTGCCCATGGCCTTCGGCGCGGACCTCAACGGCTTCATCCAGCAGACGCGGCCGCGCTTCGGGCCGCACGGCGCGTGCTCGGCCTCCTTCCAGGCGGAGGCGGATGAGCAGGCGCGCCAGCAGGTGCTGTCCGGGCCGGGGCGGTTGGGCACGGACTTCGACGAGTACGGCCTGGCGCACGTGGGCCTGCTGCCGGACCTGTTGAAGGACCTGGGGCGGGTGGGAGCGAACACGGCGGGGCTCGCCAACTCGGCGGAGCTGTACATCCGCATGTGGGAGCGGGCGAACGGTCCGCGCACGGGGATGGCGGATGCGGCCTCGGACATCGACACGAGCGGGGTGGCCCCGTACGAGGACAAGTCCGTGCGCGAGGCGCGCTACCCCACGATGTGCGGCATGGCCTATGCGCCGGACACGAAGGCGCTGAACGAGGGCTGCCGCTTCGACGCGGAGTGCATCAGCGACCAGTGCACCTCGGTGCTGTGCTCCACCTTCGATGGACGCTGCGTGTGCAACGACGACGGGGACTGCGGGGGCTCGGCCTACTGCCAGGACGAGATTCCGGCCAACCCGGGAGACAACGACTGCGTGCCGAAGAAGGCGGACTGGGCCTCGTGCAGCCGGGATGGGCAGTGCCTGTCGGGGGAGTGCGGCGGCTGCGCGGACACGGTGGGCTGGTGCTACACGCCGAACTCGAAGACGTACGGGCAGAGCTGCAAGTCGGATAACGAGTGCACGACGGGGCGGTGCGGCGCGGACTGCTACGTGAACCCCACGGGCACGTGCCTGTGCGACAGCGATTCACACTGCGCGAGCAACCAGTACTGCGGATGGGGTACGAACTCGGGCAAGTGCCAGAACAAGAAGTCGAGGGGAGCGGCGTGCGCGAACGACCGCGAGTGCCTCTCCAACAACTGCCGCTGGTCGTTCACCTGCGCCTGAGCTGAGCCCCCACCCCTCTCCCCCCGGGAGAGGGACGGGGTGAGGGTATCGAGGACCCCGGATTCCCCTCCGTGCCCACGGAGGGGAACCGTGCTTCACACTTCACCCCCGCGTCTCAATTCCCGGTGTAGATGCCGATGGCGCCGGGCACGTGGGTGACGTCGTAGCCCATGAAGCCCACGAGGATGCGACGTCTGCCGTTGGAGCGGTCCACCTGGATGTCGGAGATGCGGCTGTTGCAGAGCCGGTTGTCGAACTGGGCGCAGCCGTAGGTCTGCACGCTGTCGTTCTTCACCCGGTAGATGATGCCGAGCCAGCGGGTGCCGGTCCACACGCTGCCATCCAGCGGGTCCACCGCTACCGAGGAGAGCTCGGACACAGGGAGTTTGACGTATTGGAGGTCGCCGCCTTCCGCGTTCATGCGCGCGAGCCCGCGGGTGAAGGAACTCACCCAGACGGTGTCATCACCCGCCACGGCCATGCCGGAGACGTTGTCGTCGATGCGGTCCTCGGGCCGGGACATGTTCGGCTCGCCCACCTTGTCGGGCCAGATGTCGAAGCGGTTCCAGGCGTAGGGCGCATCCTCCGTCATCGACTGCGCCGTCCAGTAGCTGAAGCCATTGGTGCCGTAGCGGAAGCGCGTCGAGCGGTTGGCGCCGCCGAAGAAGGCATCGCCGCTCGGGTGCACCGCCACGCCGTAGTAGGCGTCGGTGAGGAGGACGCCATTGCCCGTGTCACCGATGGCGTTGATGGCCGGGTGCACGTGCTCGTACACGCCGGCGCAGGAGAGCTGCCCGTTGCAGGTGTTGTTACCGGTGAAGCGGGCATCGCCCCGGGCGAAGCCGTGGTTGCCGCCGAACCAGACGCTCTGGGTGTTCTTGTCGTAGGCGATGCGCAGGATGTTGCAGAGCTTCTCGCGGCCGCGCTGCTCGTCACGCACCACATTGGGGCCCGAGAAGATGTCGTAGTGGACGACCTCGAGGGTGCCATCCGGGCGCAGCGTCACCTTGTCCGCGTCGCCGCTCTTGTAGCGGGACGGGTCCGGAGCGATGCCGTCCGTGCGGTCCCAGTTGTTCTCGCAGTGATCCCCGTTCTTGCCGGGCCTGCCCTCGTAGCCCACGAAGACGGTGCCGGCGGGGCCGCCCGCCACGGAGATGACCTTCAGGTACTTCTCACCCGGAGGCTCGCTGCCGTCGGCCATGAAGCCGTAGGGCCGCAGGCCGTCCGCCATCGTGAAGCGCTGGAACGTGGTGGCGCCCGGACGGAGCAGGAAGAGGCCCTCCTCGCCGCCAGCAACCCAGACGTTGCCGCCCTCGTCCGCCGTCACGCCGTAGACGCGCTGGGGCCCACCGTGCTGGGTGCCGAAGAACTGCCAGCCCGAGGTCTGGGGGAAATCGATTTGCGCCTCGGTGGGAGGCGTCGGAGTGCCCGGGTCGGGAGTGCCCGGGTCGGGCGTGCCCGGGTCGGGCGTGCCCGAATCAGGCGTCTGGGTGCCCGCGTCGGGGCTCACGCCTCCATCCGTCCCCGTTCCCGTCCCCGTCCCCGCGTCGGGAGGCGGCCTGATCGTGCCGTCCCCATCCTGCCGGGGCGTGTCCAGTCCGGGGTTGCCCTGCTCGGACTCATCATGATGCTTCTCCGTCTGCGTGCAGCCCGCCCACACCGCGCCCGTCACGACGAGCGCCGCCGCCCACCGCCATCCACCCTTCATGTTCCTGCCCACCCGTTCTCTGTGGAGTCCAGGTGCCCACCGGGCACCCTCGAGCCCTTGCATCGCAAGCCGTGGGCCAGCCGGACCCGTCTCGTGGAAGGGCCCATGCGTCGGTTCCCGGACAGCGTTTGGGTAGACCTGTGCCCAGGGGCGGCAGGGTCCTGGCCCCGTTGTGCCTCCAACCGTGTTACTGCGGAAAAGCAATGGCCGGAAACGACACGCGTGGTCGCACGCCGCTCTCTCTCGTCGGGCACGAGCCCGACATCCTCTTCTATACCCGCCAGGCCACCGGGCAGGGCGGGGCCGTGTTGGTGCTGGGCTCGGCCAACGGACGCGTGGCCTGGGCGCTGGCCGAGGCCGGCCTGTCCGTGCTCGGCGTGGACCCGTCCGAGCGGATGGTGCGGGCCGCCGAGGAGCTCCGGGCCTCCGAGACGCCCGAGGTGTCCGGCCGCATGCGCTTCCTGCACGCCGATCCGCGCTCGCTGCGCCTGTCCGAGCGTTTCTCCGTGGTGCTCGCTCCCCAGCACGCCCTGGGGCTGATGGGCTCGCACGAGGACCTCGAGGCCTTCCTGGCCACGGTGCGCCACCACCTGGAGCCCGCGGGCATCTTCGCCTACGACGTGCTCAACCCACCGGCCGAGCCCACGTCCTCGCGAGACGAGGACGAGGACGAGCCCGGTGCCGCGCTCGAGCCGCGCCGGCCGGTATTCGCCTTCCACCTGCGCGAGCGCCGGCAGCCCGGGATGCCGCTGGGCATCCGCCGCCTCAAGCTGAAGCCCTTCTCCGTGGAGGAGCTGGACGGGGCGATGAAGGCCTGTGGGCTGACGCCTCGCGAGCGGTACGGGCGGTTCGACGGCAAGCCGTTCGAGCCCGAGGACTCGCGGCACATCGGCGTGGTGGACGGGTAGGGGCCGCTCAGAACCGGACCGCGGCGCCGAGGAGGAAGGCCGGCGTGGAGAGCGTCCGCTGGTGCGCGGGCTCGCGGAGGGCGTCGAGCTGGCCGCGGGCGAACAGGCGCAAGGTCTCCGTCACGTCCACCTGGCCCTCGGCGTAGGCCCCGAGGTCCGAGGGGGCCGAGAATCCACCGCCCCCGCGGCTCCACCCCAGGCTGATGCCCGCGTTGCCGCCCAGGACGAGTCCGAGCCGGAGCTGCCGGGCGGGAAGCCACTCCGCGCCGGTTTCCGCCGCCAGGGTGGCGACGTGCACGCCATGGAACGCGCTCAGGTCGGAGCGGTGGAGGGCCCCCTTGTAGCCGACCGCGTCCAGTGCCACGGACGCGAACACCCGGAGCCGCTGCCGTTCGCCGAGGCTCGTCCCCATGCTCGCGCGGGCCCCGGCGACGGAGAGCTCGAGGCCCCAGCTCCGGTCCATCATGGTGAACCGGGTGAGCCGCATCGGAGTCCACGCCACCCCGGCGGACAGCGTGTCGCCCGTGTCCGCGTTGTTCATCTCGACGCGCCGTTCCACTGGCGTGAAGCGGAGGTCGGCATGGGGGAGCGGGTCTCCCCGTGGGCCGGGACCCACCGCGAGCCTCCCGTCGAGCGAGGCCCAGAGCTGGTACTCCGGGAGCCGCACGGCATCCCACGTGTCTTCCGGCACCACGACTTCCCGGAGCACGAACCGCGTGCGGAGCAGGGCGCTCCAATCGGAGCCGGAGAAACGGATCCCTCCCACGCCGACCTCGAACCGGGGCTGGAGGATCGGCTCGTCGAAACGCGGGGCCTCGTACCGTGGCGCCGGACTGGCATTCGCCACCAACGCGTCGTCCGGAGCGTTCCCCGCGGCGGTAGCGAAGTCTGGCCGGCTCAGGCCGCAGGCGGCCCAGAGCGAGTAGTCCTCCTGACGAGGAACCTCACCCCGGGCGCTCAACTCCCGGACGTAGCGGACGTTGAAGTCATCCGGTGTTCGCGGGTAACGCGCGTTGCGCCGGTAGTGCTCCAGGAACACGTCACTGTCGAGCCGTGGGCAGTAATCCCGCCGCAGGTTGGCGCGGACCTCGCTCCAGCGTTTCGCCGTGAAGGCGGAGTTGTTGATGCTCTCGTCGAGCCGGGGGGAGACGTACTCGCGCCAGTCGAACGGGCGCCGCAGCCGCCATCCCTCGGGGGTCTTCACGAGCCGTGGGTTCTCGTCCTCGCACAGGCTCCGATAGAAGAGGAACCCCTGGTAGTTGGCCTCGAGATCGGCGAACGAGAAGACCCCCGTGGTCGTCAGGCCGAGGGAGCCTTTCTCCGTGCCCACCCCGTAGCGGATGATCCTCTCGAGCGCCTCGCGTTCGGGGACTCCCGCCCTGCGGTAGGCCTGGTGGCGCTTGTTGTACTTCCACCCCGTCTGGAAGAAGTGGGAGAGCTTGTCGGCGCCCATGTGGACACCGGCGACGTTGAACGTGGCCTTGACCCCGAAGAAGAGGCCCCAGTCCCAGAGGCGCGCGTTGCGGTAGATGGACGCGTTCTCCTGGAACGCGTCGTACTCCGCTTTGAGGGGCGTCCGGTCGATGCGGGGGGTGTTCTCCGCCCAGAGCTCGATTTTATGGAGCCCGATGATGCGGAAGTGCTGGTAGATGCGATGGGCGACGTCCTCGCAGGAGACGCTCTTCCAGTCCTCTGTCCGGTTCACGAGCGCCAGGGCCCCGAGGATGTCGCGGTTGACCTTCTGGTTGAGGATCTCGAGGGAGTCCCTCGGCGGCTTGTCGATCGCGAAGTACTGATCCGTCTCCGTCGCGTGGGCCGCGCCCGTCACGGTCACGGCGGCCCACGTGGCCAGGATGACGGGCCATGTTCTCGAAGGTGCTGAACCCACCCGCAACCCATAAGGATCCTTCGGGCGGGAGCCACCTGGTGAAATGCCGGGACTGTCCGACAGTGGACGTGGCCGCCCGGGGGGCCGCTCAGCGGTCGAAGCGGTAGCCGAGCCCCCGCACGGTGAGGAAGTGCCGGGGTTGCTCGGGGTCCTTCTCCAGCTTGAGCCGGAGCTGGCGCATGAAGTTGTCCACCGTGCGGGCGCTGCCGTCGTAGTCGTAGCCCCAGGCGGCGCTCAGCAGCTCCTCGCGGCTGAAGGTGCGCCCCGGGTGCGCGAGGAAGTGGGCCAGCAGCTTGAACTCCTGCGCCGTCAGCTCCACGGGCTTGTCACCGCGCGACACCGTCTTGGCGTTCAGGTCCACCTGCACGTCGCCGAAGCCCACCGGTGGCGGCGGCCCCGAGGCCGGGTAGCGCCGGCGCAGCACCGCCTTGATGCGCGCCAGCAGCTCCTGCAGTCCGAAGGGCTTCACCACGTAGTCGTCCGCGCCCAGGTTGAGGCCGAGGATCTTGTCCGGCTCCGCTCCCTTGGCGCTGAGCACGACGACGGGGGTGTCCCGGCCGCGCTGGCGCAGCTCCTTGAGCACCTCGAAGCCGTTGAGCTCGGGCAGCATCAGGTCCAACACCAGCAGGTCCGGCGTCTCGTCGAGCGCGCGAGCCAGACCCTGCCGGCCGTCCTGGGCCTGGAGGACCTCGTAGCCCTCGAACTTCAGGTTCATGGAGAGCCCGGTGAGGATGGCCAAGTCGTCCTCCACCACCAGGATGCGTGTTGGCTTGTCGCTCATACCTTGTGCACCGGAAGCTGGATGGTGAAGCGGCTGCCCTTTCCCAGCTCGCTCTTCAGGGTGATGCGTCCGCCGTGAGCCTCCACGATGCGCTTGGCGATGGCCAGTCCCAGTCCGCTGCCTTCCGTCTTTCGCGTGAGCAGGTTGTCCACCCGGTAGAAGCGCTCGAAGATGCGTTTTCTGTCACGCCGTGCGATGCCCATCCCGTGGTCCTCCACCGTGAGGCACACCCAGCGGCGGGCCGACCGGACGGACAGTGCGATGCGCTTGTCCTCCCGGCTGTACTTGTAGGCATTCTGCAGCAGGTTGAGCAGGGCGCCGGCGATGGCGACGCGGTCCACCTGGACCGGGGGCAGGTCCTCGGGCACGTCGACGGTGAGCTGCATGTCGCCCTCCAGGCGCTGGGCCCGGAAGGCGGACACGGCGGTTTCCACCACCACCGGCACGGGCAGCGTTTCCCGGTGGTACTCCTTGCGGCCGCTCTCGATGCGGGACCAGTCCAGCACCCGTTCGACGAGCGTGCTCAACCGCTCCGTCTCCTGGGTGAGCATCTTCAGCACCTCCTGCGTCTGCGCGGGGTCCTTCACGCGGCCCAGGGCGAGCGTCTCGATGAACATGCGGATGGAGGTGACGGGGGTGCGCAGCTCGTGGCTCACCAGGGAGACGAAGTCCGTCTTCATGCGTGAAAGCCGTGCCTCGCGGTACAGCACGCGGCCGGTGTAGACGACGCCGAAGGTGAGGGTGACGTAGAAGAGGCCGAGCAGCACCACGTACAGCAAGCGGTTGCGGTAGGAGGCGCGGGCCACGGGATCCTCGCCCGTGGGCACCACGCCCAGGCGGAAGTCCTGCAGGGGTGGGGGCAGCAGCAGCTCGGCGAGCACGGCGGATCCGAGCGCGTTGGCCCGTGCCTGCGCCACCTCCGACACCAGCTTGCCCATGAGGCCCTCGCCGGTGGACTCATGGCGGGCGACGAGGACGAAGCGGACCGGCTCGGTGGTGGATACCCAGCGCTCGGCCCGCTCGTCGAGCAGGGCCTCCACGGCATCCTGGTCCAGGCGGACGCCGTGCACCACGTCACCCTGGCGCTCGGCGGCGATGAGCGTGGCGCGCCCGCCCACCATGAGGGAGAAGCGCGAGCTGCCGGGCGGGAAGTCCGAGGCGGAGAACTTCACCGCCTCCAGGGCCGCGGCGAGCTCCGTGTCGTTGGTGGTCACCTGCTGGCCCTCGACGCGGAAGGCGGACGGGGTGGACAGCAGCCGCCCGCCGGGGGCCTCCAGCCGGGGCTCGCCGTCCACGAGCTCGAAGCGCGCGGAGCGCAGGAGCACGGGCAGCTCCTCCGCGAGCGACTCCAGCGTGCCCTGCCAGACGGCCTCCAGCCGTTTCTCCACCGCGGCGCGCTCGTTGATGATGGCCACCACTCCGAAGCCCGAGAGCCCGGCCGACGGCAGCACGATCAGGACGATGAGCAGCGCGAAGGTGCGCCGGAAGCTGAGGATGACGGAGGGCTGTGGGTTCGACACGGCCTCCCTCCTTTACCCCCATGGTGGGACGGGTGCTCGACTTCGTTCTCGCGGAGGCTCCGACGGATGCGTGGAGGCGCGCGTTTTCATGCCGGAGGTTGCTGGAAACCTGCATGAAACGGCCTGAAAACGACGAGATTCCCGCGGAAACCCATTGAATCCGGGTGAAAACAGGCATAAACATGCATTCGGAAGGAAGATGAACGCATGAGCACGCAACCTCCCGCTCCCCCAGAAGCGCCAGCGCCGGTCCTGCTCCCCGAGGAGCGGCGGCGCGTCATTCTCGAACAGCTCGGCCTCCGGGGCCGGGTGTTGGCCACGGATTTGTGCCGGATGTTGCAGGTTTCGGAGGACACCATCCGAAGGGATCTGCGGGACCTCGACGAGGCGGGCCTGCTCAAGAGGGTGCATGGGGGAGCGCTGCCGCTCACCCAGGGGTCCGTGGGCCGTGCCTTTGGTGTCCCCCAGGCGGGGAAGCAGGCCATCGCCCGCATCGCGGCCGGGCTGATCCGTCCCGGCCAGGTGGTGTTCCTCGATGGAGGCACCACCCTGCTGGAGGTGACGCGGAGCCTGCCCGCGGACCTGCGCGCCACGATCATCACTCCCAGCCCGGCGGTGGCGGTGGCCCTGGCCGACTACGGGGGGCTCGAGGTCCATCTGGTGGGGGGACGCCTGCACCCTGGCTCCCTGACGGTGGTGGGGGCGGAGACGGTGGAGGCGCTGCGGCGGGTGAGGGCGGATCTCTGCCTGCTGGGCGTGTGCAGCCTGCACGCCGAGGTGGGCATCTCCACCGCGTACGCCGAGGAGGCGACGACCAAGCGCGCCATGCTCGAGAGCGCGGCGGAGACCGTCGCCGTGCTCACCGCGGACAAGCTCGGGACCGTATCGCCCTTCGTGGTGGCCCCCGTCAGCCGGTTGACCACCCTGGTGACGGAGGCCAGCGGTACCGAGGCGCAGCTCGCGCCCTTCCACAAGCTCCCACTCCGGCTCCTGAGCGCATGAACACGAACATGAACACGATGAAGCTTCCCGTGGATGCACGGTTGGCGTGGGTGAGGCGCGTGGCCATCGCCACCATCTTCTTCGTCAACGGCGTCGGCTTCGCGAGCTGGGTCCCGCACATCCCCGCCGTCCAGGCCCGGTTGGGTCTGAGCACCGCGGAGCTCGGTCTGGCGCTGCTCGCCGTCGCGGGCGGGGCCCTGGTGTCCATGCCGCTCACGGGGGGGCTCCTCGCGCGGTGGGGCAGTGGCCGGGTGACGCTCGTCAGCTCCCTGCTCTTCTGCGTGCTGGTGGCCCTGCCGGTGCGCGCGTCCGAGCTGTTCCTGTTCTTGCTGTCGTTGTTTGCCTTTGGCGCGGCCAACGGCGCCATGGACGTGGCGATGAACGCTCACGGGGTGGCCATCGAGCGGTGGATGGGCCGGCCCATCCTCTCCTCGCTGCATGCCCTGTTCAGTCTCGGGGGGCTGGTGGGAGCCGGGTGCTCCATGTTGGTGCTCAAGTCGGGCCTCTCGCCGGCCGCGCACATGGTGGGGGCGGCGGGAGGAGGGCTGCTGCTCGTTGGCGCCGCCGCGCGTTTCCTGGGTCCGGGCTCGGCCGGTATCGCTGGCTCCTCGCCCTTCTTCGTGCTGCCTCGCGGGCCACTGTTGTTGTTGGGGCTCCTGGCCTTCCTCGTCCTGCTCACCGAGGGGGCGGTGGCGGACTGGAGCGCCGTCTACCTGCGCAACGCGCTCAGTGCCGACCCGTACCTGGCGGGAGCGGGCTATGCCGTGTTCTCGCTGACCATGACCACGGGGCGGTTGTTGGGAGATCGCCTGGCCGCGGCCTTCAGTCGTGTGACGCTGTTGCGTGCCGGGGGGCTGCTGGCCGCCGGGGGGTTGGGGGCGGCCCTGCTGCTCCACCATCCCCTCGCCGCGGTGGTCGGGTTTGGCTGCATGGGGCTGGGCCTGGCCAACATCATCCCCTTGATGTTCAGCGCCGCTGGCCGCACACCGGGAGTCCCCTCGGGAATGGCCATCGCCTCCATGTCCACGGCTGGCTATGGCGGCTTCCTGGCCGGCCCGCCGCTCGTCGGCTTCGTGGCGGACGTGGTGGGCCTGCCCCTCGCGCTCGGAATGCTCGTGGCCTTCCTGTCCATCGTCGTGGCCACCGCGGGTTGGGTGGGCGCCTCGAGTCAGGAGGAGGCGGAGCTCGAGGTGGACGCGCTACGCGGGTGACGAGGCCGTGGTGGCCTCAGGGCCATCCGGCGTCGGGAGGAGGGGCGTCCACGGGGGGGATGCTCGGGGGCGGCGGGGCAGGGGCGTGCCGGCCCGCAGGAGGCGCTCGTTGGTGGTGGCGAAGAGCGTCATGCGGGCGATGTCGAGCGCGCGCTCCTTGTCCTTGCCCAGCCACGTGACGACGATGCCGCAGGGCGTGTCGTCGTCCCAGGCGGCGACCTGGAGCATGCCGGGGGCGGGCTCGCGGCGGGCGGCGGCCCTACCCATGGCGGGCACCTCCACGCCACCCGCGCGCAGGGTGGGCTCGAGCAGCGCCCGCACGTCCTCTCCCTCGAAGTGCTTGCGGCAGTCGTAGGCGATGGAGAGGGTGACGTCCTTCTGCTCGGCGGACTGGAAGGTGCAGAGCGGTCCGCAGCTGGGGCAGGGCCGCTCTTCCTTCAGGGTGAAGCCGGGCAGGGACTCGCGCACCTCGAGGGGGACGAGTCCCTCGCAGGTGAGAGCGCTCGGTGGAGGCAACACGCCCGCGTCATTCGTCCCCGCGTTGCGTGAGCGGCACGCGCCGAGCACCAGTGCCAGCACCACTCCCGCGCCCCTGCCTGCCCTCATCCCGGACTTCCTCCTCCAGTGCGCACACCCGTGAGGCGGCGGATGGTAGACCGACCCGGCCCCCGGATGGCCATGAGGAAGTGCGGCTTGCCTGCTGTCCGACGTTGCGTCGCCCGCCCGCTGGGAAACCTCGTTCCGGGGAGGGGGGGGTGGTCTAAGCTGCGCATCCCCCTCGTTCCTGGGAGATTCGCACCATGCGCGCCAGTGTCATCGGCTCCGGCTCCTTCGGTACCGCCCTCGCCAACGTGCTCGCGGTGAACTGCGAGCAGGTGGGCCTGTGGGGGCGGGATGCGGCGCTCGCCGAGGCCATCAACGCCCGCCACGAGAACGCGTCCTACCTTCCCGGCATCCCCATCTCCCCGCGCGTGCGGGCCACGACGAGCCTGCGGGAGACGTTGGAGGGCTCGGAGATGGTGGTGCTGGCCACGCCCAGCCACGCCACGCGCGAGGTGGTGTCCCACGCGCTGCCGTACCTGCCCCGGCACGTGCCCCTCATCACCGTGGCCAAGGGCATCGAGAACGAGACGCTCTTCACCATGACGGAGCTGCTCGAGGACTGCCTGCCGGAGGAGTGCCACCCCTACATCGCCGTGCTCTCCGGCCCCAGCTTCGCCAAGGAGCTGGCCCAGCGCATGCCCACCGTCGTCACCATCGCCTCGCACTGGGAGAAGGTGGCGGTGCGCTGCCAGAAGGCGCTGCAGACGGAGACGTTCCGCTCCTATACGTCCAATGACGTGGTGGGGGTGCAGTTGGGCGGCGCGCTGAAGAACGTCATCGCCATCGCCGCGGGCATCGCCGACGGGCTGGGCATGGGCCACAACGCCCGCGCGGCCATCATCACCCGGGGCCTGGCGGAGATCACCCGCCTGGCGGTGCGCAAGGGCGGCAACCCGCTCACCCTCTCGGGCCTGTCCGGCATGGGGGACCTGGTGCTCACCTGCACCGGCGAGCTCAGCCGCAACCGGCACGTGGGGATGGAGCTGGGCCGGGGCCGCTCGCTGAAGGAGGTCCTCGGTGACATGAAGCAGGTGGCCGAGGGCGTGAAGACGGCGAGGAGCGCGCGCGATCTGTCCCGCAGGTTGGGGGTGGAGCTGCCCATTTGCGACCAGGTGTACGCCATCGCCTACGAGGGCAAGAGCGCCCGCGCCGCGGTGGTGGAGCTGATGACCCGCCAGCCCAAGTCCGAGCTGGTGTGAGGGCGGGCCGGGACGGTGGCGCTCAGTACCGGCCGCCGATGCCCTTCACCCGCCACACGGTCTGGCGCTGCGTGGTGGTGTGCGAGACGAGCACGCCATCCTGCTGCATCTGATCCAACAGCCGCACCAGCTTGCTGCGGTCCAGTCCCGTCGCCGCCGCCAGGTCCGGGGTCTCCAGGCCCGCGGGGTAGCGCCGCAGCTCGTCGACGATGAGCTTCTTGAACTCGGCCTTCACGGCGCCATCCATGTCCTGGGCCTTGGTGGCCTGGAGGATGGCGACCGTCACCAGCGCGAGCACCATCAACCCGAGGACGGGGTAGACGATGTGGCTGTTGCGCTCGAGCAGCTCGAAGTAGTTCGGATCCACCGACGAGGCGGGCTTCTCCAGCTCCCGTCGGAGGCCGGGGATGGGGAGCTGCGCGAGCAGTGGGGGCAGGAATGGGAGGGCGAGCGGCATGAGCACGGCACCGGGACTGTAGAGTGCCCCGGTGCCCGCCCGCAACCCTCCGCCCCGGGGCTACGCCGCCCCGAGGTTCTGCGCGGGCTCCTCGTCGAGCTCCTCGGAGACCAGCCCGAGGTCCGGCGAGGGCTCCTCGGAGACCAGCCCGAGCTCCCGCGAGGCACCCTCGGCGAAGAGGGTGGTGTCCGCCTTGGCCAGCAGGGCGGACAGGCCCTCGCGGCTCGCGGCGCTGATGGCGACGCCGCCGCGGGTGCGCAGCAGCGACTCCACCTCCTCCTGGGTGAGCAGGTCCGCCTTGTTCCACACCATGAGGCGCGGCTTCTGCATCAGGTCCAGCGAGTCGAGGATGCTCTCCACCGCCTCCACCTGCTCGTCGCGCGAGGGGTCGCTCGCGTCCACCACGTGCAGGAGCAGGTCCGCGTCGTACAGCTCCTCCAGCGTGGCGCGGAAGGCGGCCACCAGGTCCTTGGGCAGGTCCCGGATGAAACCCACCGTGTCGGTGATGATGACCTCGCGCTCCTGGGGGAAGCGCAGCCGGCGGCTGGTGGGGTCCAACGTGGCGAACAGCTTGTTCTCCGCGAGCACCTCGGAGCCGGTGATGGCGTTGAGGAGCGTGGACTTGCCCGCGTTGGTGTAGCCCACGATGGAGATGACGGGCAGGTCGCGGCGGTTGCGCTGCGCCCGGCGGACCTCGCGCTCACGGGAGAGCGAGTCGATGCGCTTCTCCAGGTGGTTGATGCGATCGCGCGCGCGGCGGCGGTCGATCTCGAGCTTCGTCTCACCAGGGCCGCGCCCGCCGATGCCACCGGCCAGACGGCTGAGCGAGGTGTCGCTCTGGACGAGCCGTGGCAGGCGGTACTTGAGCTGGGCCAGCTCGACCTGGAGCTTGCCCTCGGCGCTCTGCGCCCGCTGGGCGAAGATGTCGAGGATGAGCTGGCTGCGGTCGATGACCTTGAGGCTCGTGGCCTCACTGATGTGGCGGCCCTGCGAGGGGGTGAGGTCCTTGTCGAAGATGAGGACGTCCGCCATGGCCTGCATGGAGCGCAGGTTGAGGTCCTCCAGCTTGCCGCGGCCGATGAGGTAGCGAGGGTCGGCCTCGCGACGCATCTGCAGCACGCTGTCGATGACCTCGACGCCGGCGGTCCGCGCCAGCTCCTTGAGCTCGGCGAGGCTGGCCTCGGCGTGGGCGCGGTTTCCGTCCAGGCACACGGCCACGAGGATGGCCTTGTCGCGACCGGAGACGGTGCGCGCGGCGGCCTTGCGGTTGAGCTCCTCCTCCAGTGCCTCGAGTGTGTCGAGCACGTCCGGCTGTCCGTCGTGGACGTCGGGAAGCGTGGTGACATTCCAGAAGTGGCCGGTGCCGTTCTCGGGCACGAGGTGCGCGTAGTGGAGCACGCCGGGCAGACCCGTGTGGCCCACGCCCACCGCGGCGACCATGTCCAGGCGCAGCAGCGCGAGGTCCGTCAGGTCGTCCTTGGTGAGGGGTTCGCTCTTGAGGTGGGTGTGCACCAGGCGCAGACCACGCAGACGCACCTGACCGGCGCGGGCGCGGCCGATGTCCGGCAGCTCCAGCTTGTGGGCGTTGCCCACCACCACGTACTCGATTTCGCCCTTGCGGTTGAGGAGGACGCCCACCTGCCGGTTGGTCTCCCTCGACAGCTCCGTGAGGTGACGGGCGAGCTCGGGGGAGACGATCTCATGAGGCGAGACGCGGCGACGGTAGGTGTTGCGCAGCCGGCTCTGCTCGCTTGCCTTGAGTCCGAGGGTGTTTCCGTAGATTTCCTTCAAAAGTGTCCTTCTCCCGCGCGGAGGGAGGGCGCCCGCGCCACGCCGTCATCCTGTCCTTCTTCATCAGGAGGATAGGGTCCTTCCGGTCCGGATTCATCTCCGGGTTCGCCGAATGGCCGACCTCGTACAACACGAGCCCGACGCGCGGACTTCCGGCATACTGACAGCGCGTGAATCTTTCTGGACGAGACGCGGTGCGCGCCGCTCGGCGCGTGGTGGTGAAGATCGGGACCAACGCCCTCACGAACGCCACGGGGCGCTTCAACCGGGCCCACTTCGAGGCGCTGGGCGAGGATCTGCTGTGGGCGGCCCAGGGCCGGGAGCTGGTGGTGGTGTCCAGCGGCGCCATCGCCCTGGGAGTCGAGCGGCTGGGGTTGCCCGCGCGTCCCAAGGACATCCCTGGCAAGCAGGCATGCGCCGCGGTGGGCCAGAGCCGCCTCATGCAGGCGTACGAGGAGGCCTTCGGCAAGGCGGACCGGCGGGTGGCCCAGGTGCTCCTCACCCATGGCGACGTGCAGGATCGCCGTCGCTACCTGAACGTGAAGCACGCGCTGGAGCGCCTCATCGAGTCGAACGTGGTGCCCGTCATCAACGAGAACGACACCGTCTCCGTGGACGAGCTCAAGTTCGGTGACAATGACACCCTGGCCGCCCTGGTCGCCGGTGTGGTGGAGGCCGACGCGCTCATCGTCCTCTCCGACGTGGAGGGCCTCTTCACCGCGGATCCCCGGAAGGATCCGAACGCCCGGCTGCTCTCCCAGGTGGACGCCGTCACCCCGGAGCTGCTCGCCCTGGCCGGTGGCTCCGGCTCCCAGGTGGGCACGGGGGGCATGTCCACCAAGATTCGCGCCGCCGCCCGCGTCACCGAGCTCGGCATCCGCTGCGTCATCACCTCCGGCGCCGTGCCCGGCCGTCTCCGTTCCGTGCTGTCGGGCGAGCCCGTGGGGAGCCTCTTCGAGACCTCCGGCACCCGGCGCAGCGCGCGCATGGCGTGGATCGCCCATGCCCTCAAGCCCAAGGGGCGCCTCATCGTGGATGGGGGCGCGCGCGAGGCCGTCGTCGTCGGCAAGCGCAGCCTGCTGCCCTCGGGCATCCGCGCCGTGGAGGGGGACTTCGGACGGGGTGACCCGGTGGACCTCGTGGACGCGCAGGGGCAGGTGTTCGCCCGCGGGTTGAGCGCCTATGAGGATGGGGAGCTGCGGCGCATCGCCGGCCTCAAGAGCGCCGATATCGAGTCCGTGCTCGGGTACCGGTACCTCGACGAGGCCGTGCACCGCGATGATCTGGCGGTGTTGTGATGCTCAGATGGGACGGCCGGAGCCGCCCACCGCGGGATCTTCCGTCAGATCCATCAGCGCCCTGAACTCGGGCGAGTCCACCTTCATCAGCAGGAGCGAGACCTCCAGCTCACCCGGCCAGCGGCCGAGCTGGACCTTGCCCTCCTGGCCATGCAGCAGCGCCAGCTCCGAGTGTCCCTTGATCTCCGGCAGCATCAGGTCCAGCTCCAGGCGGAACGTCTCGCCCTCGGCCGTGGGGGTGAGCACCAGCCGGTAGTCGGGCTCACGGGCGCCGGGCTTGCGACGCTCGGCGCGTACCGTGCGGCCCGTCTCTCCCAGCAGCTTGGGCTGGGCCACCAGCCGCCCCTCGCGCCGTACCTCCAGCGCGAAGTACAGCGGCTCGGCCTGGGCCTCCTTGGGCAGCGACGCCACGCAGGCCAGTCCCACCAGCGCGAGCCCGAGCCATGCCTTCTTGATGAGGGTGGAGCGCGTCATGTGGGTCCTCGCAGGGCATACCGCCAGACGAGCCCGCCCCGGCCAGGCGCGCACGTCGCAGATTCATAGGAATATCCCAGTTGAGCCCCGTTCGCGAGCCCGGTTACGGCGAACGCTCGCTCGCCATCCGGAGGTCGGTTTCACTCATCCACGAACACACCTGCTCGGCCGTTCAGCAAAAAGCTGTTCAGGTGCCTGTCCGCCGGGTAGATCCACGATGGCACGGACCGAGAGCGGGCATCCGCCTGTTGTCATGGTCCGTTGCCTTGACCCGACCTGACGCTTTTGCGCATTGTCGAAGACCTTCAGATGGACCGGACCGAACGCCTCCTCGACCTCGTGGCTCTGTTCCTGGACGCTCGGGAACCCATCTCCTGGGCGGAACTGCGCGAGCACTTCCCCCACGACTACATGGGCATTTCCGACGACGCCGCCGAACGCAAGTTCGAGCGGGACAAGGCGGAACTGCTGGAGCTGGGTTTCCCCCTCACCTACATCCAGGGCGATGACGAACGGCGGGACGGCTACGTCGTCGACCGCGACGCCTACTACCTGCCCGAGGTGGACCTCACCAAGGAGGAGCTGGCCGTCCTCTACGCCGCGGGCAGCGCCGCGCTGACCTCCGGGGCCTTCCCCGGCCGGGACGACCTGTCACACGCCCTGCGGAAGATCGGCTTCTTCGCCGGCAACGCGCTGCCCACCCCGCGTGTGCGCATGGAGCTGGGCACCGAGCAGGGGAGCCCGCAGCTCGCCGCGCACCTGGAGCAGCTCTGGGAGGCGTGCGCCTCCCACAAGTGGGTACAGATGTCCTATGCCTCGCCCAAGCGCGCGGATCTCACCGAGCGTAAGGTGGACCCGTACGGGCTCGCGCTGCGCAGGGGCATCTGGACGTTGGTGGGCTACTGCCACCTGCGCCAGGGGGTTCGCACCTTCCACGTGCACCGCATCCGCTCGCTCAAGGCGAACACGGCCCGGCCGCGCTCTCCGGACTTCGAGGTCCCCGAGGGCTTCTCCTTCGACGACTACGTCGCCACCTATCCCTGGCAGCACCGCTTCCACGCACGCATGGACGTGCGCCTGCGCCTCACCGGGGAACTGATGGGTCGCGCGGCCTCGCTCTTCCCGGGCGCGAGCGTGGCTCCGGCCGCGGACGAGGCGGGTGTCCTCGTGGAACTGCCGGTGACGTTCCTGGATGGCCTGTTGCGCTTCTGCATGCAGCTCGGGCCGGACTGCCGCGTGGAATCCCCCGAGGACGCCCGTGAGCGGGTGAAGGCCATGGCCGCGCGCATCCTCGAGAAGCACGCGGCGCATGGGGAGGTGGCGGCATGAGTGTCCACGAGCGTTTGCGCCGCCTGCTGTTCCTCGTCCCCTTCGTCTCCTCGCGCCCTGGTATCTCCGTGCAGGAGCTGGCGAGCGCCCTCAACGTCAGCCGGGAGCACCTGCTGGAGGATCTGGATCTGCTCGCCTGCGTGGGCCGGCCTCCCTTCAACCCGGACGACTACATCGACATCTACGTCGAGAACGAGCGCGTCTACGTCGATCTCGACCAGCGCCTGTCCGCGCCGCCCCGGCTGACGGTGGGCGAGGCCTCGGCCCTGGCCGCCTCGGCGGAGCTGCTGCGTCCTGCGGCGGGTGATGCGCTGCGCAGCGCGGTGGAGAAGCTGGAGCGCGTGCTGCCTCCGGGCGCGGGCGAGCGCTTCCGCGAGATGTACCGGAAGATCGACGCCGCGGTGGATGCCCCGCAGGCCCTGGGACCGCTCACCCGCGCCATCCACGAGCGGCGTGAGGTGACGTTCGACTATGCCACCCCCGGCCGGGGCGCCCCCGAGTCGCGCCGGGTCCGGCCGCACGAGCTGCTCAGCCACCGGGGCCAGTGGTACCTCCAGGCGTGGTGCCTCAACCGCCAGGACGATCGGCTCTTCCGGGTGGACCGGATGCAGACCCTGGCCCTCACCGACGCCACCTTCCAGCCCCGGGAGGACGCTCGCGCCGAGGTGCCCAACCCCGCCCGGACCAATGCCGCCGTCCGGGTGCGCTTCTCCCGGCTCGTGGCGCCCTACGTCCGGGAGCGCTTCGGCGAGGACGCCCGCCTGCTCGCGGATGGGGGCGTCGAGGTGCGGGTCGCGGGAGACAACGAGCGCTGGTTGACGCAGTGGGTGCTATCGTTCGGCGGAGAGGCCGAGGTGCTCGAGCCTGCCTCGGCCCGTGCGGCCGTGGCCCGTGCGGCGAAGGCCGCTCTAGGAGTCTGAGGGTTTTCCATGAGCTTCCAGCTGACGATCGCCGAGGGCAAGGAGGCCGGGAAGGAGTTCGTCTTCGAGCAGGACTCCGTCCTCATCGGCCGTGTCGCCGAGTGTGACGTCGTCCTGTACGACGCGGGCATCTCCCGCCGCCACTGCCGCATCTTCTCCGAGAAGGGTGGGTACTTCGTCGAGGACCTCGGCAGCTCCAATGGCACCCGGGTCAATGGCACTCTGGTTGCGGGGAAGCAGGCGCTGGCGGAGGGCGATCAGTTGTCGCTCGGTCCGGTGGTGTTCGTCTTCAAGCCCGCGGAGGACCCGGTCACGGCGGAGGCACCGGTCCAGCAGGACGACAACAGCACGCGTATCGTGTCCGTGGAGCAGGTGGCGCGTCCGCGCAGCCGTACCCGCGGCGAGGCCCTGGCTCCCGAGGGCGCGAACGCGGAGGAGCTCGAGGAGGCCCGGCTCAACACCACCCGCCCCATCCAGGCCCTTCGCACGCCCACCCGCGCGGGAACGCAGCCCGCCCTGCCCGCGACGGCTCCCGCTCGCACATCCACCCGCGCCGGTTCCCAACCCGCCGCCCTGGCGCGTGCTCCGGACTCCGCGCCCGCGGCTCCGCCCCGCCGTCCCACCGCCAACGCGGTGGCGCGGGGTTCTCCGGCGGCTCAGGGCGGTGGAGGGTTGTCCGCCGCGGAGCGCGCCCGCATCCGGCGCGAGTCTCCCGGTCTGGTGGCCAACATCAAGCTCTTCTGGCTCGATGCGAGCCAGAACGTGCGCCGGGGCATCATCGGCGCGGGCGTGGTGGTGGCGCTGGGCCTCATGGGCCTGCTGTACTGGGTGGTGCTCGGCGGCGAGCAGAAGGTGGCGCGGGGCCCCGAGCCCACCACCCTCAGCGCCAGGCCCATCGATGATTCCTTCGGCCTGGGCGAGGGCGTGATGTGGGAGCGCTCGGATCAGAAGGTGTTCGAGTGGGAGTACACCGCCGCCACACGCGCCCTGGGCCTGCTGCACTACCAGGCGCAGGGGATTTCCGAGGGCGAGGTGGTGATCACCGTCAACGGCGTGGACCTGGGCAAGGTGCCCCCGGACACGATGGCCAGCCAGGATCGCGTCCTCGAGCTGATGATCCCCTCGGAGATGCTCAAGAAGGGCGAGGTCAACCGCATCACCTTCGACAACACGAAGAATCCTCCGGGTGAGGACTCGTGGCGCATCTGGAACATCTGGCTGGAGAAGGTGCTGCTGCCGGAGATTCCACCCGAGCAGCTGCTCGAGGAGGCGCGCAAGTCGTACGTGCGTGGCCGCAAGAACATGGAGAACGCGACGGTGGGCGCGCGCAACCGCTACGAGGCGTGGAAGTCCTTCCGCGAGGCGTGGCTGCTGCTGGAGGCCCACCCCGAGCCCAGGCCGGACCTCTACTTCGAGGCGCGCGAGCGCGTGAAGGACGCGCAGAAGGAGTTGGACCGCGTGTGCTCCAAGCTGATGCTGGAGGTGGAGGGCTACGCGAACCAGAACAACTGGCAGGCGGCCTCGGCCACGTTGGATCATACGCGCGAGTACTTCCCGGACGACTACGACCAGCCCTGCGCCCGCATGGCGGAGGTGAAGCGCGCCAACCTGGGCCTGTAGTCGTTGTGTCGGGGTTGACGCCGGCGCGGAGCTGAGCGGTTGCCGGATCGTCCGATCATTCCCACCCTTGTCTCACCATGCGTGAGCTGGAGGTGGGGATCGGCGCGGAGGCCAGGGAGCGGACCGGGGAGACACGAGAGCAGGAGGTTGGCTGCCTGCCTGCTCCAACGCCGGTGTGGAGCCCCCAGGTCTCTCCCTCGCTGCTCGCCCGCTACTACCTGCCGCGCTCGCACTCCGTCCTGCGGGGCAATGCGTGCCAGTTGCTGCGCGATGGGGTGGAGGCCTACCCGGCCATGTTGGCGGCCATCCGGGGCGCCCGCCGCTACATCCACCTCGAAACGTACATGTTCATCTCCGACGCGGTGGGGGAGCTGTTCGGAGAGGCGCTGGCGGAGGCGGCCGAGCGCGGCGTGCACGTGAAGGTGCTCTACGACGCGCTGGGCTCCTGGACGAGCCGGCGCGATTTCTTCGAGGGACTGCGCGCGCGCGGGGTGGACATCCGTCCCTTCAAGCCCTTCACCCGCCTGGGCCGGGGCCTGCGCTACCTGCTGCGGCGTGACCACCGGAAGATATTGGCGGTGGACGGTGAGGTGGCCTTCATCGGCGGGGTGAACATCTCCGCCCACTGGGCCCCCGAGGGACAGGGCGGTGCCTGGCGCGACGACGTGCTGAGGGTGGAAGGGCCGGCGGTGTACGAGCTGGAGCGCCGCTTCGTGGCCACCTGGCGCATGGCGTTCCAGGATCGCTTCCGCTCCTGGCGGGACTCGCGCCACCGGAAGCGCCAGGCCGCGCTGCGCAGGCGGGGGGAGGTGAGCCTGGCGGTGCTCTCCAGCCGTCGGAGCATCCACCGCGCCTACCTGCATGCCATCTCCCGCGCGAAGCGCAGCGTGCTGGTGGCGGCCGCGTACTTCATCCCGGACCGGAAGCTGGTGGCCGCCTTGCGCGAGGCCGCCCAGCGCGGGGTGGAGGTGAGCCTGCTGCTCAACTCGAAGGGGGACCACCCCTGGCTGGTGCACGCCACGCGCGCCTTCTACGAGAAGCTGCTCACCGCGGGCGTCCGCATCTTCGAGTGGGAGCGCTGCGTGCTGCACGCGAAGACGGCGGTGGTGGATGGGGCGTGGGGCACCATCGGCTCGTTCAACCTCGAGCGGCTGTCGCTCCTCTTCAACCATGAAGTGAACGCCGTCTTCGCGGACCCGCGGCTGGGGCGCGTGCTGGAGGAGTCCTTCCGCGGGGACTGCCAGAGCTGCCGGGAGGTGGACCTGGCGGAGTTCCGCCGCCGTCCGCTGTGGCAGAAGCTGCTCGAGCGTGTGCTGTACGCCTTCCGCAAGGTGCTCTGAGCGGGCCCAGGGCTCCTCCTCTCCGAGGAGGGGGAGGGCTCGCATCGGCCGGCCGCCGGGTTTCGGACCATCGGTTCCACGGCGGGATCACGGACCCGGCGTTATCTCTGGTATTACCGTCCTCGGTCGGGGAGAGTTCGTCGTAAGCTCTCCCTCCTATCAGGCGAGCGGGCACCTGGAGGCACTCCTACATCGGGAGGCCACAGTGTCACGCACGGGACGTGAGGAAGGGGGGCGGCCTTACGTCCGTGTCGGGCACCCTGTCATACCGAAGCGGCCTGTCCCACTTTCGGGGGGACAGGTCCAGAACCCATTTCGAAGGAGAGTCAACATCATACGCGAACAGAGAAGCAGCCGCGGCGGGAGCCGCGACCAGAGAACCAACCGCCGTATCCGCGCTCGCGAGGTCCGTGTCGTGGGCTCCGATGGCGGTCAGCTCGGCGTCATGCCCCTCGAGGCAGCGCTCGAACGGGCCCGGAGCGAGGGACTCGATCTCGTCGAGATCAGCCCCATGGCCAGTCCACCGGTCTGCAAGATCATGGACTACGGCAAGTTCAAGTACGAAGAGAAGAAGAAGGCCGCGGAAACGCGCCGTGCGCAGGTGAAGGTCGAGCTCAAGGAAGTGAAGCTCCGTCCGAAGACGGAGGATCACGACTACGAGTTCAAGGTCCGCAACATGCGCCGCTTCATCGAAGACGGGAACAAGGCGAAGGTCGTCGTCCAGTTCCGAGGGCGTGAAATCACACACCGGGAACAGGGCACCGCCATCCTGGAAGATGTGGCGAAGGACCTGAAGGACGTGGCGGTGGTGGAGCAGCCGCCCCGGATGGAAGGTCGCCTGATGTTCATGATTCTCGCCCCCACGCCGAAGGTCGCCCAGCGGGCGCGCGAGCTGGCGCGAGCGGCCGTGGCCAAGCGGACTCAGCGTGATGAGCCGTCGGAGCCCGCCCCTTCCAAGTCCCCCGAGAAGGGCGCGCAGGATGAGCAGCAGACCGCCACTCCCTGAGTGAGGACGCCCGCCACGCGGTGGACCCCCTCCACCGCGTGGGGCACGGGCGGGCTTCCAGGAGAGGCGCTTCTCTTCCGAAGAGGTGCCCCCTGACAGCATTGCCCTGGCTCACCGTGACATTGACGTCGCGGTTTGGGCCGGCGGCTCCTTCCGAGCCCGGCAGGCCCTGGGTGGCGGCTCGGGTCACGAGCAGCGAATGGGGCGACCGAGCCCACGAGTGCGGCAGTCGTGCTCGATACCGCGGACGCACCGGTGCCGCTCCGGGTGGAGGAGTACGTGACCGTGGTCTGCGGAACGGGGGACGTGTGCGAAATCCGCCGGTGCGCGCGCTCGGCGCGCTCTGGCGCGGCACCCACGTTCCCCGCGTGGCTCCGGTGGCTCATACCGCGGACGTGGCCGATCTCCTGACGCTCCCCGCGCTCTTGCTGCCGCTGTGGCTGGGCCGGGCACGTTGCCGTCGCGCCAGCGCCACGGGCCTTCGCTAGGAGTACGTTCCCGGCTTGCCTGCCTCATACGCCCATGCTAGGCCGCAGCACGTTCAGTCTCTGAATCTGCAACTTAGAATCATTCTCAAAAAGCCACGAAATGTCTCCTCCCATTCCAGATAGGCGTGTGCGGCGCTTCACCATGCAGGGCACTCTCGCGGGCGTCTCACTCCTCGTGCTCGCGACGACGGCGGTCGCGCAGGAGCAGGAGCAGGGGACGCCGCTCACCCTGGACACCGTTCATGTCGAGAGCGAGCGGGAGAGCGCCACGGGCCCTGTCGGCGGCTATGTCGCCCGGCAGAGCGCGAGCGGCACCAAGACGGACACGTCGCTCCTCGAGACGCCGCAGTCGGTCTCCGTCGTGGGCCGTGAGCAGATGGAAGCCCAGCAGGCGCAGACCATCGTCGAGGCCACGCGCTACACGCCCGGAGTCCGTTCCGAGTCGTTCGGCGCCGACTCGCGCAACGACTGGTTCCTGATGAGGGGCTTCCCCTCGCAGGAGGCGGGCTACTACCTCGACGGGTTGCAGCTCCTCTCCAGCTCCTTCTCCACCTGGAGGCTCGAGCCTTTCGGGTTGGAGCGGATCGAGGCGGTGCGAGGCCCCTCGTCGGTGCTCTACGGCGGCACCAATCCAGGCGGCCTGCTCAACCTCGTCAGCAAGCGGCCTCCCTCCGATCGGCTCCTCCATGTGGAAGCCGGCATCAACGAGTACCTCAATGGCTACGGCGCGATCGACCTCGGTGGTCCCATCGGCCAGGGCGGGCAGTGGTTCTACCGCGTGACGGGATTGGCCCGGGGTGGGAACACCCAGGTCCAGTACATCGACAACAACCGCCTCTTCGTCGCTCCGAGCGTGACCTGGAAGCCGTCCGCCGGTACGAGCCTGACCCTCCACGCCAGCTACCTGGTGGATCGCACGCGCGGCCAGAACTTCCTGCCCTACGTGGGCACCGTCGTGGACGCACCCTATGGGCGCATCCCCACGGACCTCTTCACGAGCGATCCGGACCTGGACCGCTTCAAGCGTGACCAGGCGCTGATCGGCTACGAGTTCGAGCATCGCTTCAACGGCACCTGGACGGTGCGCCAGAACCTGCGCTACGGCCACCTCTCCATCGATTTCCAGAACCTGTACGGCGTCGGGTACGAGGGCTCTCCGGCGGATGCGCGGCTCGCCCGCGGCAACTTCGTGACGACGCCCCTCGCGGAGCTGTTCACGGTCGACAATCAGGCCCAGGTGCGTTTCGACACCGGTCCGCTCCACCACACCGTGCTGTTCGGACTCGACTACAAGCACTACGCACTCGATGACGAGCAGGGATACGAGGCCGGGGCCTCGCTCGACCTTCTCGAGCCCGTCTACGTTCCCGCCACGCCCACCTCCTCGCGCTACACGCTCAACGCGGTCCGCCAGAACCAGCTCGGTGTCTACCTCCAGGACCAGCTCCGGATCGCCGATCGGTTGAACCTGGTGCTCAGCGGACGCCAGGACTGGGTGGGCATGCGGCTCGACAACGAGCTCTTTCCGACCTCGAGCTACGACGGTAGCGAGCAGGCCTTCAGTGGCCGCGCGGGCCTCATCTACACCTTCGACAGCGGCCTGGCGCCGTACGTCAGCTATGCCCGCTCCTTCAACCCGGTCGCCGGAACCACCGCGACGGGAGAGCTCTTCGAGCCCGAGCGGGGCGAGCAGCTCGAGGCGGGCATCAAGTTCCAGCCGGACGAGGTGAAGACCTCGCTCAACCTCTCCGTCTTCGAGCTGCGGCGGGAGAACTTCCTGACGACGGATGGCTCCTTCAACCAGCTGCAGATCGGCGAGGTGCGCTCGCGCGGTCTCGAGCTGGAGGCGAACGCGAGCCTGATGCAGGGGCTGAGCCTCATCGGCTCCGCCTCGCTCTACCAGCTCGAAATCACCGAGGGCGCGGACTTCGAGGTGGGCAAGGTGCCGGTGGGCGTGCCTCGGCTCCTCGCCTCCCTGTGGCTGGACTACACCCTCCAGAGCGGGGTGCTCGAGGGCCTTGGGGTAGGAGCGGGCGCGCGCCACGTGGGTGCGTCGTTCGCCGACCGTGACAACGCGTTGGAGGTGCCGGGCTTCACGCTCGTGGACGCCGGCGTCCACTACGAGAAGGGCCACTGGCAGGCGGCGGTCAACGCCTCGAACCTCCTGGACGACACGTACGTCTCGTCCTGCAGCTCCGCGACGGCCTGCTTCTACGGTGACCGGCGCCGGGCCACGTTCAAGGTCGGCTACACCTGGTAGCCACGTGGGGGCGTCTCGACGGGGGCCCGAAGGACCTCCGTCGGACGTCCCCGCGCCAGGCCTCTCGCGAGGCCGCCACAGCCCAGGGCGAGCGAGCACAGCAGCAGCTCCGAGATGAAGACGGGCGGCAGTCCTCGAGAGATCGCCGTGAACAGGTTCGCATCCCTGAAGGCCACGTCCGCGACGACGACTCCGCCGAAGAGCGTCGCGGCCCCCATGCAGAGCACGACGCCCGCCTGTCGTGAGGAGGCGCGCGGCACGAGCGTCCAGCCGACCGCGAGCGCCCAGGCCCCGAGGAACAGGCCGAACTCCCAATCGGCCCGCCGCGGGGCTTCCCACGGCAGCGCGCGGTTCGCCGCGAAATAGACCGAGGTCGCGAAGGCGAGTCCCCCGGACACGCCCACGGTCAGCCGCTCCAGGAGCCGGTTGCCCAGGTGCTCGCGCCGGCTGTCCCGGCGCTCGAGCCAGATGAGGTTGCCGGTGAGGATGACCCCGCACATGGCGAGCGCGAGCAGTGCGTAGAGCAGCTTCAACAGCAGCCCTCCATAGCGCGCATAGTGCAGATCGAAGAGCACCCGCTCGAAGGAGAAGGAGGGGGTCGCGTACTCGCGGCTCGTCGCGATCGGAGCGCCGCTCACCGAGTCGAGGAAGGCGAAGTGGTCCGCGCCGAGCGGCTCGAGCTGGAAGAAGATGCCCGCCCACGCGTTCGCGTCACCGTGGAGCTGAAGCTCGACGTAGCGGGGCGTGCCCGTGGCCCCGGGCACGGCGGCACGAGCGCGGGACACGAGCTCGTCGATGGGGCGCATGACGGCGTCCGAGTGGGCCTCCTCGCGGACGGGCTGTGCGTAGCCCGCGAGCTCGCTCACCCGCCTGGGATTTCCATCGAACACCGTGGCCGTGAGCCCCTGCCCCGCCAGGGCGGAGAGGCACAAGACGGCCCCCGTCCAGCCGAGCATCACGGTGAAGGGTAGCCCGAAGACGCCGAGCACCTTGTGCGCATCGGACGCGGAGAAGCGCGGCTTCTGTGAGGGGCGGAATCGCCACCACTGCTGGCGCAGGTCCTTGAGGTGGATCCAGAAGCCGCTGACGAGCGCGACGAGCGACGCGATGGCGATCAGGCCCGTGAGCTCCATGCCTCGCGGCACGCGGTAGAAGAAGTGCATCCAGTAGAGCTCGCTCGAGAGCCGGCTCCGCGGGGCCAGTTCCGCGCCGGTGACGGGATCGAGCCAGACTTCCCGCGGCTCGCCCGGCGAGAAGAGGTAGGCCGTGACGAAGCGTGTCTCCTCGTGCGTGAGGAAGCCCACATGCGCGCCGCGCGCGAGCGGGCCCTTCTTCGTCAGGTGGGCCATCAGCGCATCGAAGGACGGGGCCGTGCCTCCCGCGGGGGCGACGTGGAGCGCGGGCTCCTGCCAGACCTCGAGCTCCTCGCGGAACAGCGCGAAGACACCACAGAAGAAGATGACGAACAGGAACAGACTCGCGGTGACGCCCGCCCACGCGTGCAGGTCCCACTGGATGCGGAAGGTGCGAGGAGCGAGCTTCACCCGAGCCTCCGGAGCACCAGCGCGGCGGCGACGGGGCCCGCGAAGGCGAGGCACACGCCCCACGCCACGCGCCCGTTCTTCAGCAGCGGCAGCACGCACGCGAGCGTCACCCAGAGCGGCACCATCACGTGGAAGCCGATCAGATAGGCCACTTCGGGAGACACCGGCAGGAAGGCCACCAGTCCCGCGCCCACCGCGAACGCGGCGAGGGGCGCACCCAGAAGGGCGGCGAGTGTCCGCGCGAGGGTGTGTCCCGCGGCCTTGTCCTCGGCCACCGTCGTCACCCGCGGGCTCCCGCGAGGAGCGCGGGCACGAGCCCGAGCAGCCCACTCACGATGGCGACCGTCCGAGCGTGCTCGGGCCGGGGCGCCAGGACGAGCACCAGCACCGAGGCCACCGTCATGGCGAGGACGAGCGTCACGAGCAGTCCCTGTACGGCACCATACGCCGCGATGGAGGATGCCGCCGCCGCGAGCGCCGCACCCGCCGCCACCCACCGCGAGCCGCCCCGCGCCCCATTGCTCAGGAACGACACCGCCGAGACGGAGAAGGCGAGCGCCGCCAGGCTCAACATCGCCGCTCCCCGCGCCAGGGCGCACCGCCGTCATCACGGCTCTTCGGGTCGCGCGTTGGGTTCGCCGTTCGCCAGAACATGAGAATGATTTGCATTTTCAGCTGGGCCCGCTCTCCCGTCAAGCCTCGGATGTGAACGGTGGCCGGACGTTGGGGTTGTGGGAAGGGAATGGCCGTGTGAAGAAGCGCCCATGCATCGCTCACTTTCCCTGCTTCTCACCTCGCTCGCCCTGGTCATGACGGGCTGCGAGAAGAAATCCCCGCCCGCTCCCGCCACGCCCGTCACGGGTGGCTCGGCGGGTGCTCAGGCCACACCTCCAGCTGCTTCAGGTGCGCTCGTCGTGGGCGTCCTGGGGAGCCTCACGGGAGGGGAGGCCACCTATGGCATCTCCGCGCGCAATGGCATCGAGCTGGCCATCCAGGAGGCCAACACCGCGGGCGGCGTGAAGGGCAGGAAGCTGGAGACGCGCGTCTACGACAGCCAGGGCAAGCCCGAGGAGGCGGCGCAGGCGGCCACGCGACTCATCACCCAGGACAAGGTGGCCCTCATCCTGGGGGACACGGGCTCCTCCGCGTCCCTGGCGGTGGCGGAGAAGGCCCAGGCGGCTGGCGTGCCGATGATCACCCCCAGCGGCACCAACCCGGCGGTGACCCAGAAGGGCGACTCCATCTTCCGCGTCTGCTTCATCGATCCCTTCCAGGGCTCGGTGATGGCGAAGTTCGCGCGCGAGCACCTGAAGTTCGACACGATCGCCGTGCTGCGGGACAACAAGAGCGCCTACTCCATCGGTCTCGCGGACACCTTCGTCGGCAGGTTCTCCGAGCTGGGAGGGAAGATCGTCGCCGACGAGAGCTATGCGAAGGGAGACACGGACTTCCGCGCGCAGCTGACCGCCATCAAGAAGGCGAAGCCCCAGGCCATCTACATTCCCGGCTACTACAGCGACGTGGGCATCATCGCCCGCCAGGTGCGGGAGCTGGGCGTCACGGTGCCCCTGCTCGGGGGTGATGGCTGGGGCTCCGACAAGCTCTTCGAGCTGGGCGGCAGCGCGGTCGAGGGCAGCTACTTCTCCAACCACTACTCGCCGGACAACCCGGACGCTCGGACCCAGAAGTTCATCGCCGACTACAAGGCCGCCTACGGCAGCGTGCCGGACGCCATCGCGGCACTTGGCTATGACGCGGCCCGCGTGGCCGTGGAGGCGATGAAGCGGGCGCAGGACACCTCGGGCGCCGCCCTGCGCGAGGCCATCGCCTCGACGAAGGACTTCCCCGGTGTGACGGGCACCCTCAGCCTCGATGCCAATCGCAACCCGGTGAAGCCCGCCGTCATCCTCAAGGTCGGTGACGGGAAGACGGAGTTCGTCACCACCGTGGCGCCCTGACCAGCGCCCCGTTCAATCCCCGCGCGAGGCGGTGCCCGTGCGGCCCGCCTGGAGCGCGTCGCGCAGGGGAACGACCTTCGTCTGGGAGAGGTCCACGGACGTGGTGAACTCGTCGTCCGGGGCGCGCTCGCTCCACTTCGCCAGTTGCTTGCGTAGCCTCTCCTGCCGCTTCTCCTTGCGGGGGTGCTCGGTGGAGAGCCCCTTGTCCGGCAGCTTCGACAGGAAGGCCACGTACTCCTCGGGGGCGTAGCCGGCGGCCGCCATCAACTCCACGGCCTCGAGGTCGGCGGCGTACTCGTCGTCCGTGTCGAAGCCCTTCTCGAGGAGGTGCGAGACGAATCCGTCGGTGAGGGCCTTGATGGCGTTCTTGCCCAACGCGTTGAAATCCACGTTGGCCGCCAGCCCCTGGAACAGGTTCCGCAGCTCGCCGGGAGGGAGCTGTATCGGCGCGATCGCGCTCCCGATTCCCTTCACCGTGTTCACGGCCGCATCCACCCGCGCGGCCGTCACCGCGCCCTCGCATTGCTTCACGAGATACCTCTGGTACTCGTGCATCGCGTGCTTGCCGGTGATGTGGGCGATCTCGTGCGCCAGCACCCCCGCGAGCTGGGCCTCGTTGTCCAGCCGTGCGAGCAGCCCCTCGGAAACGAAGACGTAACCCCCCGGTCCGCTCACCGCGTTGACGCCCTCGGACTGGAGCACTCCGAAGGTCCAGGGGAGGTTCGGCCGGCTCGACTGGGCCGCGAGGTTCTTTCCAATCTTGTTGAGCTGCACGTGCAGCGCACGGGCATCTGACCGGTTCGTGAGCCCTCCTCCCTGGCTCACCCAGTTGACGCTCACCGCGCCACCGAAGGCGGTCTCTTCCTCGAAGGAGACGGTGCGGGCCCTCAACGCATCGCAGTCCTTCTTCATCTCGTCGGCACGTTGGAAGGACTTCGAGTTGTCCTCCATGACCCGCCCGACCTTCCCGAGCGTGCCACCGGAGTTGCTCGCGAATCGCTGGAACCGTGCGCAGCCCGGAAGGCCACTGAGTACCAGGCACGCCACGAGGAATTTCATCCGACGCCGGTCCATCACTTGCGCCCCCTCTTCGACGACGTGCGGTTGCCCGGCTTCGCGGAGGAGCGGCTCGCCACCTCGGGCCGGCCCACCACCTCGGGCAGCCCGCCCGCGCGGGCGTACTCGGCCACCTGGGTCTCGTCGATGGATTTGGCGAGCGACTCGAGCGCGATGAGCTGCTGGACGCTCTCGGGCCGGCTCAGCGACTTGCCGTACTCGATGGCCCCGGGCCCCAGCGCCTTGACGGCCGCGCCCGAGGAGGCGAAGGCCTCGGGGGACAGCGGCTTGCCAGGGTTCTTGCTGGTGACCTCCAGCGAGGGCGGCGAGACCGCGAGGTTGGCCTGGTAGATGAATCCCTGGACGGGGGCCTTCTTGTCCGCCGACACCGTCACCTTGCACCAGGGCGTGCTGCCCTCGCGGCCGTTGTACGTCACCTGCTTGCCGGGTTGCAGCACCACGAGCGTGTTCGCGGTGGGGCTGCTCGAGGCCTTCAGGTGGGTGTTCTTCGCCTTGATGTACAGCGTGCCCCCGGGCGGCACGGCGAGGGCCGTGCCACTGGTGGCCACGCACGCCAGTGCCAGCAACGTGGGGAGTCTCTCGAGTTTCACGGTCACTTCTCCAGGCTGGCCACCCCGTCGAAGGGGAGGGCGGGAGGATTCAACGCGTAACGCCTGCACCGCGCAAGGAGTGCCCTGCTGGGACCATCCTCCGCGTCCGCCGCGAGCGCCTCCTCCAGCACGAGGGCCGCCTCCTCGAAGCGCGCTTCCCGGTAGAGCGCGAGTGCCCGGTGGTAGCGCTCCACGGTGGTGCGCTTCGCCGCGGGCAGCTCTCCAGCGCGCGCCAGCAGCTCGTACACGGTCACCGCCTCCTCCTTGCCCGCCACCTTCACCCGGTCCAGCTCCCGTGCCTCGATGTGCTCGCGCGCCATTTCGTAGGTGCGCGGGCCGATCATGATGACCGAGCCGTAGGCCTTGTTGGCGCCCTCCAGCCGGGAGGCGAGGTTCATCCCATCCCCGATGGCGGTGTAGTCGAGCAGGTGCTCGCTGCCGAAGTTCCCCACGAACATCTCCGCGGAGTTGAGGCCGATGCGGGTGTAGACGTCCGGCAGGCCCTCCTTCTGGAGCTCGGCGCGGAGGGCATCCACCTCGGCGCGCACGGCGAGCGCGGCGTGGCAGGCGCGCACCGCGTGGTCCGGCATGTCCAGCGGTGCGCCGAAGAGGCACACCACCGCGTCGCCGATGTACTTGTCCAGGCAGGCCCCGTGCGCCATCAGCACCGAGCTCACCCGGGTGAGGTAGCGGTTGAGCAGGGCCACCAGCGCCTTCGGGTCGTCCTTGAAGCGCTCGCTGAAGGAGGAGAAGCCGCGGATGTCGGAGAAGAAGGCGGTGATCTCCCGCGTCTCTCCTTCCAGCGAGGGGAGCTTCTGCTGCTCCACGAGCTGATCCACCAGCGTCTTGTCCAGGAAGCGGTTGAAGGCCTGGCGCAGCCGCTCGCGCTCCCGGTTGGCGAACATGTGGTTGAAGGCGATCGCCGACAGCGAGGCGACCTCCCCCGCGTAGATGGGCATGGCGCTCAGCACGTGCACCCGGCCGTGCTCGAGGAACAGCCCGGTGACGAGGAAGAGGCCGAAGAAGAGCAGCAGCGGCCAGGCGATCTCCAGCGCCGGCGCGCGCACGAGCGTGATGAGCGTCACGGAGAAGAGCGCCACCCCGAAGGTGAGCAGGAGCGACATCCAGAAGGGCGCCTCGGTGATGAAGCCGCCGGACAGGAGCGCCTCCAGCATCACCGCGTGTTTGACGAGGCCGGGGGAGTCGCTCTGGAAGGGCGTGGCCTTCACGTCGCTCGTGCCCAGCGACAGCCCGCCCACCAGCACCACCTTGTCGCGGAACGTGCCCTCGGGGATGGCCGGCACGTAGGGCGTGCCCTTCGCCCGGTGCTCCTCGCGGCGGGCCCAGTCCTCCAGCACCGCGTACACACTCAGCGCCTCGAAGCGGTCCTTCCACGCGCCGCCGAAGTCCAGCTCCGCGCTGCCGTCCGGGTTGATGGGCAGCTCGCGGGAGCCGATCTTCAGCCTGCCCGGTGTCAGCTCGACGCGCTCGGCGCCGAAGATGTCCGCCGCGGCGGCCAGTGACAGCGTGGCATAGGTGTTGGCGCCGTCCGAGTAGGCGAAGCGCGTGCGGCGCAGGCGCCCGTCCCCGTCCTCCTCCAGCACGACGAGCCCGAAGCCCGGTGTGGTGCGTACCAGGCCGGGCAGGGGCTGCACCGGGTGGCGCTGTTCCAACGAGGGCAGGGACAGGCCGGGGTGGTGCACGGGAAAGGCGAGCGCCCGCGCCACTTCTTCCCGCGTCAGGGGCGGAGAGCCCTCCGTCTCCACGAAGTCGTCCCCGGCGGCGACGCCCGTGGGCACGGCCTCGACGAAGTCCTCTCCCTCCTCGCTGACGGGGCTGACTTCCGATGCTGGGGCCGGGCGTGGTGTGGGCACCCGAGGCAGGCGGTTGACCGGCTCCACCCGGGGCAGGGAGGGCTGGCCCGCGTTGATGCTGAAGCCGAGCGTGAGGGGAATGCCGCGCTCCTCCAGCACCTGCGCCAGGGCGAGGTCATTGCTCTCATCGGTGCCCCGCTCGTCCATCACGCCGTCGAAGACGATGGCGCGGGCGCCCTGGTCCACGAGGTGCTCGAAGACGCGCGCCCACAGGTTGCGCGAGTAGGGATAGACGCCGTAGTTGCGCACGTACTGCTCGTTGTCGCGGATGCCCTGCAGCGTCTTGTCGTCGATGCCGACGATGACCACGTCCCTCGAGCGCGGATGGCCTCCGGTGAAGAAGGTGAGGCCCTGGTCGTAGGCGCCGAGCTCGGCGTCGCTCATCCGCAACAGGTCGTACTTCTGGCAGAGCGCGGCGCCCCCGGTGGCGAGCACGGCCACCAGGAGCATGAACTTCCAGCTGTTGCGCAGCCGCAGGATCAGGACGCGAAGGAAGGGCTTCACGGGTGGGCTCGCTTGGGACGGTGCGTCATGTACCCGACATGTTACGGAAGGTAACGCCCGTTTCCGCGCGTGACGTCTCGACGCGCCGCGTCCAGAGCGCAACCCTCTGGAAGAAGGTGGATTTCAAGCCGGGCATGGTGCTTGCCTCAGGCGCGTTGAATTCACACAACCCTACCCCAGGGGGAGACCATCATGCTTCTCGCTCCGAAGGAGCCCATTACCGCGGGCGCTCGCGTGAAGAGCCTCGAGGAGTACCAGCGCCTCTATCGCCAGAGCATCGAGGATCCCGTTGGATTCTGGGGTGCTCAGGCGAAGCGGCTCGACTGGTTCCACCCGCCGCAGAACGTGTTCGACGCGGACATGGAGGAGGTGGACTTCTCCTGGTACGGCGGTGGCAAGCTCAACGCCTGTCACAACGCGGTGGATCGGCACCTGCAGAAGCAGCCGGACAAGGTGGCCATCATCTGGGCCGCCAACGAGCCCGGGAAGTACGAGCGCATCACCTACCGCGAGCTCAAGCACCAGGTGGCGCGCGTGGCCAACGTGCTCAAGGCGCACGGCGTGCAGAAGGGTGACCGCGTCTGCATCTACATGCCCATGACGCCCGCGGTGGCCTACACCATGCTGGCGTGCGCGCGCATCGGCGCGGTGCACTCGGTGGTGTTCGCCGGCTTCTCCGCCGAGTCCCTGCGCGACCGCATCCTCGACTCGGGGGCGCGCATCGTCGTCACCGCCAACGAGGCGCCGCGTGGCCCCAAGGCCGTGCCCCTCAAGTCCATCGTGGACCAGGCGCTCGACGGCCTCACCCAGGTGGAGACGGTGCTCGTCAGCCGCCGCACCGACACGTCCGTGGCCATGAAGGCCGGGCGCGACAAGTTCCTCGAGGACGAGATGGTGAAGCACCGCTCCACCTGCCCGGTGGAGTGGATGTCCAGCGAGGATCCGCTCTTCATCCTCTACACCTCGGGCAGCACCGGGAAGCCCAAGGGCGTGATGCACACCACCGCCGGCTATCTCGTCTACGCGTCGATGACGCACGAGTACGTCTTCGACATCCACCCGGACGACGTCTACTTCTGCAGCGCCGACGTGGGTTGGATTACCGGCCACAGCTATCTCATCTACGGCCCGCTGCTCAACGGCGTGACGACGGTCATCTTCGAGTCCACGCCGATGTACCCGGACGCGAGCCGCATGTGGCAGGTGGTGGACGACCTGAAGGCGACCATCCTCTACACGTCTCCCACGGCCCTGCGCGCGCTCATCCGCGAGGGCGATGAGTGGGTGAAGAAGACCTCGCGCAAGAGCCTGCGCATCCTCGGCACGGTGGGCGAGCCCATCAACCCCGAGGTGTGGCGCTGGTACCACGACGTGGTGGGCGAGGGCCGCTGCGATGTGGTGGACACCTGGTGGCAGACGGAGACGGGCGGCATCCTGATCACCCCGCTCCCCGGCGCCACGCCCACCAAGCCCGGCAGCGCCACCTTCCCGTTCTTCGGCATCGAGCCGGTGCTGGTGGACGAGAAGGGCAACGTCATCGAGGGCAATGGCGTCTCCGGCAACCTGTGCCTCAAGCGCCCCTGGCCCGGTCAGGCCCGCACCATCTGGGGCGACCACCGGCGCTTCCGCGAGACGTACTTCTCCACGTACCCGGGCATGTACTTCACGGGTGACGGCTGCCGCCGCGACGAGGACGGCTACTACTGGATCACCGGCCGCGTGGACGACGTGCTCAACGTGTCCGGCCACCGGTTGGGCACGGCGGAGATCGAGAGCGCGCTGGTGGCGCACGACGTGGTGGCCGAGGCCGCCGTGGTGGGTTTCCCGCACGACATCAAGGGCACGGGTATCTGCGCGTACGTGACGGTGAAGAGCGGGCAGGACCTGAACTCGGAGCAGCTGGTGGGCGCCCTCAAGGAGCAGGTGCGCCGCATCATCGGCCCGCTGGCCACGCCGGATCGCATCCGCGTGGTGAGTGGTCTGCCGAAGACGCGCTCGGGGAAGATCATGCGCCGCATCCTCCGCAAGGTCGCCGAGGGCCAGACGGACAGCCTGGGTGACACCACCACGCTGGCCGAGCCTCAGGTGGTGGATGAGATCCTCCAGCTCGAGCAGAAGGAGTCCTCCAAGTCGCGCTGAGCCGTCCCGCGAGACAGTACCCAGAGTAGGGTAGGAAGCGAGCGGAAGACCTGATGGGTCTTCCACTCGGCTTGACGATCGAGGTAGAGGAAGCGGGCGGCGGAGGACCCCCGGTCAGGCTTTTGCCGGGCGGGCCGAGCGTGCTGACCCTTGAGGGGATGGCGACCTCGAGACGATCCAGGACTTCCGCTCGTGAGCGCTTGGGGACGTACCGCGCCAGGCGTGACTTCTCCCTGACTTCGGAGCCCGCGCCGGAGGCCACGGCTTCACGTCATGGCTCCAGCCCGATCTTCGTGGTGCACAAGCACGATGCCACCCGGCTGCACTATGACCTGCGGCTGGAGATCGACGGCGTGCTCGTGAGCTGGGCCATCCCCAAGGGCCCCAGCTACGACCCGGCCGACAAGCGGCTCGCGGTCCAGACCGAGGACCACCCCCTGGCCTATGCCTCCTTCGAGGGCCACATCCCCGAGGGCGCCTATGGGGCGGGGGATTCGCTCCTGTGGGAGTCGGGCACCTTCGACACGGTGCCGCCGGGCCAGGCCTCCGAGCAGCTCGCGCGGGGACGTCTCCACGTGGCGCTGAACGGAGAGAAGCTGAAGGGTGGGTGGCACCTCATCCGCACGCGCCCGGTGGGGAAGAAGGCGCAGTGGCTGTGCTTCAAGGCCAAGGATGGCACCGAGCGGCCCGGCTACGACGTCACGGAGGAGCGCCCCGAGTCCGTGAAGTCCGGCCAGCGCGTCACCCAGGGGCCCCGCCGTACCCGTCGTACCGCCGCCCCGCCCACGCGAGCCAAACGTCCCGCGCGTCGCAAGGCGCGGGCCCGTACGCCCGAGGCGCTCCTCGAGAAGGTCTGGGCACCCATGCTGGCCACGCTGGCCCAGGTGGATGCCACCGAGGGGAACGACTGGCGCTTCGAGGTGAAGTACGACGGCTTCCGCGCGCTCGCGGCCGTTCAGGGTGAGCGGAGCGCCCTCCAGTCGCGGGGCGGGAAGGATCTGTCCGCGCGCTTCCCGGCCATCGCCCGGGCGCTCGAGGCGCTGAGCGGGCACGAGGTGGTGGTGGATGGGGAGATCGTCGCCCTGGATGCCCAGGGACGCTCGCGCTTCCAGTTGCTCGGAAAAGGGGCCGAGGAGCGCTTCGTCATCTTCGACGTGCTGTGGCTCGATGGGGAGGACGTGCGCTCCCTTCCGTTGGATGAGCGCCGGGAGCGGCTCGAGCGGCTCCTCGCGCGCGGGAGGCCTCCGCTGGAGCTCGCCGAGCGGGTGGAGGGCAGCGCGAAGAAGGCCCTGGCGGCGGCGAGGCGGCGCGGGCTGGAAGGGGTCATGGCCAAGCGCGTGGACAGCCCCTACACCCCGGGTCGCGGCGCCGACTGGCTCAAGCTCAAGGTGCAGGCCAACCAGGAGGTGGCCATCGTGGGCTTCACGCCCATGGCCAACGAGCGGCCGGAGCTTGGCTCGCTGCTGGTGGCGGTGCGTGAGGGCGACAGCTGGCACTACGCGGGCAAGGTGGGCACGGGCTATTCCACGAAGGTGCGGCGCGAGCTGCGCACGCTCCTGTCGCGCGACGTGGTGAAGAGGCCGCCGGTGGAGGGTGCCCCCCTCGTGCGGGACGCCCTGCACAACGAGGAGGCGTTCTGGGTGAAGCCCCGCTACGTGGCCCAGGTGGCCTTCACCGAGTGGACCGAGGACGGCCGCCTGCGCCACCCGTCCTTCCAGGGGCTGCGCACCGACAAGCGTCCCGAGGAGTGCGTACGGGAACAGCCGCGCAGTACGCCCGTGCGTGCCACGCGAGGCCCCCACCGGCGGACGGGGACCAAGGCTCGCAAGAGCACGCGGGCCGTGGGCCGGACCGCCGTGGCCCGGATGAAGACCCCGGCTGCGCCCAGCGCGGCGCCCGTGGTGCTCACCCACGGCGACCGGGTGCTCTTCCCCGAGCCGGGCTTCACCAAGGCGGACGTGTTCGCCTACTTCCGGGACGTGGCGCCCCTGATGGTTCCGGCGCTCGAGGGCCGTCCGCTCGCGCTCCAGCAGTGGCCCCGGGGCGTGGACGCGCCCGGCTTCTTCCGCCAGGAAGTGCGAGGCGCGCCGGACTGGCTCACCACCGTGTGCATCCACCACGAGACCCGCTCGTTCACCCACGTGGTGGTGGATCGGCCCGAGTCACTGTCGTGGCTCGCCAACCAGTCGGCCCTCACGCTGCATACCTGGTCCAGCCGGGTGCCGCGCCTGGAGGAGCCGGACTGGGTGGTATTCGATCTCGACCCCGGACCGGGGGGCACCTTCGACGACCTCATCCAGCTGGCCACCGCCTTGCGGCGCCACCTGGAGAAGCTGGAGCTGACGAGCGTGCCCAAGACGTCCGGCAAGCGGGGCCTGCATGTGCTGGTGCCGCTCGCCCCCGGCCATACCTACGCGCGGGTGCGGGAGTTCGCGCTGGAGAGCTTCGAGGTGCTCGCCCGGGAGCATCCGGCACTGGCCACCACGGAACGCTCCAAGGAGCGGCGCCAGGGCAGGCTGTACCTGGATGCCGAGCAGAACGCCTGGGGCAAGACGGTGGTGGCGCCGTACTCCCTGCGTGCGCTGCCACACGCTCCGGTGTCCACGCCCCTGGCCTGGTCCGAGGTGACGCCACGGTTGGACCCCCGACGTTTCACTCTTGCTACGGTGTTGCGACGTCTGGACAAGGTAGGAGACCTGTTCGCTCCGGCGCTGGCCGGCGGGCAGAAGCTCCCGGTACGTTGAACCCCCTGGGCAATCTTCGGGGGGGTGGTAGCGTGCGGCGCTCGTGAGCGTGAGCACGGATGATTGACGCATCGGACAAGCATCTTTCGCAGCGGGAACTGGCCGGACAACTGGCGGCCCGTGGGCGGGTGGACCTGGCGGTCGCCGAGTTCCGGCAGCTCGAGCAACAGGGGAAGACCGAGGCCGCCGCCGCCGGCTACGAGGCCCTCGCGAGGGCCTGGGCCCAGGGCAGTCAGCTCCTGCGTGCCATCGTGGCGTGCAAGGAGTTGCTGCGGGTCGATCCGCGGCACACACGCACACAGGCCTTCATCGCGAACCTCTACGCGCGCTACTCCACACCACCCCTGGAGGGCACGGGGGACACGGTCTCCGCCGAGCTCGATCTGCTCCCGGAGCGGGAGGACCCGGTGGCGGTGCCCATCTTCTCGATGCTGTACCGGGATGCGTTCGTGGCGCTGCTCGAGGCGGTGGACGTCCGGGTGTATGGGATCGGCCAGCCGGTGATGCGCGAGGGAGACCCGGGCGCCTCCATGTTCTTCATGGTGGAGGGGCGGGGCGACGTCATGCGGCTGCTGGAGGGCCGGGGACCGCAGGAGGGGCCGGTGGTGGACGGCTGGGTCTTCGGGGAGATGGCGCTCATCACCGAGGGGCCCCGGTTCTCGACCGTGATGCCCTCGGTGCCGTCGGTGCTGCTGGAGCTGACGCGGGCGCGGCTGGCGGAGCTCTCCAAGCGGCACCCGTTGGTGGAGCGGGTGGTGCAGGCCTTCTGCCGCAAGCGCGCGGCGGACAACCTCTTGCGCACCCATCCCATCTTCTCGCCCCTGCGCTTCGAGCAGCGGCGGCTGTTGGCTCGCGAGTTCCAGCTCCATCGGGTGCCGGCGGGGACGACGCTGCTCACCGCCGGGACGATGGGGGATGCCCTCTACCTGCTGCTGCGTGGCCGGTGCACCCCGTACCACGTGCACCCGGACGGACGGGAGTCGCCCTATCCGGTGCTGCGCGAGGGCGATGTGTTCGGGGAGATCTCCCTCATGCTGGACAAGCCGGTGACGGCCATGGTGCGGGCGGACGTCCCGTGTGTGTTGCTGCGGCTGGACCGGTCGGCCTTCGAGCGCCACATCTACAACCAACCGGGCATGCGGGACGCGCTGATGCAGATTGGCGCCGAGCGTCTCCAGCGCACGGCGCGTCTGCTCGCGGACCGGTAGCCGGACGGTTCAGAAGGCCACGCGCAGCGTGCGCAGGGCTGGTGCGCATCAAGAAGTTGTAGGTCGGAGACGTCTGAACGGAAGCGGCTGCCGTGCTCATGGAGGGGCGCCCTGGTGGACGGAGGGATGTGACAAACCCGTCAGGACGGGATTTCCACCAGGTCGCCTGCCTGGGCCGCTCGCGAGTGGGTTCCCTCCATGTAGGAGTGGTGAACCAACCCGGACGGTCTGTGAAGTTTCCCCAACCGTCCGCCCCTGGAATCTGCCCCGCAGGATCTCTTTGCAAGCGGCGTTCGACGCGCCTAGAAGACCCTCGATTCCAGATTCCCGATTCCGGCAAATCGGTCCTCAGCGGACGGAAGGAAGGACGGCACTCACAATGACGGACAGTTTCAAGAGCAAGAGCCAACTCACGGTGGGCTCTGCGTCGTACGAGTTCTACAGCCTCGCCAAGGTGGGCAAGGACCACGCCTCGGTCGCGCGCCTGCCCTTCTCGCTGAAGATCCTGCTCGAGAACCTGCTGCGCAACGAGGATGGCCGTGTGGTGAAGCGCGAGCACGTGGAGAAGATGCTCGCCTGGAACCCGAAGGCCGATCCGGACACGGAGATCTCCTTCCACCCGGCGCGCGTGCTGCTGCAGGACTTCACCGGCGTGCCCGCGGTGGTGGACCTGGCCGCCATGCGCGAGGCGCTCGCCTCCATGGGAGGTGATCCGGCGAAGATCAACCCGCGCAACCCGGCGGACCTGGTCATCGACCACTCGTTCCAGGTGGACGTGTTCGGCACCTCGGACGCCTTCCGGGCCAACGCCGAGCTCGAGTTCGACCGCAACAAGGAGCGCTACGCGTTCCTGCGTTGGGGCCAGAACGCGTTCAAGAACTTCCGCGTGGTGCCCCCCGACGTGGGCATCTGCCACCAGGTGAACCTGGAGTACCTGGCCCAGGTGGCCTTCCGCCAGGGCAACGTGGTGTGCCCCGACACGCTGGTGGGCACCGACAGCCACACCACCATGGTCAACGGCCTGGGCGTGGTGGGCTGGGGCGTGGGCGGCATCGAGGCGGAGGCGGCGCTGCTCGGCCAGCCCATCACCATGCTGATTCCGCAGGTGGTGGGCTTCAAGCTGACCGGCCAGCTCCCGGCGGGCGCCACGGCGACCGACCTGGTGCTCACCGTCACGCAGATGCTCCGCAAGAAGGGCGTGGTGGGCAAGTTCGTCGAGTTCTTCGGCGACGGCCTCAAGAGCCTGTCGCTGCCGGACCGCGCCACCATCGCCAACATGGCGCCCGAGTACGGTGCCACCATCGGCTTCTTCCCGGTGGACGAGGAGAGCCTCAACTACCTGCGCTTCACCGGCCGTCCGCCGGAGCTCGTCGCGCTGGCCGAGGCCTACTTCAAGGAGCAGGGCCTCTTCCGCACCGACAGCACCCCGGAGCCGGTCTTCACGGACACGCTGGAGCTGGACCTGTCCACGGTCGTCCCGAGCCTCGCCGGCCCCAAGCGCCCGCAGGATCGCGTGACGCTCAAGGACATGAAGTCCGCCTACGAGAAGTCGCTGGTGGAGATGCTGGCGGCGGGCAAGAGCAAGGGCGAGGACGACGAGGGGGGTGGCAAGGCCAAGGCCGCCGCGGCCCCGGTGCCTCCCGAGCGTCTCAAGCAGACCGTCACCGTCAAGGCCGGCAACCAGAGCTACGAGCTGGGCCACGGCGCGGTCGTGATCGCCTCCATCACCTCGTGCACCAACACCTCCAACCCGGCGGTGCTGCTGGGCGCGGGCCTGCTCGCGAAGAAGGCGGTGGAGCGCGGCATCAACGTGAGGCCCTGGGTGAAGACGAGCCTGGCCCCGGGCAGCCGCGTGGTGACGGACTACCTCAAGGAATCGGGCCTCATGCCCTACCTGGAGGCGCTCGGCTTCCACGTGGTGGGCTACGGCTGCGCCACGTGCATCGGCAACTCGGGCCCGCTGCCGGACCCGGTGGCGGATGCCGTCACCTCGGGTGACCTGGTGGTGGCCGCGGTGCTCAGCGGCAACCGCAACTTCGAGGGCCGCATCAACCCGCACGTGCGCATGAACTACCTGGCCTCGCCGCCGCTGGTGGTGGCGTACGCGCTGGCCGGTGAGGTGGGCAAGGACCTGGACAACGAGCCGATCGGCACGGACCGCAACGGCCGCCCGGTATTCCTCAAGGACATCTGGCCCTCGGCCGAGGAGATCCGTCAGGCCATCTCCACCTCGGTGAAGCCGGAGCAGTTCCGCAGCCAGTACTCGCGCGCCATGGAGGGCGACCAGCTCTGGCAGCAGCTCCCGTCGGGTGGCAGCAACACGTTCCAGTGGGATCCCAAGTCCACCTACGTGCGCAAGCCGACCTTCCTGGAGAACATCCCGGCCGAGCCCAAGCCGCTCACGGACATCAAGGCCGCGCGGGTGCTCGCGGTGCTGGGTGACTCCGTCACCACGGACCACATCTCGCCCGCGGGCAACATCGCCAAGACGAGCCCGGCGGCGAAGTACCTCATGGAGCAGGGCGTGGAGCCGAAGGACTTCAACTCCTACGGCGCGCGTCGCGGCAACCACGAGGTGATGGTGCGCGGCACCTTCGCCAACATCCGCCTGAAGAACCTGCTGGTGCCGGGCGTGGAAGGTGGCGTCACCGTCCACATCCCCACGCGCGAGCGGATGAGCATCTACGACGCGTCCATGAAGTACCAGCAGGACGGCACGCCGCTGGTGGTGCTGGCCGGCGCCGAGTACGGCACGGGCTCCAGCCGTGACTGGGCGGCCAAGGGCACGGCGATGCTGGGCATCAAGGCGGTCATCGCCAAGAGCTTCGAGCGCATCCACCGCTCGAACCTGATCGGCATGGGCGTGCTGCCGCTGCAGTTCGAGGCGGGCCAGGACGCGCAGAGCCTGGGCCTGACGGGTCACGAGACGTTCGAGATCACCGGCATCTCGACGGATCTGGCGCCGCAGAAGAAGCTCACGGTGAAGGCGACGGGCGAGGGCGGCACGAAGGAGTTCACGGTGCTGTGCCGCATCGACACGCCGAACGAGCTCGACTACTACCGCCACGGCGGCATCCTGCTCTACGTGATGCGTCAGCTGGCCAAGGCCTGAGCGAGCTCCACCCCTCCTCCCTCTCCCTCCGGGAGAGGGCCGGGGTGAGGGTGATTGAAGTCCACAGCGGCCCGGTGTGCCCCGAGAGGCGCGCCGGGCCGTTGTCGTCGTGGCCCGACAGGCCGGGTTACGCCTCCCTCAGTCGAGCCCATGCGGCCCGGTAGCGGGCCAACCGTTCGGCGTCCTCGAGGGGGGCACGGGCACGTCTCCATTCACCAGAGGCCCTTCTTGCTGCGCTGGGCCTTCTTCTCTCCCTCGCGCTTCTTGGTTTCCAGACGACGCCGCTGGGAGCCCTTGGTGGGCTTTGTCTTGTGGCGCTTCTTGGGGACGTAGGTGAGAGCCTTCAGGCCCTCGCGCAGGCGCTCGAGCGCGGCGCCCTTGTTCTGGGATTGGCTGCGGCGCTCGGTGCCGGTGACGGACAACCCGGTCGGGGGGTGGGTCAACCGTACGCCACTGGCCGTGGTGTTGCGGTGCTGACCCCCCGGGCCGGAGGCGATGAAGTACTCCACCTCGCACGCGCGGAGCAGTGCGTCATCATCCAGGGAGAGCGCCTCCAGTGCGGCCTGCCGGCGAGCGGGATCGACATTCATGAGGGCGCCACCCTAGTCACACTCGACGCGTTGTGCACCGCCCCTGCCCCGGTGGGAGTTGCATGGATGTCGGACTTGTCTGCATGCGCCGGGTGTTCATCGGGGATCGCCGACGGGGTGGCCATCTCCGCGGGCCACCACCACACCCTGGCGCTGCTCCGGGACAACACGCTGCTGACCTGGGGGTGCACGACTCCGGGCAGCTCGGGGATGCGTCCCACGGCATCCGCCCGAGCCCGACCCGGGGCATGAAGCGCTGAGCGACGGGGCGCCCAGGCTCCGGTGCCTCACCTCGCGAGCCGCTTGCGGAGGGGTTTCTCCTCGAGCAGGCGGCGCGCGAGCTTCCGGCCGATCGTCAGCAGGAAGATGCCCATCAGGACCTGGGCGCCGAGGATGATGCGGTTGACGTCCACCGCAGGCATCCAGCTCACCTTCCCGTTGCGCAGGACGAAGGCCCCGGCCGGCCGGGCGCGCAGGCCGAAGCCGCTGCCGTAGCCCTTGCCAGTCCCCCCGGCGTTCTCCGCTCCCTCGGGCGCGGTGCCTTCGCCGCCGCCTCCACCCCCTCCGCCGCTCACCCAGGCCGCGGGAACCAGCGTCACCTCGCCCTGCTGGATGGGTTCTCCGAAGACGCGCCGGACGTTGAAGGCGTCGCGAGCCCTGTCGATGACCTCGTTGACATCCATGGTGTACCCCCTGTGTTCGAGGACCGTCCCGGATGAGGTACGCACCCGCTGAAGGGGTCGCATCGGGCGCTTGCCCGGAGGTTCCTCCGGCCCTGGAGCGGGAGGAGGGGCCTTTCGGAATGAGAGGAACGGGCTCTCCAGATGAGAGGGTGAGGCTCTCATTTTGAGAGTATTTTGAGCTCCTGGAGAGTTGGAGCTTCGTGATTCCAGGGGGTTGGACGTTGGCAGGCGGGTTGCTCCAGGGAAGGGGCGGAGAAGCACTTCCTGGGAGACGACTTCGATGTCCATCGAGACCTGGCAGATCGACAACGCCCACACCTCCATCAATTTCACGGTGCGGCACATGGTGGTGGCCCGGGTGCACGGCCGCTTCTCGCGCTACGAGGGGCGGCTGTTCGTGCACGGCGGCCTGGAGAACACGCAGGCGGAGGTGAAGATCGACGCGGCGAGCATCGACACGCAGGTGGAGGCGCGTGACAAGCACCTGCGCTCGCAGGACTTCTTCGATGTGGCGGCCTTCCCGCGCCTCATCTTCCGCAGCCGGCGTGTGGTGCCCGCCGGTGGCGACCGCTACCGCGTGGTGGGGGACCTGACCATCAAGGACACCACCCGCGAGGTGACGCTGGACGCCGAGTTCCTCGGCCGGGTGAAGGATCCGTTCGGCGTCGAGCGCCTGGCCTTCAGCGCGCGCACGAGCATCGACCGCAAGGACTTCGGGCTGACGTGGAACAAGGGGCTGGAGACGGGCGGGGTGCTGGTGGGGGAGCGCATCGACATCGAGCTCGACGTGCAGGCGGTGAAGGCGGCGGCGGGAGCGAAGGCCGCGTGAGGCGGCGGAGGGCTGGCCGCTCAGCCGACGCCAGGTGGCTGGCGGGCTGGTGGCCGGCGTGACGGGCCTGATGGGCGGGTCGCTGCTCGCACGGGGCGAATCGCCGCGGGGCCCTCGGGCATCGGAACAGACTGGAGAACAGGAGTACCCCATGATGATCGTTCGACCTTCGGAAGCGCGCGGACATGCGAACCACGGGTGGCTGGATTCCCACCACACCTTCTCGTTCGGCGACTACTACGACCCCAGCTACATGGGCTTCCGCGCCCTGCGCGTCATCAACGAGGACCGCGTGGCGCCGCGCAGTGGCTTCGGCACGCACCCGCACCGGGACATGGAGATCATCACCTACGTGCTCTCGGGACAGATCGAACACCGGGACAGCATGGGTACGCTCGGCGTGCTGCGTGCGGGAGAGCTGCAGCGGATGTCGGCGGGCACGGGCGTGCTGCACAGCGAGATGAACCGCACGGGCAAGGAGCTGCACTTCCTGCAGATCTGGATCCTCCCCGAGCGCCAGGGCCTGACGCCGAGCTACGAGCAGAAGTCCTTCACGGAGGAGGAGCGCCAGGGCCGCTTCCGGCTGGTGGTGTCGCCGGAGGGGCAGGAGGGCGCGCTGAAGGTGCACCAGGATCTGCGGCTGTACAGCACGCTGCTGGGGAAGGGTGAGCAGACCGAGTACGCGCTGGCGCCGGGCCGGCATGCCTGGCTGCAGGTGGCGCGAGGCGCGGGCTCGCTCAACGGCGTGGAGCTGAAGGCCGGGGACGGGGTCGCCCTGTCCGACGAGTCGCGCCTGGTGCTCTCGGCCACCGAGCCGTTGGAGGCGCTGCTGTTCGACCTGGCGTGAGGTCCGCGTACGCGCCGTGCCACCCGCTGAACGTCCCGGGCGGGTGGCACCCCCGGACCCGCACTTCGACAACGACATTGCCGTCGACCCGGTCTATCCCACCGCCCATCAACCGGTGCGGTAGGAGACCTCACGGCAATGAGCGAGAACGCGTGGATTCGAAGAGGGATGTGGGTGCTCGGCGCGGCCCTGTGCCCGATGCTGGGCTGCGATCCGGAGCCAGAGCCGGAGCCGACTCCGGGGACCCGGGTCCAACTGAGGGTGCCGCTCTATTCATACATCCCGGATGCGGCGGGGGATGGCCTCGAGGCCATGGCGGCGCGCATCGAGAGCGACTTCGAGCGGCAGCACCCGGAAGTGGACCTGGTGGTGAATCCCTCGTGCTTCAAGGATGACCTCTACGAGCCCGCCCAGCTCGCGAGCTCCCTGATGGGGGAGGGCGACTGTGCCTACGATGTCGTCGAGACGGACACGTCCATCCTGGGAGAGCTGGTCGGCACCGGAGCGGTCCGTCCGTGGTCGGCGTTGCCGCAGGGGTCGAACTGGCACCCTGCGGGCGTCGCGGCTTCGACGCTGGACGGCAAGCTTTACGGCGTGCCCCACTGGCTGTGCACGCACTACATCGTCTCGCGCAGCGAGTCCGTGAGCAACGCCCGCACGGTGGACGAGCTGGTGCAGATCCTCTCGTCGCGGAAGACGCCGGAGGTGGACCTGGCGGCCAACCTGCTGGGGAGCTGGAACCTGCCCTCGCTCTACCTCGACGCGTGGACGGATACGTACGGCCCCTCGCAGGTGCAGTCGGCCGTCACCACGGAGAACTACGACGCGCAAGTGATTGCCGGGCTGAAGAAGCTCGCCGGGGCCTGCGAGACGTCCACGGGGAATCCCTGCATCGATGGGACCTACGACGCGGCGGAGAACTTCGATCTGCCCGCGACCCTCTTCGCGGAGGGCAAGGCGGACGTGACCCTGGGCTACTCGGAGCGGTTGCACACCATCCTGAAGAAGCTGCCCGAGGGGGCGAACCGGGAGGAGCTGCGCATCTCCCCCGCGCCACTGGGTGAGGGCAACCAGCCCCTGCTGTTCACCGACTCCTTCTTCCTCGGGGCCAGGTGCGTCGACGAGTGCGAGAAGGCCGCGACGGCGTTCGTGAGCTACATGAGCCAGGCAAGCACGTTCGCGTGGATCCTCCTCAGCGAGGACGCTCCCGAAGCCGGACGCGTGCCGCGCTACCTCATGCCCGCGGTGCTGGATGCCTACCAGCAGCCCGGGTTGAAGGAGGATCCGTTCTACCAGCGGATCGACAGCTCCACCCGGACGGGCGGGGCGTTCCCCAACAGGGGTCTGCTGGAGATCCGCAAGACGATGCGGGACCACATCCTCCGGGAGCTCTCCACCGCCAGGGCCCCCTGAAGTCCGAGGGGAGCGGTGAGGCGCGCTCGGGGGCAGGTGACCGCCCCGAGCGCGCCGGTGGTGCGTTCAGACGAGCCGCTTGCCGTTGACCAGCTCCAGGCCCAGCGGGTTGCCGCGATAGTGGATGGGATCCAGGAGCACTGCGTCCCAATGCGTTTTCCTGGAGGATGCGGCGGAAATGGGGCGCGTGGAGTTGGTGAGGCCCACTCCTCTCTGCCGGGAGGCCAGGGCCGAGGACGAGGCCGCCCCGGCACCCGTCATTCATTCCGGAACCACTCCGGGGGAATGCCTAGCGCCACGAGAATTCGCTCGGGCGAGCGCTCGCCCTGGATGTCGCTGACAACTGGCATGAATGAGTCCTCCCGAGGCGGCTGCGCAAATTGCCCGATGCACTCTCCTCCTTGAAGCATGTTGACAATGAAGACGTCCAGACCTGGCGAGGCAATCACTCCATAGACAGTGGCATTGGGGAGCCGCTCCGATAGATTGACATCAGCGAATCCTATGTCGCCCGTTCCACTAGAGATCCGGAGACCTCGCGGCGTATCCTCTAGGTGGTAGCGCCCCGGTGGGAGTGGTTCTCCGTAATCTTCCTCCAGCGCGCGATGTGCCTCGTGGGCCCGGACTCCTTCCACGAATGCGACATGCCGCAACGGCTTTCTCGCGGTTTGGTCCGGCGATTTCTCGCTGCCGGGCAGCGGGGAACCGAGAGCGCTCGCCAGTGCTTCTGGATCCTCCTCCAGGACCTCCGGTGTGCCCTTCCGCCATGACATGACGGTCCACGGGTCATTGGCGCGTTCAATCGAGTACACGGGCTCATCACATTCGAGCGATAGTTCCTTGGCGATTTGAATCTCGGCGCCTACATCAATGGGGGTTGTCCCAACGAGGGCATGGTAGCGGCCACTCCCTTGGCTCAACTCAAAGGGCGGCCCTTCTTCGTCCTCGTCGTCTTCTTCCAAACCCAATGCGTCGAAGGCACGTTTCTTCATCCATGAGGGATCGCCTGGCGCCAGGACTGCCCAGAGAGGCCACCGGCTCATGGCGCACCTCCGGACGAGTTCTCTGGCATCTTGAATGCTGCACGCAACTGCTTCGTCTGCTCCAGTATTCGAGCCTCCCCCATTTGAATGAGCGAGGAGCCGGCGCCCATGTAAACGAGGCTCCCTGAATCGCGAACCCTGTACGGCACCCGGCGAGCTGCAGGCGATCTCCACCTCACCAGCCTGTCCAGGTCCAGTTGCCGTAGTGCTCGCTGAGGACAGCGCTGGGACCGGAGCCTGTGAGCCTTATGGTAGCGGTATTGTATGGGTTTCCGATGCACGGTCCTTGGTTCCGCTCGCCTTCATAGACTCGTATTCCCCCTTCTTCCGTTCTCAGGAATCGAATGTTCCTCCATACCTGGTCACCCACGAACCAGCAGTTGTCACCAGCGTTGGTTGTCTCCACGGCGGTACCATCAACGGAGACGCGCATTGTCCAACGCCCACCACCGGTCGCCCACACAGCGATGAGGGGATCATCCACGCTCAATCCTTGTGCCACCTGTGAAAAATGGGTTTCGACTGGTGCGGCTCCACCACAACCGGTCAACGTCCCCAGAATCGCAACCAAAAGCAGCCGATGCATTTGACCCCTCCATCCTCTCGTTCGTGTCTGAATTTTTACTGAATGTGAAGATTGGCGCACGGACGCGATTGGATGTCAATTTTTAGAGGGAACCGTGTTCAGCAACGCTTGACGTTTGTGACAAAATCGTACTAGCGGAAGACGGAGAGGGCCGTCTCGTAGGTGCCCACGTGGGCCTCGAGCGTGGCGGTGATGGGCTTCGCATATCCGCCGCCCAGGGTGAGCACGAGCGGGATGCCCCGATGCCAGGCCGCCTCCAATACCAGACGGTCCCTCTCCCTCATCCCCACGTGGGTCAGGGAGAGCCGGCCGAGTGCGTCTTCGGCGAGCGGATCCACACCGGCCTGGTAGAAGAGGATGTCGGCGCCGGAGGCCTCGAGCACCTCGGGCAGGTGCATGGCGAGCACGTCGAGGTAGGCGCGGTCGTCCACGCCATCGGGCAGGCCCACGTCGCGGCTGGAGCGCTGCTTGCGGAAGGGGAAGTTGTGCTCGCCGTGGATGGAGAAGGAGAAGACGGAGTCGTCGCCCTCGAAGACCGCGGCGGTGCCGTTGCCCTGGTGCACGTCGAGGTCCACCACCACGGCGCGGTGGATGCGGCGCTCGGCCTGGAGGACGCGGATGGCGACGGCGATGTCGTTGAAGACGCAGTAGCCCTCGCCGTGGTCCGGGAAGGAGTGGTGGGTGCCTCCGGCGAGGTTGCCGGCGATGCCGTCCTCGAGGGCGGCCCGGGCGGCGCCCACGGTGCCCCCCACGGAGGCGCGGGAGCGCACGAGCAGATCCTCGGACCAGGGAAAGCCCAACCTGCGCGCTTCCGCCTCGGTGAGGGTTCCCGTCCAGAGCGCGTCGAGGTAGCGCGGGGTGTGGACGCGCTCCAGGTCCTCGCGCGAGATGGGGACGGAGGCCCGGAGCCACTCAGGGGGGATGACCCCGCGCTCCAGGAGCAGCTCGCGCAGGAGCCGGTACTTCTCCATGGGGAATCGGTGCCCGGGGGGGAGCGGGACGACGTACTGGTCACAGTGGAAGACGCGCACGGGTGGGCACAGGCGTAGCGCCCGGACGGAGCGGGTGCAACCGGGGACGATAGACCCGGATGGCGGCTCGTCCGTTACACCACCGAGCGCACGCTGGAATTTCGACTCGGATTTACCTCTCCCCGGAGCCCTTTCCATGACCCTGAAGCCCTTCTCGCGCCCCATGTTCGGGGCCGCGCTCGCCCTCGTCACGCTCGCGTCCCCCCTGGCCCTCGCCGAGACCCCTCCCATGTCCGCGAAACCCCAGGCCCAGCCCCAGGGGGCGCCGGTTGCCCAGGTTCCACAGAAGCAGGCGCCGCGGTCCCAGCAGCAGCAGGCCCGGCCGAGGATCGACGTGGTCTTCGTCCTGGACACGACGGGCTCGATGGGAGGGCTCATCGAGGGGGCGAAGCAGAAGATCTTCTCCATCGCGTCGAGGATTGCGCAGGGCAAGCCCACGCCGCGGGTGAGGGTGGGGTTGGTGGCGTACCGGGACGTGGGGGACGAGTACGTGACGCGGCGGTACGAGCTCACGGAGGACCTGGACGGCCTCTTCACGAACCTGCGCCAGCTGCGGGCGGACGGAGGTGGAGACACGCCGGAGCACGTGGGGCGGGGATTGGGCGAGGCGGTGTCGAAACTGTCGTGGGACGAGAGCCGGGAGACGATGAAGCTCATCTTCCTGGTGGGGGACGCGCCGCCGGCGCAGCGCAGGGACGACTGGAACTTCAACCACTGGGTGAAGCGGGCGGCGGAGAAGCACATCGTGGTGAACACGGTGCGCTGCGGCGGGGATCCGGAGACGGAGACGCACTGGAAGCTCGCGGCGAAGATGACGGACGGGCGGTACGAGTCGCTGGAGCAGTCGGGCGGGATGGTGGCGGTGGCGACGCCGTATGACGCGGAGCTGGCGAAGGTGAACGCGGAGCTGGCGCGCAAGACGCTGTACGCGGGGAAGAAGGAGGCGCAGGTGGCGAACCGGGCGAGGGCGGAGCAGATGGCGGAGCTGGCACCGGAGGCGGCGGCCGAGCGCATCCAGTTCCTGAAGACGACGCGAGGGGCGGGGAGCGCGCCAGCCAAGGCGGCGTCGGTGAGCAGCGCGCCGGTGGCGGTGGGCGGGGCGGTGGACCTGGCGTCACAGCCGGAGGCGTTGGCGAGCGTGAAGGACGACGAGCTGCCGGCGGAACTGAGGGGGCTGGACGCGAAGGCGCGGGAGACGAAGGTGAAGCAGCTGGCGGACGAGCGGAAGGCGCTGGAGGAGAAGGCGGCGAAGCTGGCGGCGGAGCGTGACAGCTGGCGCGCGAAGAACGTGGCGGAGAAGGAGGACTCTTTCGACGCGAACGTGATGAAGGGCGTGAAGGAGAAGGCGGCGAAGTACGGCTTGACCTATTGAGCCGCATCACCCTCTCCCTCTGGGAGAGGGCCGGGGTGAGGGTCTACACGAAGGGGCACGGCTTGACCCGGCTGCCAGCCACTCTCTGTAATCGGCGGGCTTTGCTTCCAACTCGGGCGGCCCGCCCGGAGAGGTGCGGCAATGTCCGTCCATTCTGTCGATACTCGCCCCGTCTGCACACGGCGACCCTTGCGCGTGGGGGCGTTGGCCCTGGCGGCGCTGATGCTGGTGACAGCGTGCGCCACAGGGGTCCCCATGGGGGCTGCTGCGTACCGTGGCGACCAGGGAGAGGCTTTCTTTACCAGGTTGCCCACGGACTTCGCGCCAGTGCAGGTGAGTGACGCCGAATTCTCGGCGGCCATGGCGACCCTTCTGCTCGACACCCCGCTACGGCTCGCCACGCTCCGTCCCCCGCTGTATGTCGGCCGTAGGTTGGCATTGGCTTCCACGCCCTCGAGCGGCGAAGCGTGGCGCTCAGGTCTGGCACAGTCCTACGGGCGCTATTGCGAACGGCGCGGTACTCCAGGGGATTGCCTGACACTGTTCGAGGATGGGCCCCGATTTCAGGATGACGATAAGTGCCGCCTGGCTCTTGCCCTGGCGGTGGGTCCTGCCCTGGAAGGCGTGAGCGCGGAAGTGAGGGCCACGCTCGACCCTACGCGGATGCTTACAATGGTGAGCATTGGCATCACGGTTTACATGGCGCTGCTGTTGGCGCCCGTGCCCGAACCGGTGACGAAGGGCGCGGCCCTGGTGTTTGGCGTCGCCTTGTGGGGTTACCTCGGGTGGGAGTTCTTCGATGTGCTGCGGGCCTATGCGCGGCTTCACGAGGATGCGCCCCGAGCTTCCTCCTTCGCGGAGTTGCGCGAGATTGGCGAGCGTTTTGGACGAGTTATCGGCCCCAACAGTGTGCGGATTCTCGCGCTGGTGGGGACTGCGGCGATAGGTGAAACGGCGGCGCTCGCATCCAAGGTCCCGAAGCTCCCCGGATTCGCTCGAGCGTCAGAGAGGGGATTCGACCCGCTATTACTAGATCCACGAAGCTGACGGTCAGGAAGTGGCTCAGCATCCAATCTTATGAGGCGCAACGGGAGTTCGGTCTGCTGGCGATTGAGAATGTCAAAAAGGGAGTTTGGAGATGAGCCTGGAGGATATCGCCGAGGAGTTCGCCCGCAACGTGGCCGCTCAGACAGATGCGATCATGCGTGGCGATAGCAAGTTTGGAAATAAGTGCGCCAAGCGTTATACGGCTGCTTTCAAGAAATTGCGCGGCCACGGAGAAGCAGGACGGGACGCGCTCGCGGCTTTATTCGCGCATCCGCGCATGGATGTTCGAGTCTATGCGGCGGTTTTCCTGCTCAGTGAGCGACCGGAACAAGCCAAGCCCGTTCTAGAGGAGGCCGCCAAGGGGGAGGGGCTGATTCCTTTTGAGGCATCCCAGGCGTTGAAGCATTGGAATGCGGGCAATTGGAGCTTGGATGTTGATTAGGCACGGGGACGACCCGTGCTCCCTTTTCAATTCCCACCCGGGTGAGCGCACTACGCGAGGGCGCGCAGGAACTCCACCAGCGGAGGATTGACGACCTCGGGGTGGGTGAGGTTGGCCGCGTGCGCGGCGCCGGGCACGGAGACGAAGCGCTTGCTGTTCGGCAGGGCCTTGTGGAGGTACTCGCCCTCCGAGTGGGGAATGCCGTTGTCATCGGTGCCATGGAACACGATGGCCGGGCAGCGGATGTCCCCGAGCCGGTTCTTGATGTCATCTCGCTCGATGAGGTTGTTCATGGCGGCGACGAAGTTCGCCTTGGGCGTCTGGCGCCAGCGGTCGAGCCACGGGGAGTGGAAGCGCGAGTCGCCGATGATGCCGCCAGCAAGGTTCTGGACGATGTTCTCGGTGGCGCCCGGAGTCCCCCACAGGTCGCGCACCTGGCGGTACCCGGCGCGGACCTCCTCCTCGTCGAGGGTGCCGCGGGTGCTCATGAGGACGAGGGCCCGGACGCGCTCGGGGTAGCGCAGGGCGACGCGGAGGGCGCAGTAGCCGCCCTGGGACATGCCGCCGACAACCGCCTGCTGGATGCCGAGGTGGTCGAGCAGGGCGACGCAGTCAGCGGCTGAGTCGTAGAGGTTGAAGGGCTTGCCGTCCCAGCGGGTGCGGCCGAAGCCGCGAGCGTCCCAGCGGATGACGCGGAAGCCGGGGGCGAGCGCCTGCACCTGCGCGTCGAACATACGGCCATCCATGAGGAAGCCGTGACCGAGGATGACGGCGGGACCGGAGCCGCCGGAGTCCTCGAAATAGAGACCTTGGTGGTTGAGCTCGGCGATGGGCATGAGGGCACTTTTTAACACGGTGGGGCGGCGTGGGCTCGGGGGCCGTGGTCCGGGAGCGGGCTGGCAAGGTGACATCCGAGGGCATGCCTCGACAGCAGACCGGGAAGGTGGGTTATGCTGCGCGAGGGAACCTCGCGAGTGAGGTCGCCCGAGAGGAGGTTGGGTCTCGATGGCCGCGCGTATTGGCAGGGTGGTGGTGTTGCTGCTGTGCCTGTTTCTCGTAGGCGTGGGCCTCGGGCGGGTCCTGCGCGGGAGGGTCCAGCCGGAAAGGGGTGGCCCGGTGGAATCGCCCCGGCAAGAAGGGGTGGATATACCGGAGACCCTGGAAGACGCCTGGGTGGAGGAGGCGGGGGAGGGCGAGAATTGGGACTCGGAAGAAGATCTCGGCAAGGATGGCAACCTGGTGTGGGTTCCGAAGCTGGGGTTGGAGGGGCCATGGAGGGATGGGCGGCGGCCGTTGACGGGAGACGTGCGGCTCCTCGAGGAGATGCCTCATGGGCTCTGCGAGCCCGGTATCCGGTCGCTCTGGTTGCGCCTCTTCCTCGAGTCGCACATGGGGACGGGAGAAGCCTGGGCCGTCTTGAAGATCCCCAGGTTCTTCAGTGAGTTCCTGCGCATCGAGAGCAACTACTTCGAAACCCCGGAGATCGACCTCTACAAGCCTCGGGACGCGAAGAAGGAGAAAGGAAGCAGACCCGTGTCGTCCAAGAGCAGCAATCCGCCCGAGACGGCGGAGGTGAGCGTGAACATGAAGATGCTGACACTGTGCATCGGCCTGTCGGCGAGCGCCTGCGCGGCGGTGCAGGTACGTCAGGTGGACACCGAGTGGCTGGAGGACTGCCCGAAGGAGGCGCGGGTGGCCATCGAGGCACTGGGGCTGGGCACGGGCGAGCCGTATGACGTGGGTTTGGAACTCGACTTCAGCCGTCGGCGGGCGACGCCGCTCTTCATGAAGGAGGGGCCGCTGGTTGCGCGCTGGGAGGGCCTGCACCTGGGACCGGAGTTTCCCCGCTCGGAGCTGGGGCGGCGCATGAAGGGGGCGAAGCTGTTTGGCCGGGCGAAGAGCTACGGGCAGCGGATGTCCATCCAGTTCGACCGATTGGAGTTGGCGGATGGCCGCAAGCTACCTATCTGCGCCATCGGCTATGACGTCTGGGGCAAGGAGCCCGGATTGGATCGATGGGGCCCTGGTTCTCATCCGGGCGTGAATGTCGGCAACGACGACCCGAAGATGCTAGCGGCGTTGGAGGAGCTTCGGCCTGGAGAGTTCCCCATCGCGGCGTCGACCATCTGGATCAGCTTCGGGATGCCCTTCCGCCCCCAGTGGTTGGCGCGGCGCTGAGTCTGGCGGAGTGGGCCAGGGAATGACCTTCGCGACGAGCTTTCGCGGCCCGTTGCGTTCGCTCACCACGAGCGAATAGGCAATGCCATCGGCTTCGGCCTCGGGACGCTTCACCACGATGGAGATGTTTCCCTCGGCATCCAGACGAGTGCCGAGCACCTTGATGCGTCCGAGAGGGCCATCGAAGCGAACATGGCCGAACGCAAAGGGCTCTCCTGTCGACTCGATGCTCAGGGCCACGACCGCGAGCCTTGAAAGCGGAAGGGCACCCCAGACCTGGAGTTTGACGCCTTCCTCCCCCGCCTCCTTGATGTCCTGCCGGAACGAGAGCTGGCGGATGGTGCGCACGGGCTCGCGGAGCAGCAGCTCCGCCCCTGCGGCATCGAGGTTCTCCGGTTCGGACGTGATGCACTGGCCGCGCTGGATGAACACCTGCACGTCCATCTCGTTCTCGTCCATCACGAGCGCGAAGACATGGCGTGCACCATCCTCGGCGGTGATCTCCAGGGTGGGCTTGTGCCAGGTGGGCAGGTGCTTCGCGGGACGGACGATGACGGCGTCCACACCGAGTCGCTGGACGGCGACGTGTTCCGCTCCGGGCCCGGAGAGCGTGACGGCTCGGAGGGGCAGCTCGAACTGGAGCGTCGTCACCATCTGCTTGCGGACGTAGATGGGGGACGAGGGCGCATCGCCGTCCGGGGGCGCCGGAACGGTGAGCGTGCGTGTCAGCTCGGAGGCGGGAACCTGGGCCACGGCGCTCCTGGCCAGCAGGGTGAGCGTGAGGATGGCGGCCTGGACGGCGGTGGATGTTCGCATGACTCCTCCCGTAGGAACCGCCACCTTACGGCAGAGGTCGTGCCTCCCGTCAACGGGAACGCACGCGGGACGTGCGAGGTCGGACGCGCGGATGGAGTGGCACGAAGCCGTTCCGAGTGGCTGTACCCCAACCGGGCGTGCGTGGGGGGCCCGGTCGTGGTCCTCCCGGGTGCCTACCGTTGGGATGTCCTTTCTCCCAAGGAGCCGTGCATGGACACAACGCCCACCCCGGACAAGAAGACCCCTCGCCAGCCCGTCCCCGTTCCCACGGCGGTGCGCGAGAGCCGCAAGGGAATCATGGACCGGAGTGCGGCGGCCGGAATCCCCGCGTTGCCCCTGCTGGGCCGGCTGCCGCTGAGCCGGCGCATCCCGCAGGATCTGCACTCGCTGCTGGATTACCAGGGGGCGCTCACGGTGGCCGGAGTGGGGCTGTTGTCCGGCTCGAAGGCGGCTTGCACGGCGGGACTGGCGTTCGGTTTCGCGGGGGCGGGCGTGGCGCTGCTCACCGATTACCGGTTGAGCCTCAAGAAGCTCATCCCCATCGAGGTGCACGAGGTGATCGACTACGTGTGGAGCATCGGCGTCATCGCCGCGCCCTTCGTCTTCGGCTACTCGCGGCGTAGCCGGTGGGTGACCCTGATGCACACCCTGGTGGGGGCGAGCACCATCGCCGCCTCCCTCTTCACGGACTACCGGGCGCAGCTCGGCTTGCAGTGGGGCAAGGGACGGAAGACCGACCTGGGCCCGGTGGGCGGCTGAGGCCCACCGTCAGTGGGGCGAGCAGGATGGGCGAGTGCGTGCCTATAGGGTAGGCCTTGCCCGTGAGTCAGGGAGGCGAAGACTTCCAGGCGCGGTGGATGGCGGGAGCTGATGCCATCGCCAGGCTCTATGTGGCTCTGGTGGATGCCCCTTTCGAGGAGTACGAAAGGGCGTTCCTGGCCTTACAGCGCGAGGTGCTTGCCTCAGTGAAAACCCCCTGGGAGCACTTGGAGACACGTCGGCGCATCGCGGAGGAAATCCTTTTGGGTGCCTTGGGTCTGAATGCGCCCTGGTCGGATTTCGGGCATGCCCTTCGTCGCATCCGAGGGCTGGGTTATACGGACGTCGAGCGACGGGTGCATGTGGCCATTCTGTTCGCACGATGGGCGAAATGCCACCCGGAGCACCTGCCGGCTGCGAGGCGCATGCTGAATCTGGCCGAGCGCCACTTTCAATCCCTCTCGCCAGAGCATGCCCAGTACGGAGACGTCAAGGGGAGTCTGGAGTTGATTCGGCAAGAGAAGGAGTTCAGTCACTCCCGTGTCACCGCGCGCAGGACGATCTCCCGGCGCTGCTCGAGCAGCCGCAGGGCCAGGGGGAACAGCGCGCGGTACAGCACCGCGTTCACCCCGGCGCACAGGGTGATCATCGCCAGTGTCTGCCAGCCGGGCCCGCTCGTCCCGGCGAAGCGCAGCGCCCACGCGAACGGGGCGCACCCCACGCTCGCCGCGACGATGCCGAGCACGGACGCGGTGAGTGGCAGCTTGTCCCGGCGCTTGAGGCTCGCGTGGAACTTCACCGGGAAGTACAGCGACAGGAAGTTGCCCGCCGCGAGCAGCACGGGGACGACGGCCCCCACGGCCGCCATGGCGCACAGGAAGTCCAGCGCCGTGCCCCTGCCGAAGTACACCCGGTAGAAGATGCCCACGAGCAGGGCCATGCCGCTCGCGGCCGCGCCCTGCACCACGTTCTTGGCCCGCAGCACGTCCCCCAGCTCCACGGGCGCGGCGATGAGCATGGCCAGCCCGTGCCCGTCATAGGCGAACGTGTTCTGCGAGAACGTGGACGCCATCACCACCGCGCCGTAGATGCACAGGCCGCCCATCAGCCACGCATCCACGCTCGCGCCCAGCATGTATTCGAAGAGGGCCCGTCCCGAGGTCAGCTTCAGCAGGATGGCCAGCACGAAGGGCACGGACGCGAGCAGCCGCGCGCGCGGGTTGCGCCACAGGTCCAGCGCCTCGCGCACGAGCAGCGTGGTGGACCGGGTGCGCGTCCGGGCGAACGGGTCGTTGTCCCCGGCCTCCTTCACCGCCGGGCCGGCGCGGCCCACGTTGCGGTGGAAGTACAGCAGCAGCGCGTAGGCGATTCCCAGCCCCATCAGCATGAAGACGAGCATGCCCACGCCATTGGCCAGGGCGTTGCTCCGGTAGCCATAGGAGAGCTCCAGCAGCGCGTCCCCGAAGTAGCCTGGAGGCACCCGTCCGAGCGCGAGCGTCGCGTTGACGATGAGGTCCATGTCCATCTTCTCCACGCTCCCCTCGCCCACCACGGAGGTCAGCCACGAGGTGTCGATGGGGGGGATGAAGGACGCGGCCACGAGGAAGAACACGAAACCGCCGCCGATGAGCTGCGCGCTGTTCTTCGCTCGCAGCACGTTGAGCACCAGGTGCAGGCCCACCCGGCTCCAGGTCGCGTTGAGCAGCGCGAACAGCACGTAGAGCAGCACGGCGATCCACTTCATTCGCACCGTGTGCACGGAGGCATACCCGAGCGCCGCTCCCGTCAGCGGCGCGTAGAAGACGAGCGCGCGTGGCTCGAAGAGGCTCGCCACCGTGGAGGCGATGAGCAGCCGGAAGGGGGAGATGGGGAAGGGCGCGTAGCGGCTCAGCTCCGAGTGGTCATCCACGCCCGCGCTCATCAGCGGCCACATCACCCATACCGCCGAGGTGACGAAGCACAGCAGGTTGAGGATGAAGAAGGGCCAGACCTCGTTCTGGGCGACGGGGCGCAGGCGCATCAGCCCGTAGAACGACACACCCAGGCCCCAGGCCGGCGCGCTCGAGAGGAGGAAGGCGCCCACCGCCATGAGCCGGCTCTTCCCCGGCCCCTGGTTGAGCCCGATGTTCAGACGCAGACCCCACAGCAACCACAGGTGCTGGAAGAAGCCCGGTGCGGCCGGCCGGTTCATGCCGCCCCCCGGCGGGTGTCCGCCCGGGTGGGTGATGTGTCGCCGTAGAAGGACAGCTTCGCGTTGCGCGCGGCCGGCACGGAGATGAGCTTCTCGAAGACGGCCTCCAGCGAGGGCGACTCGTAGCGCTCCATCAACTGCCGCACCGTGCCCTGGTCCAACATCCTCCCGCCGCGGATGACGCCCGCGTGCGTGGCCAGCCGCTCGGCGATCTCCAGCACGTGTGTGGTGAGCAGCAGTGTCACTCCGCGCCGGCTCAGCTCGCGCAGCAGCTCGCGGATGACGCCCGCGGCGAGCACGTCGATGCCCTCGAAGGGTTCATCCAGCAGCACCAGCTCCGGCGCGTGGATGAGCGCCGCCGCGATGGCCAGCCGCCGCCGCATGCCCTTGGAGTACTCGGCCACCAGCGTGCCCGCCTTGTACGTCAGCTCCGTGAGCTCGAGCAGCTCGGCGGCCCGCGCGGCGGCCTCGTCCCCGCTCAATCCATACATCCGCCCGCAGAAGGTGAGGTATTGCCGCCCGGTGAGCCGCTCGAAGAGGCTCAGCTCCTCGGGCACCACGCCGATGTGGCGCTTCACCTCCAGCGGTTTCGCCACCGCGTCCACCCCCAGGAGGGAAATCCGCCCGGCGTCCGGTGCGTACACCCCGGTGAGCAGCGCGATGGTGGTGGACTTGCCCGCCCCGTTGGGGCCGAGGAAGGCGTAGAAGGCGCCCCGGGGAATGGACAGCTCCATCCCGTCGAGCGCGGTGAAGTCGCCGAAGCGCTTCACGAGCCCGTGGGCATCGACGGCCAGATCTGGAGGGGTGGGGGACATGAAAGGGCCGGATTTCAGCCGACTCCGCCACCCCCTGCAATCCCCCCCTCGAGGCCGGGAGATCGTCCTCCGGGGTGCCTCCCCTGGCGTAGGATTCCTCCCATCTCCACCTTCCGGGCACTTCGAACCATGCAATCTCTCTCTCAGACGAACGTGAATCGGGCCCGGCTCCTCATCACCTGCGCGGACCGCCCGGGTGTGGTGGCGGCCGTGTCCCAGCTTCTCTATGAGCAGGGGGCCAACGTCGTGGACTCGGATCAGCACACCGAGCCCGATGACCTGCGCTTCTTCATGCGGCTGGAGTTCGATCTCCCGGGGCTCCAGGAGCGGCTTCCCGCGCTGGAGCAGTCCTTCCGTCCGGTGGCCGAGCGCTCCGGGATGCAGTGGCAGCTCACCCCCGCCGCGCGCGTCAAGCGCATGGCCGTCTTCGCCCCGTCACCCCGGACACCAAGGCCCAGGCCGAGGCGGAGGTGCTGGAGCTCATGAGGACCCACCAGGTGGACCTCATCGTCCTCTACATGCAGATCCTCAGCGCCGGGTTCATCGAGCGCTTCGGCCGGCCCATCATCAACATCCACCACAGCTTCCTACCGGCCTTCGTGGGCGCCAATCCCTACGCCCAGGCGCATGCCCGAGGGGTGAAGCTCATTGGCGCCACGGCGCACTACGTGACGGCCGAGCTCGACGCCGGGCCGATCATCGACCAGGACGTCCATCGGGTGGGGCATCGGGATGCGGTGGCGGATCTGGTCCGCATCGGGCGGCGGGTGGAGCGCACCGTTCTGGCGCGCGCGGTGACCTGGCACCTGGAGGACCGGGTGTTGCCGCACGGCAACAAGACCGTCGTCTTCGCCTGAGCGGCTCCGGGCCCGCTCAGTGCACCATGGCCACCTCCGGCGGGCCGATGATGCGCTGCACGGTCATCCTCACCTTGTCCAGGTCCACCGGCTTGGAGATGTAGCCGGCGGCGCCGACCAGCTCGGCCTCCCATTCGAAGCCATAGCCGGAGATGATGATGATCGGCAGCCCTCGCGCCCGCGGCATCTTCTTGAGCGCGTCCAGCAGCCCCCAACCACTCATCACGGGCATTCGCAGATCCAACAGCACGGCCTGGGGGATGTCTCCCTCGAGCAGATCAAGGGCCTCTCGCCCGTTGGCGGCCTGCTCGGTGCGGTAGCCCATCTCCTCCAGGGCATCGCAGATGAGCGTGCGGTGGCTCGCGTCGTCGTCGACGACCAGGATGTAGGACATGTCGGGGCCTCGAAGCGTCTTCCAGAGGGGATGGCGGATTCTATGGGGGGCAAGATGCGGATGGCTTCTCGGTTCCGGAAGGGGTGTGCCCGCTTTTCAACACCCCTCGAAAAGTCTCAGGGAATTCTGCCCCAGGATGCCTGCCTCCACCTCGTCCCCGAGCTTCAGGGCCAGCAACTGCTTGAGCTCGCGATCCCAGGCGTAGGGCAGGTTGGGAAAGTCCGTGCCGTAGAGGATGCGCTCGGGACGCACCTCCAGCAAGCGGCGGGGGACGCGCATGGGGAAGTAGTTGGCCACGGCCATGGTGGTGTCCAGCCAGAGGTTGTCGTGGCGCTCCAGCAGCCGCTCGTAGGCGTCGAACTCGTCCGCTCCCAGGTGGGGCACGCACAGCTTGAGGGTCGGGTGCTCCTCGAGGACCCGCTCCACCCGCTCGGCCGAGCAGAGGGCGTGGACGTCGCACTTGTACTGGGGGCTGGCGGGCTCGCGGCCGGCATGCATCACCAACGGCCGCCCGGCCCGCGCGCAGGCGGCGTACACCTCGTGCAGCGCGGGGGCGTCCGGGGCGAAGCACTGCACATGGCAGTGCAGCTTCACGCCCTTGAGGCCCGCGGCGAAGGCCTCGGCGAGGATGTCCGCCGCGCCCTCTTCGCCCGGCAGCACGGTGGCCAGCCCCCAGACGCGCGGCTCGGCCCGGGCCACCTCGGCGATGTAGGCGTTGAGGAAGCGCGCCATTCCCGGCTTGTGCGCGTAGTGGAGCGCCACCACCCGGTGCACCCCCCGTGACAGCAGGAAGGACACCACCTGGGGCGTGTGGAGCTTGTAGCGGATGGGCCAGCCGTACTGGTCGAACCAGCGCCACACCGCCTCGAACACGCCGTCCGGGAAGAGGTGCACGTGGGAGTCCACCACGGGTGGCAGCCCCTCGGGCAGGCGCGGACCTTCCTCGTCATCCAAGGCCGGCAGGGGGGGAACGGACGTTCCAGGCCCCAGCCAGCCCGAAATGGCGCCCAGGCAGACCGGCGAATCGTCGGGATGATCCATGCGAAGCGGAGGTCTACTCCTTCTTCCGCTCCACGTCGCCCGGCGCCTCGTCCAGTCGCCGCAGATAGGTGTTCTGCGAGTAGCCCGCGCGCTCCAGGCGCTGGGTCTCGATGAGGTCGGCGACCTTGGTGCACACCTGGCTCAGCAGACGCAGGGACTCGGCCAGGAGCTTCTCGGCCTGGTCCTGCGCGTCCGCTCGCTTGATGACGGTCCGGTCGCGGCGGAACAAGAGGGGCAACTTCATCCCGCCGAATCTAAGGGATGGCGTGTCCTCGTGCCACCCGGACTTCGAGCCAGGGGTTTTCCCAGCGCGCGGCGCCTGCCTGATGTGTCAGGTCCAGGCGCCCGGTCCGATGACGCGGCCAGACGACGCACTCCGTCGGAAAATCAACAACTTAACAAGCCAGCAAATTTACACGATGAACCCGGCTCCGCTGGTGAATGGCGCCGCTCCGAGGGGAAGCGTCGGGTAAACGACCAATATCAGGGCGCTTTCACGAATTTTCAGCTGGGGGGATGACGCGCGGAAAATTTGTGCTTACAGTGCGTCCATTCACTTCCCGACTTCCTGTCCGGATTGTCGAAAGGGGGAACTGCGCATGGCTTACGACGGCGAGCTGGTGAAAATGGCGAATGGCCGCTGGGCGCGGTTCCAGCGCTGCCAGGTGTCCCGCCCGGGCGTCGAGGACGCTGGCGAGACGATGATGTTGATCGCGGTGGAGCTGGACGAGCGCTATCAGCAGTTGTTGGACGAGGTGTCTGACTCGTTGGCGCACTACCGCCACCGGGGGATTCCGGTACAGGTGAAGCTGGACGAGGCGCAGCGGCTGACGCTGCACCCGGAGTCGCAGTCCAGCGCGTTGCACTAGTCAGCGAGGGCGGTAGAAGCGCGCGGCGTTGTCGGAAGCAACGCGCTTCACCACTCGCTCCGAGAGCTTCGCCTTGGCCAGCAGGTTGGCCACGCGCGCGAGCCCCAGGATGTCCCCGGCGCCATCGCCGGCATCCGAGTTGAGCACCAGCCGTTCACTGCCGAGTCGGCGAACCAGGGCGACAACGCGCTCGGCCCGCAGTGCTTCGGGGTGCAGGGTCAATCCCGCCCAGTGTCCACAGCCGAGGATGTTGCGCACGGTGCGCCCGTTGGCGTGGTCCACGAGCACGCGCGAGGGCCGCACACCGGACTCACGCAGCAGGGTGAGGATGCGCCGGGTGTGGCGCTCCTTGTCGTGCACCGGGGTGTGCACCACCACCTTCAGCTTGAGCTGGCGCGCGAGCGCGAGCTGCTCGAGGAAGGCCTCCTCCTCCTCGATGCCGCCCGCGTGCAGCCCCGTCTCGCCCAGGGCCACCACGCGTCCGCCGCGGAAGTAGTCGGGGAGGCTCGCGAGCACCTCGGACAGGCCGCGGCGGGGGATGGCGCGCGGGTGCACCCCCAGCGCCGCCCAGGCGCGGATGCCCAGCCGCTCCAGGCGCGGGAGCTGACGTTGCACCAGGTCGTCGAAGTGCTTGCGCAGGGCCTTGGGGGTGGGCTCGGGCGGGTGGTGGGCCACCACCAGCGCGCGCTCCACGCCGAAGAAGCGCATGGACTCGAGGTCCTGGTCGCTGAGGGTCTCCGGGTGGAGGTGCGCGTCGAAGAGATGGACGAGCTGCTCGGGCACGGTGTGCTCGCTCTTGGAGGGGTCAGTCCTGGCCGAGGGCGGTGCCCTCGTTGCGGGGATCGCTCGCGGCGTAGCGCAGGTTCGTCCTGGGGTCGTTGTAGACGGCCTCGGCGTCGCCCCAGGTCTCCTGCTTGCGAATCTTGTGGCCCTTGGCCTCCAGCGCCGCCTGCGTGGTGGGCTCCAGGCCCCAGCGGTCCACCCACAGCTCATCCGGCAGGTACTGGTGGTGCACCCGGCCCTCGCCCACCGCGCGCGTCACGTCCATGCCCTGGTCCACGATGTTGGAGATGACCTGGAGGACGGTGGTGGGGATGGTGGAGCCGCCCGGGCTGCCCACCGCCAGCATCACCTTCTTCGGATCGTCCTTGGAGAAGACGAGCGTGGGGGCCATGGAGGACATGGGCACCTTGCCCGGGGCGATGGCGTTGGCCTCGCCCGTCACCAGTCCATACGCGTTGGGCACGCCGGGCTGGGCGGCGAAGTCGTCCATCTGATCATTGAGGACCACGCCCGTCCCCTTGGCCACCACGCACGAGCCGAAGATGTAGTTCACCGTGGTGGTGAGGGCCACCGCGTTGCCGTCCTTGTCGATGACGGAGATGTGCGTGGTGTTCTTCTTCTCCGGCACGGAGGGGTCGTACCAGGTGTCGGTCGGGTTCTTCAGGGTGGAGCGGGGGGTCCCCTCCTTCGGGGCCAGCAGCGAGGCGCTGGGGGTGGCCTTCCCGGGGTCGATGCTGCCCGCCAGGTCCGCGATGTAGCCGGACGAGGTGAGGCGCTCCATGGGGATCTTCACGAAGGCCGGGTCGCCCAGGTACTTCGCCCGGTCCACGTATACGCGGCGCACCGCCTCGGCGTAGAGGTGGAGGTCCTCGGGGTCGCGGTAGCTCAGGCCCTTGGGGCGCAGCCGCTCCAGGGCGCCGAGCACCTGCACCACCGCGAGTCCGCCCGCGCTCGGCGGCGGCATGGTGAGGATGCGGTGGCCGCGGTAGCTGCCCTCCAGCGGCTCATGGGTGCGCGTCTTGTAGGTCTTCAGGTCCTCCAGCGAGAGCAGGCCACCGCCGGCCTTCACGGTGTCCACCATCGCCTGGGCGATCGGGCCCGAGTAGAAGGGCTTGGGGCCGCTCTTCGCGAGCGTCTGGAGCGTCCGGGCCAGCTCCGGCTGGCGCACCCGATGGCCGATGGGCGGCACGTCCGGCTCGCCCTTGTCGTTCTTCGTGAGGAAGAGGCGCGTGGCCTCCGGATCCTGCCGCAGGCAGTCGCGCCGCAGGGTGGCCATCGCCTGGTACTTGGGCGACACCCAGAAGCCGTTGCGCGCGGCCTCGATGGCGGGCTGCAGCACCACCGCGCGCGGCAGCTTCCCGTACTTCTCCAGCAGCTCCAGGTAGCCGGCGACCGCGCCGGGCACCGCCACGCTCGTCGCGCCGTCCGTGGACAGCCCCGGCACCACCTTGCCGTCCTTCACGTACATGTCCCGCGTGGCCGCCCCGGGTGCCACCTCGCGGAAGTCCAGCACCCGCGTTCCGCCCGTCTTCGCGTCGTGCACCAGCGCGAAGCCGCCGCCGCCAATCCCCGAGTGATAGGGCGCCACCACACCGTGGGTGAAGGCCGCCGCCACCGCCGCGTCCACCGCGTTGCCGCCCTTGTCCAACATCCGCAGCGCGGCCTCGCTCGCCTTCGGGTGGGCCGTGGCCACCGCTCCTCCCCGGTACGGTCGCGCAGCCCACGCGGGCCACGCCACCACCAGCGCCGCTACCGCCATGCCCCACCAATTCTGGTGAGTCCGCATCTTTACCGTCTCCACGTGAAAGCCTCCGTACGGGCCACCAACTCGCGCTTCTCCGAGTCCGGGTTCTGGAGTATCCCCGGCCGCCGCCTGGACTCGCTACCAAACGCTTTCATCATCGAGAAGTGTCCGGAGGACACCAACGCGCACGGCCGGGAGTTTGACCGGGAGAGGGGCGAAGGCATCCTGTGCGTGACGCTCCGGCCCGACGGGGGGAACATGAACGCCAACCTGATGACAGTGAAGCCGACGTCGAGCCCCGCGGATGCCACCGTGACGACGGTCTTCCTCAAGCCGAAGTTCGGTATCACCGTGGAGAGCAACACGTTGTCGGTTTCCGTTCAGGCCCGGCCGGAAGGCACCCGCTCCACGCGCGCGCCGGCTCGTGGTTGACGCGTCGCGATCGCGTCCCTAGTAATCGCCGACATGACAGCTTCTTTGGCGGCGGTGGTGTTGTGCGCGGGCAAGGGCACGCGGATGAAGTCGGAGAAGGCCAAGGTCCTTCACCCCATCCTCGGCAAGCCCCTCTGTGCCTATCCCCTCATGCGAGCCCTGGAACTGGGCGCCTCGCCGGTGGTGTCGGTGGTGGGCCACCAGGCCGAGGAGGTGGAGCGCTCCATCCGCGCCCACTTCCCCACGGCGCCCCTGCGCTTCGCGCTCCAGAAGGAGCAGCGGGGCACGGCGGACGCGGTGCGCTCGGCGGAGAGCGAGCTGAAGGACTTCGACGGACGCGTGCTCATCCTCTACGGTGACGTGCCGCTGGTGCGCGGCGAGACGCTCGCCGCGCTCGCCGCCGCGCACGAGAAGGGCGGGGGCGTGCTGTCGCTGGTGTCCACCGTGCCGGCGGATCCGACGGGCTACGGCCGCGTCATCCGTGAGATGGGCAAGGTGGTGCGCATCGTCGAGCAGAAGGACGCCACGCCCGAGCAGCGTCAGGTGCGCGAGTGCAACGCCGGCATCTACCTGGTGGAGTCGTCCTTCCTGTGGAAGGCGCTGGCCAACATCCGCAGCGCCAACGCGCAGGGCGAGTTCTACCTGACGGACCTGGTGGAGATGGCCGCGGCGCAGGGCCCGGTGGCCTCCATCGAGGCCGAGTTCGGCGAGACGGCCGGCGTGAACGATCGCGTGGAGCTGGCGGCGCGGGCCAAGGAGCTCCAGTCGCGCATCAACACCTGGCACATGCGCAACGGCGTCACCCTGATGGATCCGGCCACCACGTACATCGAGGAGGGGGTGGCCATCGGGTCGGACACGGAGATCGCCCCCATGGTGACGCTGTCGGGCGCCACGGTGGTGGGCCGCAACGTCTCCATCGGGCAGGGCTGCGTCGTGCACGCCTCCTCGGTGGCCGACGGGACGACCGTGAAGCCGTACACCGTGCTGGAGGAGGCCCGGGTGGGCGAGCGCTGCATCCTCGGCCCATTCTCGCGGTTGCGGCCCGGGACGGACCTCGCCGAGGAGGTGCACCTGGGCAACTTCGTGGAGACGAAGAAGGCCCGCCTCGGCCGCGGCTCCAAGGCCAACCACCTCGCCTACCTGGGTGACGCGAAGATCGGCTCCAAGGTGAACGTGGGGGCCGGCACCATCACCTGCAACTACGACGGCGTGAACAAGCACGTCACCGAGCTGGGCGATGGCGTCTTCATCGGCTCCGACACCCAGCTGGTGGCCCCTGTGAAGGTCGGGGACGGTGCGTATGTCGGCGCGGGCACCACGGTGACGAAAGATGTGCCCTCCGGGAGTCTCGCCGTGTCCCGTGCGCCACAGGTCAACCTGGAAGGCTGGGTGGAGAGGAAGAAGGCGCGGATGGCCAAGTCCTCGGAAACTGGCCCTTCCAAGTCGGACAAGGCCTCCGCGGGGTGAGCGGCCCGCGATTTGCTTGTCGTCCGGGTGACAGGTGTCGCCCGGTGTAGGTGGAGTTCCCCCCCGCATTTGCCAGTGGGGGGTCGGGCGTGAGAGAGGACGGACAACATGTGCGGCATTGTTGGGTACGTTGGTGACAAGGAGTCGGCTCCCATCCTGGTGTCGGGGCTCAAGAAGCTCGAGTACCGGGGGTATGACTCCGCGGGCGTGGCGGTGGTGAACCGCAACGTCCTGAACGTGGTGCGGGCCACGGGCAAGCTGAGGAACCTGGAGAACCGCGTCCAGAACGATCTGCCCCAGGGCACCATCGGAATCGGCCACACGCGTTGGGCCACGCACGGGCGTCCCTCGGACGAGAACGCCCACCCGCACACCTACGGCGGCGTGGCGGTGGTGCACAACGGCATCATCGAGAACCACCTGGCCCTCAAGGAGGAGCTGCGCGCCCGGGGGCACCACTTCTCCTCCGAGACGGACTCCGAGGTCTTCGCCCACCTCATCTCCGATGAGCTCAAGAGCGGGTTGGATCTGCCGGCGGCGGTGCGCGCGGCCATCTCCCACGTGAAGGGCACCTACGCCCTGGCGGTGGTGACCACGAGCGATCCCAACCGCATCGTGTGCACCAAGGACTCCTCTCCCATGGTGCTCGGCCTGGGCCAGGGTCAGAACTTCGTGGCCAGCGACGTGCCGGCGCTGCTCGAGCACACGCGCGACTTCGTCTACATGGAGGAGGGTGACCTGGCCGTCGTCACCGCCGCCAGCGTGGACATCTACAACCGCTCCGGCCAGAAGGTGAACCGGCCCACCCGCCGCATCGACTGGACGCCGATGATGGCGGAGAAGGGCGGCCACAAGCACTTCATGCACAAGGAGATCATGGAGCAGCCTCGCGCCGTGGCGGACACGCTGCGCGGCCGCATGCTCCTCTCCGAGGGCGACGTGCACTTCGAGGGCTGGAACCTGAGCCCGGAGAAGGTGCGCGCGCTCACCAAGGTGACGATCCTCGCGTGCGGCACCTCGTGGCACTCGGGCATCGCCGGCAAGGCGATGATCGAGTCGCTGGCGCGCATCCCCGTGGAGGTGGAGCTCGCCAGTGAGTTCCGCTACCGAGATCCCATCGTGGAGCCCTCGCACCTGGCCATCGCCATCAGCCAGTCCGGCGAGACGGCGGACACGCTGGCGGCCTTCAAGGAGGCCAAGGCGCGTGGCGCCACGGCGCTCGCCCTGTGCAACGTCATCGGCAGCGCCATGACGCGTGAGGCGGACATCACCATCCTCACCAACGCGGGCCCGGAGATCGGCGTGGCCTCCACCAAGGCCTTCACCACGCAGCTGGTGGGTCTCTACCTGCTCGCGGTGAAGCTGGGGCGCATGCGCGGCACGCTCACCGTGAAGGCGGCGCAGGAGCACCTGACCGCGCTCACGGAGATTCCGAAGATGATCGAGGACGTGCTCAAGTGCGAGGCCTCGGTCAAGCGCGTGTCGCGCGAGTTCATGAACGCGCAGGACTTCCTCTTCCTCGGCCGCGGCCCCATGCACCCGGTGGCGCTCGAGGGCGCGCTCAAGCTCAAGGAGATCTCCTACATCCACGCCGAGGGCTACGCCGGCGGCGAAATGAAGCACGGCCCCATCGCGCTCATCGACGAGAAGATGCCGGTGGTGGTGATCGCGCCGAAGCAGCCGCACGTCGCCTACGAGAAGATCATCGGTAACATCGAGGAGGTGCGGGCGCGTGGCGGCAAGGTCATCGCGATCATCGACGAGGATGACGCGCATGTGGCCTCGCTGGCGGATCACGTCATCCGCATCCCCGCCGCCAGCGCGCTGCTCGCGCCGGTGGTGGCCACGATTCCCCTGCAGCTGCTCGCCTACCACGTGGCGGACCTGCGCGGGAACGACGTGGACCAGCCGCGCAACCTCGCCAAGAGCGTGACGGTGGAGTAGTCCGCCGCGCTCGGACCGAGGTCCGGTCCTTCACGCCCGGGGATGCCTCGCATCGAGGCCCCCGGGCGTTTTCATGTCGAGCCCCTTCAATGTTCCCTCTCCCTTCGGGAGAGGGGAAGTGGCCGCATTCCTTGACTGACCTCCCTGAGGGGCTCAGAAGGCGGCGTCGAAGGTGACTTCCCCCTCGACTCCCACCTGGTACGCCGAGACACGGCGCTCGAAGAAGTTCGCCAGCTCCTGCACGTCCTGCAGGTCCATGAAGCCGAATGGGTTCTTCGCCCCGTAGCGCTTGGGCAGCTCGAGCATCACGAGCCGCTGATCCGCGACGAACTCGAGGTACTGCCGCATCTCTCGCACGGAGAGGCCCGCGACGCCGAGCCCCAGCAGGTCCTCGGCGAACTGGAGCTCGCACTCCACCGCCTCGTCGAGCATGGCGGCGACCTCCCGCTCCATCTCCGCGTCGAAGAGGCCGGGCTCCTCGCGGCGCACCGTCTTCACCACCTCGAAGGCGAAGGCCATGTGCGCGCTCTCGTCGCGGAAGACCCAGTTCGTCCCCGCGGCCAGCCCGTGCAGCAGCCCCCGCGAGCGCAGGAAGTACACGTACGCGAAGGCCGCGAAGAAGAAGAGCCCCTCGATGCAGGCCGCGAAGCAGATGAGGTTCAGCAGGAACTTCCGCCGCTGCTCCCGTGTCTCCAGCCGCTCCAACTCGCCGATCGAGTCGATCCACTTGAAGCAGAACTCGGCCTTCTTGCGGATGCTCGGGATGTTGTCGATCGCCGCGAAGGCCAGCGCCCGCTCGTTGGGGTCCGGCACGTACGTGTCGAGCAGCGTGAGGTAGAACTGCACGTGCAGCGCCTCCTCGTAGAGCTGCCGCGACAGGTACATGCGCGCCTCGGGCGCGTTCACGTGCTTGTAGAGGTTCAGCACGAGGTTGTTCGACACGATCGAGTCACCCGTCGCGAAGAAGGCGACCAGGCGCTGGATGAGGTGGCGGTCCGCGGCCGTCATCTTCGAGCGCAGGTCCCCCACGTCCGTCGAGAAGTCCACCTCCTCCACGGTCCAGGTGTTCTTGATGGCGTTGCGGTACATCTCGAAGAAGACCGGGTACTGCATCGGGCGCAGCGTGAGGTTCAGGCCCGGATCCAACAGGCGCGCCCCCGTCTTCGGCGTCGCGTGCGTCCAGGGGGTGTTCGTTGGGGTGCTCACTGGCAGGCCTCGCAGGCTTCGGGGTTCTCGAGAGAGCAGGCGATGGCCTGCGTGTCGGTGGGCTTGGGCGCGGGCGATGGGGTGGCGGTCGTCTTCGCGATGCGCGTGGCGGGACGCGAGCGCAGGTAGTAGGTCGTCTTCAGCCCCTTCTTCCAGGCGTACATGTACATGGAGCTGAGCTGGCCGATGTTCGGCGCCTCCATGAACAGGTTGAGCGACTGGCTCTGGTCGATGAAGGCGCCCCGGTCCGCCGCCATGTCGATGAGCGAGCGCATCGGCAGCTCCCACGCCGTGCGGTAGATGGCGCGCACCTCGGCGGGAATCTCCTCGAGCGACTGGATGGAGCCCTCCGCCAGCTTGATGCGCGCGCGCATGTCCTCGTTCCACCTCCCGAGCGCCTTCAGCTCCTCGACGAGGTAGCGGTTGACCTGGAGGAAGTCACCCGAGAGCGTCTCGCGCTTGAAGAGGTTGGACACCTGCGGCTCGATGCACTCGTAGCAGCCCGCGATCGAGGCGATGGTCGCCGTCGGCGCGATGGCGATGAGCAGCGAGTTGCGCAGGCCCACCTCCTGGATTCGCTTCCGCAGGGCGTTCCAGCGCGCAGGGTCCTCGGGCACCACGTTCCATGCGTCGAACTGGAGCTCTCCGCGCGCGGCCCGCGTCTCGGGGAAGGACGGGTGTGCACCGCGCTCGGCCGCCATGTCCGACGAGGCGGAGAGGGCGTGGAAGTAGATCTCCTCGGAGATCTTCCGCGAGAGCGTGCGCGCCTCGGCGCTGTCGAAGGGCAGGCGCATCTGGAAGAACACGTCCTGCAGGCCCATCAGGCCCAGTCCCACCGGGCGCCAGCGCAGGTTCGAGCCCTTCGCCGTGGCGATGGGGTAGTAGTTCAGGTCGATCACCCGATCGAGCTGCCGCACCGCCGAGCGCACCGTCCGCGCGAGCTTCTCCCAGTCGAACGTCACCCGGCCCGAGTCGTCCACGGACGTGTGCCGCGCGAGGTTGATGGAGCCGAGGTTGCAGACCGCCGTCTCGTCCTTCGAGGTCACCTCGAGGATCTCCGTGCAGAGATTCGAGAGGTGGACGACCCGGCCCGGCAGCGCCGTCTGGTTGCAGGCCCGGTTGGACTTGTCCTTGAACGTCATCCACCCGTTCCCGGTCTGCGCGAGCGTCCGCATCATGCGCCCGTACAGCTCCCGCGCCTTCAGCGTCTTGAGCGCGAGGCCCTGCTGCTCCGCCTGCGCGTAGGCGCGCTCGAACTCCTCTCCGTACAGGTCCGTGAGGTGCGGCACCGTCTTCGGATCGAAGAGGGACCAGTTCCCATCGGCCTCCACGCGCTTCATGAAGAGGTCCGGAATCCAGTTCGCGAGGTTCAGGTTGTGCGTGCGCCGGGCCTCGTCACCCGTGTTGTCGCGCAGCTCGAGGAACTCCTCCAGGTCCGCGTGCCAGGTCTCCAGGTACACGCAGCACGCGCCCTTGCGCTTTCCTCCCTGGTTCACCGCCGCCACCGAGGCATCCAGCGTCTTCAGCCACGGCACGATGCCGTTGCTGTGCCCGTTCGTGCTCCCGATGAGCGAGCCGCGCGAGCGGACCCGGTGGTACGCGAGGCCGATTCCCCCCGAGAACTTCGAGAGCATCGCCACGTCCGTGTAGCGCTGGTAGATGCTCTCCAGGTCGTCCCCGGGCGAGTCCAGCAGGAAGCAGGACGAGAGCTGCTCGTGGCACGTGCCCGAGTTGAAGAGGGTGGGGGAGCTCGGCACGTACTCCAGCGTCGAGAAGAGCCGGTAGAGCTCGAGGATCTCCGGGACCGTCTCCCCGAGCGCCACCGCGATGCGCATGAAGAAGTGCTGGGGCGTCTCGAGCACCTCGCGCGTCTTCGGGTGCTTGAGCAGGTAGCGGTCATAGACCGTGCGCAGTCCGAAGTACTCGAAGAGGCGGTTGCGCGAGGGATCGATCGCGTCGTTCAGCTTGCGGGAGTTCGTCACGACGAGCTTCGCCACCCGCTCGTTCACCAGGCCCACCCGCTGGCCGGCGGCGATCGACTGGGAGAAGGAGTGGATCTCCTGCCCGGAGACCTCCTTGTCGATGAACGTCGCGAGCAGCCGCGCCGCGAGCTTCGCGTACTCGGGCTCCTCCAGCGTCAGCGAGGCCGCGGTCTGGATGGAGAGCTGATCCAACTCCTTCGTCGAGGCGCCGTCGTAGAGCCCGGCGATCGTCTTCGTCGCCACGCGGATGGCATCGACCTGGCGCAGCCCGTCGCAACACCGGCCGATCGCCCGGACGATCTTGTTCAGGTCCGCACCCTCGAGGCTCCCGTTGCGCTTGCGCACCCGCATGGTGGTGGGCGGCGTGGCCACGGGGGCCGTCTCCTGAAGGCCGTGGGCGGACATGGACTGCGAGCCCTGCTCGCGTCCCGCGGTGTGGCTGACGTTCAACATTCTCCTCCTCCTCCGTTCGCGACCGTGTTGAGCCGAGGAGGAAAAGGTCTGCCCGCGCCGCGCATGCGACGTGCGATGACTCGCAAGGCCGACCCCCGCCCCCTCGGGCGACTGGACGATGCGTCCAGGTCGAGCCGCCGCTGGATTTCTCCCCAGTGGCAGGTGCTGGCAGGTCTTCGGGCTCGCGAGCATCCGGCGTGTGGCCGGTGCTGATTCCTAATGCCGTCTACTTCCCAGCCTCTCGGCCAGTGTGTGGTGGACGGGTTCGTTCTCGCTTACCGCTGCGGGGCAGCTCCGGATTCACACCGGATTCCCTTTCAAGCCAGAGCGGATGCTCGGGCACCAGCGACGCGCGCCACCGTACGGGTGGACCCTTACCCTGTCAACGATCAGGCCAAGGGCTTCGGATCGCGACAATTCCTTCGTTCGGTGGCGCTTTCCGATCTACCTTGGGCGACCCTTCTCCCGCTCCCAGAGGGCCAGGGAGAGGGCCTGCTGCAACGAGGGCTGGAGCTCGCGCGGAGCGAAGGGCTGGCCCGTGTCCAGCGCCCAGGTGAAGAGTGCTCCAGCGAACTCTCCCGCCGTGCGGTAGCGCTGGTTCACGTCCGGCGCCAGCGCCTTGCGGAGGATGGCCCCGAGCTGCCGATCCAGCCTGTCCGGGAGGATCAGCTTCGCCGCCCGGATGGCGGCCATCACCACCTCGGGGTCGTCGCTGTCGCGCGCGAAGGGGTGGAAGCCCAGCACCAGCTCGTGCAGGACGATGCCCAGCGAGAAGAGATCCGAGGACTGCGTCAGCGTGTCCCCGCGCGTCTGCTCCGGAGACAGGTAGTGCAGCTTGCCCGCCGTCACCCCGTCCTCCGGGCCCAGGTCCAACCCGCGCGCCTTGGCCACGCCGAAGTCGCCGAGCTTCACCTCGCACTGCCCGGAGAAGAAGATGTTGGAGGGATTCACGTCCCCGTGGATGAGCTCCAGCGGCCGGCCGCTGCGCGTGCGCGCCTGGTGGAAGTAGGCCAGCGCCCGCAGCACCTCGATGCACACGTGGACGCCCACGGCCACCGGCGGGGGGGCGCCCTGGCTCTCGTGCGCCCGGAGCAGCCCCTCCAGGTCGCCGCCCACGAGGAACTCCATCGCGATGAAGTAGCGCCCGAAGGCCTCGCCAATCTCCAGCCGGCTCACCAGGTTGGGGTGCTCCAGCAGGCCCATCAGGTCCGCCTCGTCGGCGAAGGCCTCCGCGGTGACGTCCTTGCGCATCAGCTTCAGCGCCACCTTGAAGGGCATGCCCTTCTCGTCCCTCGCCTCCGCGAGGAACACTTCCGCCATGCCCCCCGAGCCCAGGCGCGAGCGCAGCACGTAGCGCCCGAAGCGGCGCGAGGGGATTTCCACGGTCTTCGCGGGAGGGGGGGCGGAAGACAAGGCGCCGCCAGTCTACTCCGTCACCGCTCCTCCGGTGCTGTCTTCCGTGCCGCCGCGTCGCGCGGGGAGGTCCTCTCGTGGACATCCCGGAAGGGAGGGGCACTGTCGTCCGGGCGCCGGAGGGGGGCGCTCGCGTCGGTTGGTGGAAGCTCCAGGGCGAGGGGCCGTCGGGACGCTTTGAAGCGGGTGTGAGCCGGTCGTTACAGTTTCCGCCATGTCTGGCACCACTCATACGCGCCCCCCCGGCTCCGGCACCCGTCAGGGCGAGCCGACGGAAGGGGAGGGCTCGGCGCCGCCGTCCCTGGCTCCGTGGGAGGCGCCGGTCGAGGCTCCGGTCCAGGAGCTCGTCGAGGAGGCTCGCGGCGCTACCACCGACGCCGAGCGGGCCGCGCTGGCCGCGAGGATCAACCGCCAATTGGACGCACTGGCGGCCGGAGGGGGCTCGCGAGAGGTCGCGGACCTGCTCCATCACCTGTTGGAGAGCGGCCAGCTGGCGGGGCTGGTGGACGCGGCGGGGCGCTCCTGTCGGGCCTCGGCCACCGAGGCGCTGACGCGGCTCGGCTTCCCCTTCGCCCTGGAGGTCCGCCCGGAGGACCTGGACCATCTGCGGGGCCTCGACGCGGATGCCCCGGGCTTCCGGTGGGCGCCCCTGGCGGCCGGGGGGACCCTGGGGGCCGGCATCGTCGCGGAGTGGGTGCTCCTGCTCGAGCGGGGGCTGCCCGAATCCGATTCCCTCCAGCCCTCCGTCCTGCTCATGGGACTGTCGCTGCTGGCGCTGGTGACCGGGGTGTTGGCTCCTGAACGCTCGACCTCCCAGCGGGCGGGTATGCTGGTGCTGGCGATCTTGTCCGTCATCCAGGTGTTTCTGGGTGTTTTCTGGGGTTATGAGGGGGCGATCAGCGGACTTGCGGGGCTGTTGGCCTGCCTGCTGATCTGGCTGCCTCGACGCTGAACGTTGTGGGTCATGTCAGAGGGATGGACTAGGGTCATCCTTCAGCGTACTAAACGCGAGTTCAGGTGGGCCGGGGTGGCTCGCCGCATACGCAAGGAGCAAGACGAAATGGCCGTGAATCCAGAGAAGGAGAAGGCGATCGAACTGGCGATGTCCGCCGTGGAGCGCCAGTTCGGTAAGGGGTCCATCATGCGGCTCGGCAACGAGGAGCCGCTGGTTCGGGATGTTCAGGCCATTTCGACGGGAAGCATCTCGCTCGACATCGCGCTGGGCGTTGGCGGCGTGCCCAAGGGCCGCATCGTCGAAATCTACGGGCCGGAGTCTTCCGGTAAGACGACCCTCTGCCTCCACATCGTGGCCGAGGCGCAGAAGCGCGGCGGCGTGGCCGGCTACATCGACGCCGAGCACGCGCTGGACATCGGCTACGCGCGCAAGCTGGGTGTGCGCACCGATGACCTGCTGCTGAGCCAGCCGGACACGGGCGAGCAGGCGCTGGAGATCGCCGAGATGCTGGTGCGCTCGGGCGCCATCGACGTGCTGGTGGTGGACTCGGTGGCCGCGCTCGTGCCGAAGGCGGAGCTCGAGGGCGAGATGGGCGATGCGCACATGGGCGTGCAGGCCCGCCTGATGAGCCAGGCGCTGCGCAAGCTCACCGGTACCATCAGCAAGAGCCAGACGTGCGTCATCTTCATCAACCAGATCCGCATGAAGATCGGCGTGATGTTCGGCAACCCGGAGACGACGACGGGCGGTAACGCGCTGAAGTTCTACGCATCGCAGCGCCTGGACATCCGCCGCGTGGGCGCCATCAAGAACGGCGAGAACGTGGTGGGCAGCCGTACCCGCGTGAAGGTGGTGAAGAACAAGGTGGCGCCTCCCTTCAAGGAGGTCGAGTTCGACATCATGTACGGCTCGGGTATCTCGAAGGAGGGCGACCTGATCGATCTGGCGTCGAACGACGGCATCATCGAGAAGAGCGGCAGCTGGTTCTCCTTCAAGGGCGAGCGCATCGGCCAGGGCCGGGAGAACGCGAAGGACTACCTGCGCGACCACCCCGAGGTGCGCCTGGATGTGGAGAAGCAGGTGCTGGACAAGTACGGCATCGGCAAGCCGGCCGTGGCTGTTGCCCCCGCTCCCGCGGAGGCCGAGGCTCCCGCCGAGGGCCACACCGAGAAGCGCCAGCGCGTGAAGGCCGTGAAGTAGTCCGGGCCTCTACCGCGTGAAGTTCCAGGGGCTGTCTCCCGCGAGGGGGGCAGCCCCTTTCTTCTTGGCGGGTTGCTCCGGTCGTGAGCGCTCGCCCCCCGCGCGAGCATGCGGGACACCCGACGCGGGCGGTTCGTGGCAATCTCCGCGCCGGGAGCGGAGGCTCCCCGCATCGATGAACCCTTCTTCATCCCTCAAGCCCGCGTGGGAGCGGTGGATACCCGTGGTCGGGGTGGTCCTCGCCGTCCTGGTGGTGGCGCTCAAGCGCGGTCGGCAGCACCCGGACGAGATCTTCCAGTTCCTGGAGCCGGCCCATGGGCTGGCCTTCGGGTATTGGAGCGCGGCCTGGGAGTGGGGCGTGGGCCTGCGCAACTGGGCCGTCCCCGGGGTGCTCGGCGGTGTGCTCGCGCTCTGTGGGAAGGTGGGGCTCGTTCACCCGTGGGCCATGGCCTCCATGGTGTGGCTCTGCTGTGCCGCCGTGCAGGCGTGGGGCACCGTGGCGCTGTTCCGTCTGGTCGAGGAGCGCGATGGGCGTGAGGCCGCGCTCCTGGCCTCGGCCGTCCACGTCACCTGGGGCGGGTGGCTCCTCTATGCGGCGAGGCCGCTCGCGGACTCCTTGAGCGTGGCTCCCCTGCTGGGCTCGCTCCTGTGGGCCTGGCGTGCCCGGGCCCGGGACGCTCTGCTCGCGGGGTTCTGGTGTGGCCTCCTGCTGGGCCTGGCGTTCGTGGTGCGCTACCCCTCGGCGGTCTTCGGGGTGCCCATCGCCGTGAGCCTGTTGGCGGCGCGGCGCTGGCGCTCGGTGGCGGGGGCCGCGGTGGGCGTGGGCGTGGTGCTCCTGGGGCTCGGCCTGCTCGACTGGCTCACCTGGGGCGCGCCCTGGCACTCCGCCTGGAAGTATTTCGAGTTCAACATCCTCCACAAGGGCTCGGAGAAGTTCGGCACCAAACCGTGGTGGTGGAACCTCACCACCCTCGCGGGCATGGTGCCGCTGCTGCTCGCCTGGCACTTCGCGCGCGGGCTGGCCCGGAGAGATCTGCTCGTGGGCGCCTTCGCCTTCTACCTGGGCATCATGACGATGCTGGCGCACAAGGAGATCCGCTTCCTGGCGCCGCTGCTGCCGCTCTTCGTGGCCATCGCGGCCGGGCCCGCCTGGCGCACCCTCTCGCGGCGCGTGCTCTCCCACCGGGCCATTGGCGGGCTCGTGGGGGTGTACGCGCTCTCCTCGCTCGCGGCGGCCACGGTGCAGATGCCGGGCGCACTGGCCCGCGAGCAGATCGACGCCATGGTCTTCGCTGGCCAGCAGCCCGACCTCACCGGGCTCATCGTCGCCGGTCAGCAGGAGTGGAATGCCGGCGGCCGGTTCCATCTGCACCGCGACGTGCCGCTGCTCGTACGCCCCGACAAGGACATCCAGGACCTGGAGGGCCCGCTCTCGGAGACTCGCTTCTCCCACGTGCTCGTCATCAAGGGGGCACTGAAGGAGCACGCGCTGGAGGCGGACGGGTTCTGCGTCCTGCGGCGGTGGGGTCCGGCCGTGCTCTGGCGGCGCTGCCCCTCCCCGCGTGCCTCCCAGGAACTGCTCACTTCCCCCTCCGGGCCTTGAGGGCGCGTCTCGGAACTCCCTCTTGAATTCGTTCGACAAGTGTGGGGATGTTGAGAGTGATTCTCAATTTCAACTCTCGGGTCCCCATGAAGCGACTCTCCCTCTGCCTGCTCGTTTCTCTCGGCTGCGCCCACTCTGAAACCCCGCCCGCTGCGTCCCCGGAGGCGCCAGCTCCAGTGCCCAGGACGCTCGCTCCGTTGGACGGGGAGGTGCATTTCAACTCGCTGCGGCAGCTCACCCTCGAGGGGGAGAACGCCGAGGCCTACTGGGCCTTCTCCGGCAAGGCGCTCACCTTCCAGGCCCGTCACGAGGGGCAGAAGTGCGATCGCATCTACTGGATGGATGCCCAGACGGGTGAGACGCGTCCCATCTCCAGCGGGGCGGGTGCGACGACCTGTGCCTACTCCTTCCCGCCGGATGATCAGCAGGTGCTCTACGCCTCGACGCACGGGGGCGGCCCGGAGTGTCCTCCGAAGCCCGACATGAGCCACGGCTATGTCTGGCCGCTCTACGACACCTACGACATCTACAAGGCCAACGCGGACGGCTCGAACGTGCGGCCGCTCACCCAGGTGAAGGGCTACGACGCCGAGGCGACGGTGTGCCCGAAGGACGGCTCCATCGTCTTCACCTCCACGCGCGATGGAGATCTCGAGCTGTACCGCATGGACGCGGATGGCGGGAACGTGAAGCGGCTCACGCACGCTCCTGGCTACGACGGCGGCGCGTTCTTCAATGCCGACTGCTCGAAGCTCGTCTGGCGCGCCTCGCGGCCCAGGCCGGGCAGCAAGGAGCTCGAGGATTACCAGGCGCTGCTCGCCAAGGGGTTGGTGCGGCCCACGAAGCTCGAGCTCTATGTCGCGGACGCGGATGGCTCCAACGCGACGCAGATCACCTACCTGAACGCCGCGTCCTTCGCTCCCTCGTGGCATCCGACGAAGAACCGCATCCTCTTCTCCTCCAACTACCAGGATCCGAAGGGGCGGGAGTTCGACATCTGGGCGGTGGACGCGACGGGCGCCGGGCTGGAGCGGATCACCACCTCGAAGGGCTTCGACGGCTTCCCGCTGTTCTCCCCGGATGGGACGAAGCTCGCGTTCTCGTCCAACCGCGTGACGCCGGAGGGCAAGACCGACACCCACGTCCTCATCGCCGACTGGAAGGACGAGCCGCGGGAGACGCGCGTGCCGCTGCCGGCGGACCGGGTGATGACGGACGTGCGCTTCCTCGCGGCGCCCGAGCAGGGAGGCCGGGGCGTGGATTCACCCGGGCTCGAAGTCGCGGCGAGCTACCTCGAGAAGCGCTTCGCGGAGCTGGGCCTCTCGCCCGCGGGTGACAACGGAAGCTTCCGTCAGAAGTTCCCGGTCATCACCGAGGTGAAGGTCGGGAGCGGCACGGCGGTGACGTTGGGGGGCACCCAGGCGAAGGCCGATGCCTTCATCCCGCTGGGCTTCTCCGCGGAGGGCGAGGTGAGCGGCGACGTCGTCCTCGCGGGCCACGGAATCCAGGCGAAGGAGCTGGGCATCGACGACTACGCCGGACTCTCCGTGAAGGGGAAGATCGTGGTCGTCAGGCGCTTCGTCCCCGACGTGCCGGCGTTCTCCGCGAACGAGGCGCAGCGTCGCTATGGAGACCTCCGCTACAAGGCCTGGACGGCGAAGGAGGCCGGTGCGAAGGCGCTCATCGTCGTGGATTGGACGCCGGGGGCGGAGCAGGGAGCGGCCGAGGCCCGGTTGCCCGTGCTCCGGCCCGAGGGCACGCAGGACGCGGGCATTCCGGTCGTCGTCCTCCAGCGCGCCGGGTTCGAGCCCGTGCTCACGCAGCTCGAGCAGAAGCGCAAGGTGAAGGGCCGCGTGGCGGTGAAGCTCGACAAGGTGATGAAGGACACCTGGAACATCGTGGGCAGGCTGACGGCCTCCGCGCAGGAGGCGCGTACCCCGGGCGTGGTCGTCGTCGGGGCGCACTATGACCACCTGGGTCTGGGCGGACGGGGTTCGCTGGCTCCCGAGCGCCACGAGCCGCACCTGGGCGCGGATGACAACGCCTCGGGCGTGGCGGGCCTGTTGGAGGCGGCGCGGTTGCTCGCCGAGCAGCGCACGCGCCTGCGGCGGGACGTCTATTTCACCACCTTCTCGGGAGAGGAGATGGGCGTGCTCGGCTCGACGGCGTGGACGCGCTCGCCCCCCGCTGGCGTCACGATGAAGGATGTCGTCGCGATGCTGAATCTCGACATGGTGGGGCGGCTGCGGGACAACCGCCTCTCGGTGCTGGGCGTCGAGTCGGGCCAGCAGTGGCGTGAGGTGCTCGCGCCGGCGTGCGAGCGGGCCCGGGTGCAGTGTGATGGCTCCGGGGATGGCTACGGGCCTTCGGACCACACCCCGTTCTACGCGGCGGGCGTCCCGGTGCTGCACTTCTTCACCGGCGCGCACGGCGACTACCACAAGCCCTCCGACAGCGCGGAGCGCATCAACGCCGCGGGACTGGCGCAGGTGGCGCTCATCGTGGCGGAGGTCGCGGCGACGGTGAGCCACGACGAGGCGCGCATCACGTACCGGAACGTGCCCGCGCCGGCGCCCGCGGGGGACATGCGCTCGTTCAACGCGTCACTCGGCACGGTGCCGGACTATGCGCCGCCGCAGGGGACTCGCGGCGTGTTGCTCGCGGGAGTCCGGCCGGGTGGGGCCGCCGAGCTGGGCGGAATGAAGCGGGGCGACGTGCTCATCCGCCTGGGGAGCCACGAGGTCGGCAGCGTGGAGGACTTGATGTACGCGCTCAACGCCTCCAGGCCGGGGGAGACGGTGACCGCCGTCGTCCTGCGCGACGGCAAGGAGGTGACGCTCCAGGTCACCTTCCAGGAGAGCAAGCGCCGCTGAGCGGCGCGGTACCTGTCTCCCTCACGGCGCGCTCACTGCACGAAGGTGAGCGCGCCCGGGGGAAGGAGCGTGCCCGCGGGCCACAAGACGTAGGCCGACCGGCGGGAGTGCTCAACGAGCTGGGAGGAGCATCTCCCGATGCATCCTCGTAGAGGCGGGAAGTCTCCGCGCTCCACCTCCTCTGAGGGGCTCTGCGCGTCGGGATGTAAAGGTCCGGGCCAGGCGACAGGTCGAGCAGCTCTCGTTGTCCTCATCGAGGCTGTGACGCGGACGCCGGGAATGTGAGGGGTCTTATGTGGGGAGCCCCTCGTCCGGGCGCATCCAGGTGTCTGGGGGCAGCGGCAGCGTACCGACAGGCAGTCGCGCCAGGTGGGGAATGTTGGGGTACTCGCGCTGCGTGGGCATTCCGCTCAGCTCCGCCAGCCGCAGGAGGGCAAACCCATTCATGAACACGGCCCCATCGGTGCGGCGCGCGTCCTCGGGATAGGCGTCCTTCTTGCGGAAGAGGCGGGCACGCTCCTCGCCTGCCTCGAGCAGTGTGGTGTGGAAGGCCTCGGTGTCGCGGAGCACCAGCGCCCGGCACACGTCGAGGTAGGGGGCGTGCTCGCCCTCCACTATCTGGGCCCAGCGCTCCAGCATCGCCTGGAAGTCGTGGTCCTCCGCCGCGTGCAGGTGCAGCAGACGCTTCTGCATGAAGCGGTGCAGGAGGAAGTCGTCCTCGTACTCGCAGCGGGGCTCGTGGCGGTCCGGCGACAGCCGCGCCAGCTCCGCCGCCAGATCGAGCTGCCCGGCGGTGACTGCGTCCACGAAGGAGAAGTTCCTGCTCCCGCAGATGAGGATGGGCTCGAAGCGCCTGCTCGTGGCCAGGCGCAGCATGAAGGCTCGCGCGAGCGCGGACTTGCAGAGCAGCACCTGGAAGCGGTCCGTGCGGGCCTCGGCGAGCAGCTCGCACAGCGCCAGCCGGTGGTACATGTAGGTGACGACGCCATGGGCCTTGCCGGTGCGCTCGGCGTCGGTCTTCTCCGAGATGGTCTTCAGGGCGTTGCCCAAGGCGAACCAGGCGTTGTCCTGAATCGTTTCCAGGTCCATGGGGTGCGCGCCTCGGTGGTCAGACGAAGTAGCCCCGCTCGCCCATGGCCACGTAACGGACGCCGGTGACGCCGTTCTGCTCGAAGGTGGCGCGCAGGTCATCGCGGATGATGAGGAGGTTTGGCATCGACCCCAGGCGGAAGAGCTTCAGGTCTGCGGGCACCTTGGCCGGGTCCAGATGGAGCTGCTTGATGACCTCGAACTTCCCGGGCTCGCCGACGGTCTTCTCCCCACGGGTCTTTTTCAGGTCGGCGCAGTCCTGGCTGCCGAGGACGTTGGCGATGTAGCAGTCCGGGGCGGCGACGCGACCCTTGTGGTCGTGGAGCGCGAAGGGCAGGAATTCGATCTCCACCCCGGCTTCCTTCTCGAGCAGGGGCTTCATCCGCCCGGAGACGAGATTCAGTTGCACGGTGTTGGGAATGAGGTCCGGGACGACGAGCCCGCGGTGGCGCGTGGCCATGTCCAGCCGGACGCCCGCGGGGTATTTGTTCCCCATGGGAACCCCCTCGGCTGCGGCCCAGGAGGTCTTGTTCAGCTCGCCGGGCAGCGTGTTGACCAGGCAGTTCTCGTCCGTATGGTCCTGCATGAGGAGGAAGTAGTCGTGTGGGGCCATGAGGTGTACCAGGGGAGGAGAGGGCGGGCGCGTCGCGGCTTCACCTAGGCGGAGGCCGCTGCTCCGAAGACTTGGTCCAGGGTCACGTCCTTGCCCGACAGCCCCTCGCGAAGGCCTGTCTTGCGCAGTTCCTTCCGGAGTGACTTGGAGATGTTCTCCAGCCGGGATTTCCAGGGCCTGTTCTGGGCTTCGGACAGCTCGGGGTGCCCTTCTTTCTTCGCCTGCTGCTTTCCAACGGCATTGCGTACCTTACGGACACGGTCCTCGAGGATGCGGCTGTAGCCCGGGTGGTTGTTGACGTGGGCAGGCAGCAGGTAGACACGTGAGCTGCTGCAACAGCGCCATGTCCTCCCCGAACGCCTCGGCGAGGGCGTTGGTCGGGATGATGTGGTGGGCCTCATGGTGCCAGGGCTTGTTGCTGTCTGACCAGAAGTTCTCGCCCGACAGCCCCATGTCCCAGGCCCCCGCGGTGACCAGGGGATTGTTGCGGTCCTCGCGCGAGGCCAGCCGCATCCCGAGCTGCCGTTTCCTGCCCGCCTTCACCCGCTTCTTCCTTTCCCCTTCCGTCTCCTTGTCGGGCTTGTCGTCGGGGTTGTACCGCCAGGCGAGCGCGGCCAGCAGCCGCTTCCGCTCCCTGCTGCCTTCCTGATGGAAGCGCAAGTTGTACCAGTACCGCTCGTTGGTAACGTGGTACTTGATGGCGTTTTCCTTGTGGTCGTGACCCTCGAAGAGGGCCCGCCCGGGTTTCCATCCCGTCTGAGGGCCGCGCACCTCCCGGACACAGCGGGTGACGCAGCCCTTGTCCTCGCCCGGCTGGTGGCTCTCCAGGGTCTTCAGCTGCGCCATGTGCGCGTCCTTCTCCTCCTTGTCCGCCTTCTTCTGGGCGTTCGCGGCGGTCTTCCCGGGCTTCTCGGCCTCGCTGAGCTCCTTACGGGCCTGGGTGATACCCTTCTTCTCCTGCTCGGCCTTGGCGAGGTTCTTCTGGGCCTCGTCCAGGCGTGACTGGGCCTGGGCGGCCTGCTGGCGGGCCTGCTCCGCCTGGGCCTTGGCTTGGCGGGCCTTGGTAGCTGCTTCGGTGTAGTTGGCCATTGCTCGCTGCCACGCTTCGCTTGGGTTCATGGCGCTACCTCTCTTGACCGGATGACGGGAGAAGGTCCTCGACGAGCACCGCGCCCCGCTCCTCGTCGTCCCCCAGGAGTAGCACCATGGCCGCGCGGCTGCCCGCGTAGTTTCGGCTGAAGCCTCGCACCGCCAGGCAAACGGAGGCGGCCCCCGTGGCCGCGCCCGTCTCCCCGAACGACGCAGGGGGGAAACCACTGCTGGAAGTCGTCTCGAAGAAGTGGCGCGGGCTGGCGCGGAAGCCCGTGCCCACGGGGTTGAGTGGCTCGAAGGCGGGCTTCGCCGGGTCCGTCCGGTCACAGCCACCGAAGGCGCGCTCCCTGGTGAGGGGCAGCTTGTCGAAGGGCCGCGGCTTCGTCGCGGCGACGCTGCCCATACTTCGGAACCACGTCCGCTCGCCCACCGCGCGCACGGCCTTCTTCAGCGGGCCCACCTGGAGGGCCACCAGCGTCTCGGTGGCGCCCTTCTGCTGCGGGTAGGTATGGCCGATGAGCACCACGTCCGTGGCGGGCTTGAAGAATGCGCGATGTTGGAGAAGCAGGAGAGCAATCGCCGCTGCGCGGCGCGCGGTCCCTTCCTCACAGAGCGCTCACTGCACGAAGGTGAGCGCGCCCGGGGGCAGGGGCGTGCCCGCGGGCCACAGGACGTAGGCCGACCGGCGGGAGTGGTCCCACGCCCGCTGCAACTCCTGGCGCTTGTACGTCACGTTCACCGACTCGTCGTTCGGGAAGGCGGGATCGTTGCAGACGACGTCCCCTTCCGGCGTGAAGCCCTTCACCACGATGAGGTGCCCGTCCGAGCGCGCCATGGGAGAGCCCGTCAGCTCGCCCTTCTCGAAGGCGATGCTGATGCTGACCGGGATGCCCTCGGCGATGAGCCGCTCCACCTGCGCGAACGAGTCGAAGCGCGCCACCAGCCCGTGCAGGGCACCCTCCCCGAGCGCGGAGGCATAGGCGGTGTTGAAGGGCCAGTTGCCGGTGCCCTGGTACACCTCGTCGTAGACGTACTCGGCCGCCACGGGCACCGGTACCACGAGCTCGTTGCGGCCCAGCCTCTTCCCCCAGTACGCGAGCAGCATGGAGACCGAGGTGGGCGAGCACCAGACGCCCCCATCCGGCGGATAGAGGAGCTGCGAGCGGCCGGGCACCTCCAGCACCGTTCCCCAGGCTCGCCGATCCGAGGTCTCCTCCGGCGCCGTGCGGCTCGTGTCCGTCATCGCCGCCGAGAGCGCGCGGATGCTCGGGCTCACGCCGGGCTTGGAGGAGAAGAGCCACACCGTCATCCGCAGGGCGTCCGCCTTCTTCTCGAGGGCGAGGGTATCGGTGAGCACCTTGCCGTGCCCGTCCTCCTGGCGCTCGCCGCTGTGGCGCACCACGGTGTCCTTGTCGAGCGCCCAGACGCCGAAGTCATAGTCCTTCGTCCATTGCCCCTCCACGCGCGCGGCGAGCGTCAGCCGCACCCACGTGCCCGGCGGGGTGAGCGCGTCGAACGAGGGCACCACGTTGTCGAAACCTCCAGAGATGGGCTGCTCCTCGGAGATGGCGCTGCCGAAGACGTAGCTGCCCTCGGGAATCGGCGTCTGCGTGCCGGGCGGCGTGTGGCTGGGGAACGGATCCGGCGCGGTGCGGACCGTCGCCGCGTCGAGCTCCAGGGCTCCCTCCGCGGTGAGCGCGGTGCCCTGGCGGGTGAAGCGCTCGAAGTCGCGCGCCTGGGCGCTCTTCCTCCAGATTCTCGCCACCGGGCCTGTCTCCGTGGGGGTGGGCCTGTCCCGCCAGGAGGCACAGGCCGTCAACGTGGAGGCCAGCAGGACCAGATACAGCGGAACGCGTGCGTTCGTCGGGGTCTTCATGAGGCTCGCTCGGGTGCTGTTGGGGGAGGGGTCGGCTCGCTCACTTCACCAGCTCGGACAGGAGGAGATGGACGAACTCGGCGCCGGGCTGGAGCGAGGCCACGGGAATCCGCTCGTTGGGGGCGTGGGCCGTGCGGGCGTCTTCCGGCGTGAGGGCGAAGAGGTCGATGCCATAGGCGTGGATGCCCGCCCGGCGCAGCGCGGAGGACTCGGTGGTGCCGGTGGACATGCGCGGGAAGACGGGCGCGCCCGGCCACACCTTCGCGGCGGCGGCCGTGGCGGCCCGGAACATGGCGTTGTCGCCCACCGGCGAGGCGGGCGAGTCCGGGGGATTCATGTTCATCTCCACCTGGATGTCCGGGTCGTTCACCGCCGCGACGAGCCGGGCGCGGAATGCCTGGATGTCCTCATCCGGGAGCAGCCGGCAGTTGATGGTGGCCTCGGCGGTGGCGGGGATGACGTTGGGCCGGGTGCCGGCGTTGAAGACGGTGGGCACGCAGGTGGTGCGCAGCACGGCGGCCAGGGCCGGCTCGAGCCGCGCGATGGTGTCCACCGCCTCCTGGGGCGGGTTGTCCGGCGAGGCCGCGAGCCGCTTCAGGGCTTCACCCAGCTCGCCGCTCGTCACCTTCACGCGGCCCTCCACATTCAGCCGGGTGACGGGGGTGAGCCGGGTGGGAAAGGTGAGCGCTCCGACGCGGGCCACCGCCGCCGCCAGACGCACCATGGGGTTGGGCGCGGCCGGTGGCACCGAGGAGTGCCCGCCCGGCCCGGAGGCCTTCAACACCACGTTGCGCGACACCCGCTCCGCGGCCTGGAGGTTGACGAAGCGCACCCGGCGGCGGTCCTCCGTCAGCGCCGTGAGGCCTCCCTCGTTGATGGCGAGCTCCGCCTCGCGCAGCTCGGGGTGGTGCTCCAGCAGCCAGTCGATGTCGTTGCCGGAGCCCACCTCCTCGTCCGCGCTGAGCACCAGCACCACGTCACGCGAGAGCTTCACCCCGTCGCGTTTGAGCCTGCGCAGCGCCAGCACGCTCGCCGCGGCCATGCCCTTGTTGTCCTGGACGCCGCGCCCGTAGAGGAAGCCGTCGCGCTCGGTGAGCGTCCATGGGTCGGAGGCCCACTCCTCCCTGCGGGCGGGGACCGTGTCCAGATGAGCGAGCACCAGCACGGGGCGCGCGCGGCCGTTGCCCTTCAGCCGGGCGAGGAGGTGGGCACGGCCGGGGGTCGGCTCGACGAGCTGGGATTCGATGCCGGCCTCGCGCAACCACCGCGCGGCCACCCGGGCGGCGGCGGCCTCGTTGCCCGGAGGGTTGGAGGTGTCCACGGCGATGAGCTCGGCGAGCAGCGTGCGCAGCTCCTCGGCGGCTCGGGGCGAGGTGCTCCGGGAGGTGCCGGCGGCATGGCCACAACCCGGCACGGCCAGGAGGGCGAGAATGAAAAGCAGGGGGCGCATGCCCGCAGTGTATGGGAGTCCATCGGCTCGTCCACGGTCGCCGTGTCTCGGTGTGCCCGGGGGTGTCCAACCTGTGGTAAGGGCGACCCTCCTGGGAGGCTCACCGCATGTCACTTCCGATGGATGTCCGAGTCATCGAGCTGCCCCTGCGCCATGCCTGGACGATTTCGCGCGGGACGAGCACTTCGAAGCGCAACGTGATTGTCGAGCTGCGTCACGGCGACGTGGTCGGCCGGGGCGAGGCGGCCCCGAACGTGCGCTACGGCGAGTCCGCCGACACGGTGACCGAGGCGCTCCAGAAGCTCGCTCCGGCGCTCGAGGGGGACCCGTGGCACTTCCGCGTCCTGTCGCAGCGTGTCGAGGAGGCCCTGCCGGGCAATCACGCGGCGAAGGCGGCGCTGGACATCGCGCTGTACGACCTGGCGGGCAAGCGGCTCGGGGTGCCGCTCTACCGTATGTTCGGCCTGGACCCGGCGCGGATGCCCATCACGTCGTTCTCCATTGGCATCGACGACCCGGCGACCATGGCCCAGAAGGTGCGTGAGGCGGAGCCGTATCCCGTCCTGAAGATCAAGCTCGGCGCCCAATCGGTGCGCGAGATGTTCGACGCGGTGCGGAGTGCGACCTCCAAGACGGTTCGGGTGGATGCCAACGAGGCCTGGAGCCCGGAGGAGGCGCTGAAGCACATCGAGTGGCTGGCGACGCAGGGCGTGGAGCTGGTGGAGCAGCCGCTGCCGGCGGCGGACGTCGAGGGCGCGAAGTGGCTGCGCCAGCGCTCGCCGTTGCCGCTGGTGGCGGACGAGGCGTTGATGATGGCCTCGGACGTGCCGCGGCTCGCCGAGGGCTACCACGGCATCAACGTCAAGCTGCAGAAGTGCGGTGGCATCCGCGAGGCGCTGCGCATCATCGAGACGGCGCGCTCGTGCGGGCTGAAGGTGATGCTGGGGTGCATGGTGGAGACGTCGGTGGGCATCGCGGCGGCGGCGCACCTGGGGCCCCTGGTGGACTGGCTGGACCTGGACGGCAACCTGCTCCTCTCGGCGGACCCCTTCCAGGGGCACCCGGTGGTGGATGGGCGCATCCGCCTGGGCGACGGGCCCGGGCTCGGAGTGGAGCCTCGGTCCGCCTCATGACGGAGCCGCTCATCCAGAGTCCCATGGCGGTGCTCGCGGTGCTGCTCACCGTGCTGGCGCTGCTGTTCCTCGCCGAGCGGCACCCGGTGGGCGCGCGCGTCTTCAGGGTGCTGCCCATCCTGGTGCTCGTCTACTTCGTCCCCACGCTGCTCTCGAACACGGGCGTCATCCCCACGAAGTCCGACCTCTACCGCTTCGTGTCCGCGTACCTGCTGCCCGCGAGCCTGGTGCTCCAGGTGCTGTCGATGGACCTGCCCGCCATCTCCCGGCTGGGGCGCGGCGCCGTGGTGCTCTTCCTGGCGGGGACGGCGGGCATCGTGCTTGGCGGGCCGCTCGCGTACCTCCTGCTGGGCCACTGGATGCCGGAGGAGCTCGGTGAGCAGGCCTGGAAGGGGCTGGCGGCGCTCAGCGGCTCGTGGATTGGGGGCAGCGCCAACTTCGTGGCCATCGGGCAGAGTGTCGGGACTCGGGAGGACGTCCTGAGCATGATGGTCGTCGTGGACGTGGGCGTGTCGAACATGTGGACCGCGGTGTTGCTCTACTTCGCGGGGCGCGAGCGGGAGATGGACACGCGGATGGGCGCGGACCGGAAGGCCATCGACGTGGTGCGCGAGCAGGTGGAGCGCTTCCACGCCTCGGTGTCGAAGCCCGCGAGCCTGTCGGACCTGGTGTGGATCCTCACCATCGGCCTGGGGACCACGGTGGTGTGCACGGCGATTTCGAAGTACCTGCCGGACGTTGGCTCCATCATCACGGGCTTCACCTGGGTGGTCATCCTGGTGACGACTGTGGGAATGGCGCTGTCGTTCACCCCGGTGCGCAACCTGGAGGGGGCCGGGGCGAGCCGGGTGGGCGCGCTGTTCCTCTACGTGCTGGTGATGACCATTGGCGCCCAGGCCGACTTCCGGCGGCTGCTGGACGCGCCCGCGATGGTGGCGGTGGGCGCGGTGTGGATGGCGGTGCACGCGGGCTTCATCCTGGCGGCGCGGCGGCTGGTGCGAGCGCCCATCTTCTTCGCGGCCGTGGGCTCACAGGCCAATGTGGGTGGCGCGGCCTCGGCGTCCGTGGTGGCGGCGGCCTTCCATCCGGCGCTCGCGCCCGTGGGCGTCATGCTGGCGGTGGCCGGCTACGTGCTGGGCACCTACGGCGGGCTGCTCTGCGCGCTGCTGCTGGAGCAGGTGTACCGGCTCATCCACTGACCCAGGGGCGAGAGGTCGTGCCCCCAGACGAGCCGATAGTGGTGCCGCGAGCGAAGGCGGCGACCACACCGGCGTCGAGCGGGCTTACCTCGCCGGCAGGGGGTGGAAGACAACGCCATCCAATCCCAGACGACGGCATGCGTCGACGAAGCGTTCGGTGCAAATGACTTCGGTGGAGAAGTCCTCCAGGCGGAACAGATCCAGGTGGCTGGGAAGTGTGGTGGCGTCCAGTAGGAGCTTATCGGGCAGGGAGAGTCCGTCGCGGCCACAGCGGTGACAGACCGGTTGGCGTTTCGAGGGCAGACAATCCGGGTGTGCGCGGCCCACGGGAAGGAGCTCCATCTCGAGCAGCTCGGGCGATGCACGCTGACGGAAGCGCAGCTCGGTGCGGCATCCCTTGAGTCCTTGCAGGCCTTCGGCCTGGAGCTTTTCCAGCGCCTCACGCTGCATCAGCAGGACCCAGGGAACGGGAGAGACGAGCTGCCCGAATCGGCCCTGGGCCCTGCCCACGATCGGGCCAAATCCCGCTCCAGGCACGAGCACGGCTCCGGGAGGCAGCAGGGGACGTACCAATTCACACAACCTTTCATACTCGTCCGCGGGCTCGGGCCGGGCTTTTTCGAAGTTGGCCAGGGATGCCACTGGAGTCAGGTCCACCGAGGGGTAATCCTTGGCGAGAGCACTCCATGTAGCCTTACATGTAGGGCAGATGATGCCCGGAAGCATCCACCTGTGGGAGCCATCGACATAGCCCGTGTAACCCGCGGCCCTGTCTTCCTCAATTCTGAAATAGCGCATGCGGGGACTTCTTGCCTTTTCAGTCGCAGTGATAGGGGACGAGCGAGCCATTCATGTAGAACCGGCTCATGAGTTCGAACGCAAACCGCCAGATGTCTTCTTGGGTAGCGGTCGTGTTGTTCTGCTTCGCGAACTGTCGCCAGGCTTCATTCCATTGGCCCCCTTTGGGGCCGCCGCTGTGCAGCCAGGCGTGGAAGCTCTTGGGGAGCCGCATGGTGAATGCATGAATGTTGATGCCCTTGCTTGCGAACCATTTGGCCAGGAATTCCTCCTGCGGAAAGATGTGATGTTTTTCGAAAGGTTCTCGAGAGGGGAGACACGGGGGGCGCAGAGCCCTGGGTGCATACTGGCCGCGGATGTTCCAGTTGTGCCAGGGGATTTCGAAGACGGGTTCCGTTCCTACAGGTGCCACCAATGGGCGTCCCCACCAGCGGGTGCGATTGCCCGGAGGGCGGAGGGTCAGGGTCCCCTTCGCCAGCACCACGGGGTGGGAGTCCACCTCCACCACGTCCTGGCAGCGCCAGATGGCGCACCGCTCCCCCTCGCACAGTGGCACCACGCAGCTCGGGTCCGCACGGGCCTCCTCCCAGGAGGACACGGCACCCAGAGCTTCGCCATCTTCGTGTACGGAGGGCGCGGAGGTGACACACGCGCCGAGCAGCACGCCGAGGAGGAGCAGCCACTTCATGGGAATCCGCGGGCTCATGCCGCCCACGTTACTCCCTGCCCCCTTCGCGCCTCACCGCTTCAATTCCACCGAGGGGGGGCGGGTCCGTGTGAGGACGTTGGTCTGGGCGTTGAGATGGGCGAGGGCACCAGCGGTGCGAGCGCCACTGCGCGCGAGACCGCTCAGGCAGGGGGAAACCGTTCCGCCTATCGGCTTACCTCGCCGGCAGGGGGTGGAAGACGACGCCATCCAATCCTAGACGACGGCAGGCGTCGACGAAGCGTTCGGTGCAGATGATGACGGAGGAGTAGTCCTCCAGGCGGAACAGGTCCAGGTGACTGGGAAGCGTGGTGGCGTCCAGCATGAGGTCATCCGGCAGGGGAGTGCTGTTGCGACCGCAACGAGGACAGGCCGGTTTGCGGTTCGTGGGGAGACAGTCCGGGTGCAGGCAGCCCACGGGGAGGAGCTCCAAATCGAGGAGTTCGGGCGAGTTGCGCTGCCGGAAGCGTAGGACTGTGGGGCAGCCCTTGAGACCGCGCACTCCCTCCGCCTGGAGCTTTTCGAGCGCCTCGCGCCGCACCAATAGCCACCAGGGGTCGGGAGACACGAGCGGACCAAAGAAGCCTTGTGCCCTGCCCACGAAGGAGCCAAAGGTTGCGCCGGGTTCCAGCACTGCCCCTGGAGGGAGCAGAGGACGTACCAGCTCACTCAGCCTTTCATACTCGTCGAGGGGCTCGGCCCGGGCTTTCTCGAAGTCCGCCAGGAATGCCACCGGGGTCAGATCCACCGAGGGGTACGCCTTGGAACCGGCACTCCACGTTGCTTTGCAAGCAGGGCAGATGATGCCCGGAAGCCCCCACTTGTAGGAGCCATCGATGTACCCAGTGTAATCCGAGCCTCTATCGCCCTTGATTCTGAAGTAGCGCATGCGTGTGGGGTCCGCGCCTCGTTTCTCATTCACAATAATAAGGGACGAGAGGTCCGTTCACTCCGAATCTGTTCATGAGTTCGAATGCGAATCGCCAGATATCCTCCGCAGTGGCGATATCACGGTTCTGGGTCATGAACTGTCGCCAGGCTTCATTCCATTGGCCTCCTTCGGGTCCGCCACTGTGCAGCCAGGCGTGGAATCTCTTGGGCAGACGGATGGTGAAAGCATGAATGTCGATATTCCTGCTTGCGAACCACTTGGCCAGGCGTTGCTGTTGCGGAAAGATGTGATGTTTTTCGAAAGGTTCTCGAGAGGGGAGACACGGGGGGCGCAGAGCCCTGGGTGCATACTGGCCGCGGATGTTCCAGTTGTGCCAGGGGATTTCGAAGACGGGTTCCGTACCGACAGGCGCGGCCAGAGGGCGTCCCCACCAGCGGGTGGGATTGCCCGGAGGGCGGAGAGTCAGGGTCCCCTTCGCCAGCACCACGGGGTGGGAGTCCACCTCCACCACGTCCTGGCAGCGCCAGATGACGCACCGCTCCCCCTCGCACAGTGGCACCACGCAGCTCGGGTCCGCACGGGCCTCCTCCCAGGAGGACACGGCACCCAGAGCTTCGCCATCTTCGTGTACGGCGGGCGCGGAGGTGACACACGCGCCGAGCAGCATGCCGAGGAGGAGCAGCCACTTCATGGGAATCCGCGGGCTCATGCCGCCCACGTTACTCCCTGCCCCCTTCGCGCCTCACCGCTTTCAATACCCACTCAGGCCACGGGCGCGGTGGCTTCCTCCTGCTTCGGCCTGGGCTGGCGCAGCATCGACGCCGCCACGCCGCTCAACCCAATCAGGCCCACGAGGTTGGGGAACACCTGCAAGCCATTCATCAGGTCGCCCCAGGCCCAGATGGTTTCCACCTTGCCCATGGCACCGAAGACCACCAGGCCGCAGTACAGCCAACGGTAGGGCAGGGTGACGCGCAGCCCAAAGGCATACTCGAGGAACTGCTCGCCGTAGTACGCCCAGCCGATCAGCGTCGTGTAGCCAAACAGGAAGGCGCAGAACGCGACGATCCACCCTCCCACCGTGGGCATCGCCGTGTTGAAGGCCTGGGCCACCACCGCCGTGCTCGTGAGCCCGGATGTCCACGCGCCACTCGTGAGAATCACCAGCGCGCTCATGGTCGACGTGACGCACGAGACGATGAACACCTCCATCACCGCCTGGAGCCCCTGCCGCACCGGCGCATCCGTGCGCGCCGTGCCATACGCCACCGCCGCCGTGCCGTACCCGGCCTCGTTGGCGTAGATGCCTCGGGCAATCCCGTAGCGCATGGCGGCCATCATCCCCACTCCGGCGGCGCCTCCTCCGGCCGCCTCCAGGGAGAACGCCTCGCGGAAGATGAGCGCGAACACCGCGGGCAGCTGCGCCGCGTGGGTGAGGATGACGACGAGCCCTCCGGCCAGGTAGAGCCCCACCTTCAGGGGCGCGAGGCGCTCCGCCGCGCGGCCGATGCTCTTCACGCCACCGATGACCACCAGCCACGTGAGCACCGCGATGGCCACGCCCGAGGCCAGCGGGGGAATCGAGAACTGGCTCTGCAGCACCACCGCCATGGAGTTCGGCTGGGTGAAGGGCGTCGTCGTGAGCGCCGCCACGCCGGCGATGACCGCGTAGAGCCAGGCCAGCTTCGGCGAGCCCAGCCCGTCCTTCAGGTAGTGCATCGGACCCGCGGAGAGCCGCTCCCCCTGCACCTTGCGGTACTGGATGCCCAGCACGGCCTCGCAGAACTTGATGGCCGTGGCGAAGAAGCCATACACCCAGATCCAGAACAGCGCCCCCGGCCCGCCGCTCACGATGGCCGTGGCCACTCCCGCGATGTTGCCCGTGCCAATCGACGCGGCGAGCGCCGTCATGAACGCCTGGAAGGGGCTCAGCGTGCCGGCGCCGCTCGCCTGGGCTGGCACCATCGCTCGCAGTCCCTCCCGGAAGCGCGCTACCTGAACGAATCGCAGCCGGATCGTCAGGAACACTCCAGTTCCCAACAAGAGGGCCATGGTCCAGGGACCCCAGACGAAGTTGCTGGCGACATCGATCGCGTTGCGAATGGGTTCAGGCAGCATGTGCCCGGCATAATCTCCCATCCGCGCAGCCAGGGCACCCACCGGAACAGAGAGGATCTTCGTGACCGCCCCCGCCTCACCTCGCGAGCTCTTCGACCTCTGGGCCGAGGTCCGTCTCCAGGGCCTCCCTCCGCCCGCGCTCGTCCGCCATCTCCACGTGGAGGCCCGGCTCCGGCACTTCCAGGCGTCGGCGCCGGAGCTGTTCCAGGTGGAGGAGGTGGGGCGCTCCGTGGAGGGCCGCTCGCTCAACCTCATCCGCTTCGGCTCCGGCCCCCGGCACGTCCTGCTCTGGTCCCAGATGCACGGGGACGAGCCCACCGCCACCACGGCGCTGCTCGACCTCCTCGAGTACGTCCGCCGCCATCGCGAGCACCCCCGGGTCGCCCGGCTGCTCTCCGCGCTCACCCTGCACGCCCTGCCCCTGCTCAACCCCGACGGCGCCGAGCGCTTCCAGCGACGCAACGCGCAGGGCATCGACATCAACCGGGACGCGCTGGCGCTCCAGACCCCCGAGGGCCGTACGCTCAAGGCGCTCCGGGACCGGCTCCAACCGTGGCTCGGCTTCAACCTCCACAACCAGGGCTGGCGGACGGCGGTGGGCGGCACCGGCAGGCCCGCCTCCATCTCGCTGCTCGCTCCGCCCTTCGACGCGTCGCGTGGCGACAACCCGGGGCGGGTGCTCGCCAAGAAGGTATGCGCCGTCATCCGCGATGCGCTCGAGCCGCTCGCGCCCGGGCAGATCGGCCGCTACGACGACTCCTTCGAGACCCGGGCCTTCGGCGACAACCTGGTGCGCTGGGGCACCCCCACCGTGCTCATCGAGACCGGCCCGTGGTCCGCGCCCGAGTCCGACGAGCCGCTGCTCCGGCTCAACTTCGTGGCCCTGGTGTCCGCCCTGGAGGCGCTCGCGAGCGGGGCGGTGGAGCACGCGGACCTCGAGCGCTACGAGTCCATCCCCCTCAACGACAGCAAGGGCCTGCTGCACCTCGTCATCCGGGGGGCCCACGTCTTCGGTGAGGCGGGCGAGGCCTTCGTCGCGGACATCGGCATCGCCGCGACCCAGGCGGTGCGTACTCGTGAGGGCACACCCTCCGTGGTACTCGCCGGCTCCATCGAGGAACTGGGCGACCTGCGCGTCCACGGGGCCGTGGAGGAGGTGGACGGAGCCGGACTCACCGTTGTGCCGCTCCCTCCCGAAGGCGTGAAGGAAGGGGACGTGTTGCCCTTGCCGTCCCGGAGTGGACGCACACTGGGTGTGGGCCTGCCCGCGGAGCTGATGCTGCTGCGGCCGGAGGGGGCTGCCGGGGAGTACCGGGTGGAGCGAATCGTCCGTTACGCGCGCTGATTCTCGGCTTCGGCGAAAGTGGGGCTAAGGTGTGGCCCTCTTCACAGGAGGGGGTCAGTCCTTTGTCTTCGCTCGTTCAACTCGCGCGCGCGGGGTGTGTCCTGTTGTTGCTGTCGGGCACCAGCGCGATGGCCCAGGGTTCCGCGGTCATCATCGGTAGGATCATCAATTCGGCGGACAAGAAACCGCTGTCGGACGCGGTGGTGACGGCCACCTCTCCGAGCCTTCAAGGCGAGCAGGTGGTGCTCTCCGATGCCAGCGGTCAGTACCGCATTCCCCAGCTCCCGCCGGGCCTCTACACCCTCCGGGTGGATACCGAGGGCTTCCGCCCCTATGTGCGCTCGGACATCCAGCTGCGCCTGGACCGCACCATCCGCGTCAACGTGGAGCTGCTGCCGGAGGCGGGGCTGAGCGAGGAGGTGATCGTCACGGCCACCCCTCCGACGGTGGACGTGGGCTCGAGCGCCTCGGGCCTGAGCGTCGACGCCAGCATGCTCAGGAACCTCGCGTTGAACCGTCCGGGCTCGAAGGGCTCGGCGTCGCGCTCCTTCGAGTCCCTGGCCGAGCTGGCGCCCGGCGCGCAGGAGGACAACTTCGGGGTGAGCATCAACGGCGGCACCTCGCCGGAGAACCAGTTCGTGGTGGATGGCCTGTCGGTGAATGACCCGGCGGTGGGCACCATTGGCACGCCGCTCTCGGTGGAGTTCGTGAAGGAGGTCAACGTCATCACCGGTGGCTACATGCCCGAGTACGGCCGCTCCACGGGTGGCGTGATGAACGTGGTGACCAAGTCCGGCTCCAACGAGTTCCACGGCTCCTTCTTCGGCAACGTCGCGCCGGGAGCCCTGCAGTCGGCGGGCCCGGTGATCCAACAGGCGGGGAGCGTCATCTCCGCGCGGGGCACGCCGTGGAACCAGGGGGACTTCGGCTTCGAGCTGGGTGGCCCCATCGTGAAGGACAAGCTCTGGTTCTTCGCTGGCGTGGCGCCCTCGTTCAATCGCATCCAGGTGTCGCGTCAGCTCAGCACCCTGGACATCTGCACGCAGGTGGACGAGGCGAACGGCTGCGCCAAGGTGGGCGAGGCACGCAAGGATCCGGTCACGGGCTATCAGGTCGCCACTCCCATCGACGGTACCCGGGTGGACCGCTTCGCGGACGAGCGCACCGTCCAATACATCGGCAAGCTCACCTACCTCTTCAACCCGGACCACAACCTGTCGCTGACGGTGTACGGCACGCCGACCTGGTCGGGCGGGGCGGGCCGGTATTCCTTCAGCCGCGATGGTGCTCCCGAGGTGTGCAGCGGGCTGTCCTGCACCGCGTACGTCCAGGGTTCCTATGAGGCCATCGCCACCCGGCGCACGGGCGGCGCGCTGGACATCGTGGCCAAGCAGTCCTCCTCCTTCCTCAACAAGTCGCTGCTCATCGACGCGACGCTCGGCTGGCACCACCAGGACGCCTCCATCCTCCCGTCGGATGGCTCGGGGCTCTCCAGCGGGCAGGGGCTCTCCTCGCGGTCCAACATCGCGTGGCGGCGCACGCGCAGTGTGCGGAACAACGGGACGACGGCGCGAGACTGGCACAGCATCACCGAGTTCGAGCAGCTCCCGGATCCCTCCGTCTGTGACTCTCCCGCGGAGCTGCCCGCGGGGGTGTATGCGACCCGGTGCCCCGTCTCCTCGTACGCGTCGGGAGGGCCGGGCACCATCAGCATCTCGGAGCTGGACCGCTACCAGGGCAAGGTGCTCGGCACGTACCTGCTCGAGGCGCTCGGCCACCACGTCATCAAGGCCGGCGTCGACGCGGAGGGCGCGAGCTTCTACAACAACCGCGCGCGCACCGGTCTGGCGCCCTGGCAGGAGTGCGCGAGTGGCTCGTGCTTCTTCACGCTCAACCAGTACGGCTACCTCGACGGACCGGACTCCATCGTGCCGCTGCCGAGCAAGGAGCGGACGTCCACCTCGCTGACGGTGGGCGGCTTCGTCCAGGACAGCTGGGCCATCCTCGACAAGGTGACGGTCAACCTGGGCGTGCGCTACGACGCGCAGACCATCTGGGGCGACGACGGCCAGGTGGGCCTGAGCCTGCCCAACCAGTGGTCGCCCCGTGTCGGCGTCATCTATGACTTCACCCAGCAGGGCCGCTCGAAGCTCTTCGTCAACTTCGCCCGCTTCTACGAGAACGTCCCGCTCGATCTGGCCGATCTGTCCTTCCCCCAGCAGCAATTGCTGTCGGCCACCTACAACGCGCCCGCCTGTGATCCGAGGGATCCCAACGACCTCGCGCCCGGTGGGGACTGCAACGTGGACAGCAACCGCCAGGTCATCGGCGGCACGGAGAGCCCCAACCAGTACTGGAACGCCGAGGGCGGTGATCGCGTGCCGGTGGATCCGAAGATCCGCGCCCAGTCCAGCGACGAGCTCGTCGTGGGTGGCGAGTACGAGCTGGGGCTCGGCCGCCTGGGCGTCTCGTACACGAAGCGCTACCTCAACGACGTCATCGAGGACATGAGCCGCGACGACGGCAGCACCTTCTTCCTGGGCAATCCGGGCAAGGGCTCCTCCTCGGACTTCCCGCTGGCCCGCCGCGACTACGACGCGGTGAACGTCTACTACACCAAGAGCTTCTCGGACGGCTGGCTGGCGCAGCTCAGCTACACGTGGTCCTCGCTGCGCGGCAACTACTCGGGCCTCTTCCGCGCGGACACCAATCAGCTCTCGCCCAACCTGACGCGCGACTTCGACCTGCTGTCGCTCACCGTCAACCGCGACGGCCCGCTGCCGGGTGACCGCACGCATGCCTTCAAGGCCTTCGGCGCCAAGGAGTTCCGGCTGAGCCGGGACCTGAGCCTCGACATCGGCGGTGGCTACCGTGCCCGCTCGGGCTCGCCGCTCAACTACCTGGGCTACCACCCCCGGCGCAGCGGCTCGGAGACGTTCATCCTGCCGCGAGGCAGCGCGGGCCGGATGCCCTGGGTCCACAACGTCGACGGGCACGTGGGCGTCAGTCAGCGGCTCTCCGGCGACTACACGCTCAGCATCTCCATGGACGTCTTCAACGTCTTCAACTTCCAGCAGGTGACGGCCGTGGACCAGACCTTCACCACCACCCGCGTCCACGCCATCGAGGTGGATGGCAAGCCGGCGGACGTCGAGAGCTGCCGGACGGATGAGCCCAGCTCCAGCTGCCGCGTCCTGGCCACCAGCACCAACACGGCCATCACCAACGCGGACATCAACCCCAACTTCAAGAAGCCGATCGCGTATCAGGCGCCCCGCTCCATCCGCTTCGGCGTCAAGCTGAGCTTCTAGGCACCCGGGAGAGACACCATGAATCTTCGACTGATGGGATTGGGTACGGGTGGGGTGGTGCTCGCCGCCACCCTGGGCGCCTGCGGCTCCGTCCAGCAGGACGCGCAGTGCGTGGTGGCTCGCGCCGTGTCGGACGGCTCCACCGGCTCGTTCGCGGCCACCTACACGTTGAAGCCGGGGCAGGACGCGACGGCCTCGTGCTCCCAGCACAAGCCGGGCAAGGTGGGCCTGCAGAAGTACTTCAGCCAGGACCCCAATGCGAAGGACACGGTGGCCATCCGCACCGAGCCCGTGGGCACGCTGATGGCCGACTCCGATGTCGTGTTGGATCCGGATGCGCCGAGCCAGCCGAACTCCGTGGGCGAGTTGACGACGGACGCTCCGGGCCCGGACAACTTCTGCGAGGTGCCCACGCTCACGCCGACGCGGCTGGTGGCGCGGACTCCCGCCCTGGACCTCACCTATGCGTGGTCCAACCTGCGCATCTACAACACGCCCGACGTCCCGGGGACGCAGTTCGTCGCGGACCTGCGCTACACCGAGAACGACTGCACCGCCGAGTACACGGTGAAGGGCATCTGGCCGGTGGTGAGCTGCTGGAAGGAAGTCGAGCTCGATACCGATGCCGATGGGGATGGCAAGAAGGACAAGGTGAAGGTGCCGGATGAGCCGAAGTGCGACCCGGACCCGGATCCGGAGAATGGCCGCCTGCGCGGCTCGGGCATCAACCCCAGCTTCCCGGTGAAGTGCGACCCGGACGCCCTCATCTGCGTGCTCACCGGTGAGGTGCCCTCCGTCCCGTAGTCCCCGGCCGGGTCCCCTGGCGGCCGTCCGGGGGACTCGCCATTTTGTGTGGGATGGTGTAGGGTTTGTGTCGCCATGCACGCCTACGCCGTCGAGCTGTCGAAGGAACTGGGCCTCAAGCCCGAGCAGGTGGATCGGACCCTGGCGCTGAGCGCCGAAGGAGCGACCGTCCCCTTCATCGCCCGTTATCGCAAGGAGGCCACGGGTGGCCTCGACGAGGTCCAGATTCAAACCATCCTGGACCGTGCCGCCGAGCGCGAGGAGCTGGACGCGCGCCGGGAGACGATCCTCCGCAGCATCGAGGGGCAGGGGAAGCTCACCCCCGAGCTGGCCCAGGCGCTCAAGCGCGCGAAGACGCGCACCGAGCTGGAAGACCTCTACCTCCCGTACAAGCCCAAGCGCCGCACGCGCGCGGCCATTGCCCGGGAGCGGGGCCTGGAGCCGCTCGCGGACCTGCTGTGGAAGCAGGAGCCGGGAAAGAGGGACGACGTGGCCGCCAAGGCGCGCGCGTTCGTCAAACCGGACAAGGACGTGCCGGACCTGGAGACGGCGCTCGCCGGAGCGCGTGACATCTGTGCCGAGCGCGTGGCCGAGGACGCGGGCCTGCGCCGTGGCGCTCGCGAGCTGTGCGTCCAGAAGGGCCGCCTGCGCTCGGCCGTCGTCTCCGCGAAGAAGGGCGAGGCCACCAAGTTCGACAACTACGCCGACCACGAGGAGGACCTGTCCAAGGCACCCTCGCACCGCATCCTCGCGCTGCTGCGTGGCGAGGCCGAGGAGGTGCTGCGCATCCAGCTGGCCCTCCCGGATGACGAGGTGAAGAGCACGCTGGCCTCCCGCGTCGTCACGAAGCCCCAGTCCCCGTTCGCCCCGGAGCTGCGCGCCGCGGTGGAGGACTCGTGGGACCGGCTCATGGGCCCGTCGCTGGAGTCCGAGCTGCGCAACGAGCTCAAGGAGCGCGCGGACCGCGAGGCCATCGTCGTCTTCGGGCAGAACCTGCGCCACCTGCTGCTCACCGCGCCCGCGGGGAGCCGGCCCGTGCTCGCGTTGGATCCAGGCCTGCGCACCGGCATCAAGGCCGCCATGCTGGATGGCACCGGCAAGGTGGTGGACACCGCCACGCTCTACACCGAGAAGAGCGGGAGCGAGCGCGCCGCGGCGGCGAAGCAGTGCGGCGCCATCATCCTCAAGCACAAGCCCGAGCTCATCGCCGTGGGCAACGGCACGGGCAGCCGCGAGGCGGAGACCTTCGTGCGCGAGGTGCTCAAGACGCTCGGCTCCCAGGTGCCCGTGGTGTCCGTGAGCGAGCAGGGCGCCTCCATCTACTCGGCCTCCGAGGTGGCCCGTGACGAGTTCCCCGACCTGGACGTGTCGCTGCGCGGCGCCGTGTCCATCGGCCGCCGGCTGCAGGATCCGCTCGCCGAGCTGGTGAAGATCGACCCCAAGAGCATCGGCGTGGGCCAGTACCAGCACGACGTGGACCAGGGCCTGCTCAAGAAGAAGCTGGGCGAGGTGGTGGACTCGTGCGTCAACGCCGTGGGCGTGGACGTGAACACCGCGTCACCGCAGCTGCTGGAGCACGTGTCCGGCATCGGCCCCACGCTGGCGAAGAAGATCGTCTCCCACCGCGCGGCGAAGGGCCGCTTCACCACGCGCCGGGAGATCCTCAAGGTGAGCGGGCTGGGCCCGAAGACGTTCGAGCAGGCCGCCGGCTTCCTGCGCGTCCACGGCCCCGAGCCCCTCGACGCGAGCGCCGTGCACCCCGAGCGCTACGAGGTCGTCGAGCGCATGGCGAAGGACCTGGGCGTCAACGTGAAGGAGCTGGTGGGCAACGCCGCGCTGGTGCGGAAGATCGACCCCAAGCGCTACCTGGGGCCGGACCTGGGCGAGATGACGCTCGAGGACATCCTCGCCGAGCTGGAGAAGCCCAGCCGCGACCCACGTGGCGACTTCACCGCGCCCGCGTACCGCGAGGACCTGCAGAAGCTGGAGGACGTGAAGGAGGGGATGGTGCTGCAGGGGGTCGTCACCAACGTGACCGCCTTCGGGGCCTTCGTCGACGTGGGCGTGCACCAGGACGGGCTCGTCCACGTGTCCCAGCTCTCCACCCGCTTCATCAAGGACCCCTCCGAGGCCGTGAAGGTGGGGGACCGGCTGACGGTGAAGGTGCTGAGCGTGGACCTGGCGCGGAAGCGGCTCGCCCTGTCCGTGCGCGCCCTCACCGAGGGCACCTCGGCGTCGTCCGCTGGCGCTCCGCGCTCCTCGGGGAGCCCGGCGCGCGGACCATCGCGTCCGCCTGAAGGCAAGCAGGCGAGCAACAAGGCGCCTGCTCAGCAGAAGCCCTCGGCCGAGCCCTTCAACAACCCCTTCAGGAATCTCAAGCGCTGAGAGCACGCGTTCGAGGACGCCGGAAAGATTCAGCCGGCGTCCTTGTCGCTCTCCGTCGCGTGGCCCTGGACGGGCCTGGGCCTGTATATTCAAGCCTCCCAGGCATTTCAGGGGTGCCATGCGACGACTGTTGCCACGGGTGTTCGCGTGAACATCCTCCGGAGCTTCCAAGGCAAGCTCCTCCTCTTCTTCCTGCTCATCGACGTGGCGCTGGTCGGGTTCCTGATCGCCACGGTGTCCAGTGGCGCGCGCGAGGCGCTCGAGACGGCGAGCCGCGAGCATCTGCGGGAGCTGGCGCGCTTCGCCTCGCACGACATCGACGAGCAGCTCCAGCTGCGATGGGCCCTGGCGCAGTCGCTCGCCTCCAACCCGTTCATGACCCACGGTGTCATCAACGCGTTGGGCCGGGGCGATCCGCTCGCGCCCCTCATGCGGCGGCTGAGTCTGCCGGGGCAGCAGGGGAGGGACGCGGACCTCTGGCTGTTGGATGCCAGGGGGAACGTCATCGCCCGGAATGGTCCGGGTCCGAGCGTGGGCTCCTTCGCGGACGCGCCCTGGTGGTCGAAGCTCCGCGGCGGGGTGCCCCAGGCATGGGTCGTCTCGGAGGAGGGCCTGTCGCGCGTGTTCTTCGCCTTCCCCCTGCTCTCCCCTCAGGACGCGGAAGGGGTCCTGGTCGCGGGCTTCGATCTCTCGTTCGTGCGGGGAGGTGCCGCGCGTCAGGGGCTCGAGGTGGTGCTGTTGGACGACGACAAGCCGCTGGCCGGGACGCTGCCCGAGCAGGTGATTGGCGAGCTGCGCTCCCTGGACTCCAAGCCCGGGCAGCGGAACACGGCCCTCATCGACGGGATGTTCTACCTGCTCGTGCCGGTGGAGGGCTTCGCGCGGGAGCATGGCTTCGGTTGGTCCCTGGTCCTCTCCGTGCCGGCGGAGCGCATCTCCGGCCCGGTGGAGGCGTTGCGCCAGCGGGTGAGCCAGGTGGGCGCGGGGGCGGTGGTCCTGGTGGCGCTGCTGGTCGCCTGGCGCACCCGGCTGCTCCTGCGTCCGCTCCATCAGCTGCGGGTCTCCATGCGTCGCATCATCGACGGGGGAGACCTGGGCGAGCGCGTCCAGGTCCAATCGCGGGACGAGCTGGGCGCCATCGCGGGCACCTTCAACCTGATGCTCGAGCGGCTCGCGCACCGCACCGCGGAGCTGGAGCGCTCGCGCGACCACCTCTCGCTGCTGGCGCAGATCACCTCCAGCTCACCCAACGCCATCGTCATGTTGGGGAGGGAGGGGTGGACGCTCGTGTGGAACGAGGCGGCGGAGAGGCTCTTCGGATGGCCGCGGCTGGAGATGCTGGGCGTCTCCTTCCTGGAGCGGGTGGTGCCCGGGGATGCGCGTGAGCGTTTCTCCGCGCTGCTCGCCCGCGCCGACGAGGGCAATCCCGTGGAGGCCGAGCTCTCCCTGCTCACCTGGCAGTCGGGCACCATCCCCGTGCAGCTCACCGTGTCGCGCATCCTCGACGCGGTGGGGCAGGTGCAGGGGCACGTCTGCATCGCGAGGGATCTGCGCGAGGTCAAGCGGCTGCGCGAGTCGCTGGTGCATTCGGAGAAGATGGCGGCGGTGGGCACGCTCGTGGCCGGGTTGTCGCACGAGCTCAACAACCCGCTCGGCATCATCCTCGGCTTCGCGCAGGGCCTGTTGAGGAGGCCCTCCCTGGACGATGCGTCGCGCAAGGGGCTGCTGACCATCGAGAGTCAGACCCAGCGCTGTGCCCGGCTGGTGCGAACGCTGCTGGACTTCTCGCGCAAGAGTGGACCGGCGCGCGAGCGCGTCGATGTGGCGTCGATGCTCGAGCGCGTGCTCGAGCTGGCCAGTGGGCAGGCGCGGCGCGGGCAGGTGCGGCTGGAGATCGTCGAGCTCCCGAACGGCCTGCCCGGGGTGGAGGCCAACGTCCCGGAGATGGAGTCCGCGTTGCTGAACCTGGTGGGCAACGCGCTGGATGCGACGCCTCCGGGGGGCACGGTGTCCGTCGGGGCGCGCGTCACTCCGGCGCGTGACGGGGTCGAGCTGTTCGTGGCGGACACGGGGAGCGGCATCCCTCCGGATGTGCTCCAGCGCATCTTCGATCCCTTCTTCACCACCAAGCCCGTCGGACAGGGGACGGGTCTGGGGCTGTCCATCACGCGTAGCATCATCGAGTCTCATGGCGGTCGCATCGACGTGGAGACGGCCGCCGGCGCCGGAACCACGATGCGGTTGTGGTTCCCGGTGGCGCCGGTACTCCCCAAGGAGGCCTCCGTATGAATCCGTGCACTCCCCCCCGGAGTCCCCCCATGCCTGAGCAGATCCTCGTCGTGGACGATGAGCGGGACATGCGCCTGCTCCTCCGGTATCAGCTGGAGCAGGAGGGGTACGCCGTCACCGAGGCCTCCGACGGCAGGGCCGCCCTGAAGCTGCTGCGTGAGTGCTCACCCGGCCTGGTCATCACCGATGTGCGGATGCCCTTCATGGGCGGGCTCGAGCTGCTGCGCGAGGTGAAGCAGCTGCTGCCGGCCACCGAGGTCATCGTCGCCACCGGGTACGCGGAGATCGAAACGGCCATCGAGTGCATGCGGGCCGGTGCGTTCGACCTCATCCGCAAGCCGTTCGACATCCATGAGATGTACTCGTGCGTGGCGCGCGCGCTCGATCGCTACCGGCTCAACGCCTCGGCGGACCTGGTGCGGGTCAGCCAGTCCTTCTTCGCGACGAACGAGTTCGATCGCCTGCCCCAGGCCATCGTGGAGGGGAGCCAGGGAATCATGGCGGCGGACGCGGTGGCGCTCCTGATGCCGGACGTGCAGGGCCGGCTCGCGGTGGCGCACGCGATCGGCCTGGCCTCCGAGGTGGAGGGACCGCTGCTGTGCGCGCTCGGCGAGCGGCTGATCCAGGCGCTGCCCTCGGATCGCACGGCGGCCCTGGTGGTGCCGGGCCTCGAGGATCCACGACTCGGCTCCATCCGGGCCCTGGGGCCGGAGACCTCGCTCATCCTGCAGCCCCTGCTCGTAGGGGAGCGGCTGCTCGGGGTGATGGGCCTGCTGCGCAGGGATCTGCCGCGCCTCTTCAGCAAGAAGGAGCTGGATCGGATGGCGGTGCTCGTGAGCCACGTGGTGCTCGCGCTGGAGAACGGGCGCCTGGCCTTCCAGCTCGCGGCCTCCGAGCGGTTGGCGACCCTGGGTCAGGTGGCGGCGGGTATCGGACATGAGATCAACAACCCGTCGGCCTACGTCCTGAGCAACCTCGGCTTCATCCGGGAGCAGGTGCTGGCGCTGCGCCAGGGGGCCCAGGTGGACCTCGCGGAGCTGGAGCAGGCCGTGTTGGATGCACGCGAGGGCGCCCTGCGCATCAGCGACATCGTCCGGGACATGCGCTCGCTGGCGCGGACGGACGACGAGGCCGGGGGCTGGTTCGACCTCAACGAGGCCATCCGCTCGGCGCTGCGCATCGCCCGCATCGAGACGACGCGGCGGGCCATCGTGCAGGCCGATCTCCTGGATGGGCTCGAGGTGAGGGGGAGCCCGGGGCCCGTCTCCCAGGTCTTCGTCAACCTGCTCGTCAACGCGGCGCAGGCGCTCGATGGATGGAAGGGCTCGCGCAAGGAGATCCGCGTCATCACCCGGCGAGAGGAGGGGCGGGCCGTCATCGAGGTGAGCGACACGGGGCCGGGCATCCCGCCCGAGCTGTTGCCCCGGCTCTTCCAGCCCTTCTTCACCACGAAGGGGGCGACGGGCACGGGGCTGGGGCTCTCCATCAGCCGGAACATCGTGCGCCGCTTCGGGGGCGACATCGAGGTGAGCAGCATTCCGGGAGACGGGACTGTGTTCACCGTTTCATTGCCGACCCGTTCACTGGCGGAGGGCTGACGAGTTCCGGTGGTGCCATGGGACGTCGCGGGTTAAGTCTCCGCGCATGAACTTCCGACATCTTGGCAAGAGCGGGCTCATGGTCAGCGAACTCTCCTATGGGAACTGGCTGACGCACGGTTCCCAGGTCGAGGAGGAGGCGGCGCTCGCCTGTGTCCGCGCCGCGCTCGAGGAGGGCATCACCTCCTTCGACACCGCCGACGTGTACGCCGGCACGCGCGCCGAGGAGGTGCTGGGCCGGGCGCTCCAGGGGCAGCGCCGCGAGGGCCTGGAGATCTTCACCAAGGTGTACTGGCCGACGGGCCCGGGGCCGAATGACCGGGGCCTGTCGCGCAAGCACATCCTGGAGTCCATCAACGGCTCGCTGCGGCGGCTGAAGACGGACTACGTGGACCTGTACCAGGCGCACCGCTACGACTACGAGACGCCGCTCGAGGAGACGATGCAGGCCTTCGCGGACGTGGTCCGCCAGGGCAAGGCGCTCTACATCGGCGTGTCGGAGTGGACGGCGGAGCAGATCCGCGCGGGCGTGACGTTGGCGAGGCAGCTGGGCATCCAGCTCGTCTCGAACCAGCCGCAGTACTCGATGTTGTGGCGGGTCATCGAGGGGCAGGTGGTGCCGACCTCGCAGGAACTGGGCGTGGGACAGATCGTCTATTCGCCCATCGCGCAGGGGGTGCTGACGGGCAAATACAAGCCGGGCCAGAAGCCGCCGGAGGGAAGCCGAGCGACGGACGACAAGGGAGGCTCGCGCTTCGTCCAGCGCTTCCTGAGGGATGACCTCCTCGACCGGGTACAGCGGTTGAAGCCGGTGGCGGACGAGGTGGGGCTGTCGCTGGCGCAGCTGGCGGTGGCGTGGGTGCTGCAGAACCCGAACGTCTCCTCGGCGATCATCGGAGCTTCGAGGCCGGAGCAGGTCAAGGAGAACGTGAAGGCGGCGGGAGTGAAGCTGAGTGGGGACGTGATGAGCCGGATCGACGAGATCCTGGGCCCCATCGTGGAGCGCGACCCGAAGAGGACGGAGAGCCCCGCGAAGAGACCCTGACTCCCTCTCCCCCTGGGAGAGGGTCGGGGTGAGGGTATGTCTCCCCAATCAGAACCCGTGGCCCAGAAGAGGGACCCCGGGTTCCACCCCTAAAGGGAAGGCGCGGCGATGGGGAAGGGGACGACCTCGTCGTTGAGACGGCGAGCGCGTGCCAGCAGCTTGTGGAAGCGGTTCGTCCCGTTACGCGCATCGAACTTCGCGGCGATGCCCTCCGCCTGTGACGCGAGCCAGCCGCGCAGCGCCCGCGTCTCATACGAGCCCTCGGGCGAGTACAAAGGAAAGGTGCGAGGCAGGGAAAGCGCCACCCGCTCCCGTCCTTCCGCCAGCACCCGCTCCATGAAGGCGAGCGCGGCCGAGAGGAAGGTGAAGCGGTCCCGATGGCTCGCGTGCTCGAGCGCCCACCCCAGATGTCGCTCGAAGAGCTTCAGTCCCCACTCGACGTTGACCGTCAGGGTGAGGAACTCCAGGTGCTCACCCACGGTGGCGAGGAACTCCCGGTTGCGCTGCACGAGCGCATAGCCGCGCAGGTGGCTGTCCCGAGCCTGCTCCAGCCGTCCCAACTTGAAGAGCGGGTAGAGCACGCTGCCGAGCGTCAGGTGGGGCACCTCCGCGCACGTGCTGCGCCCCTCGAGCAGGGGCCGCGCCTTGTGCAGCACCACGTCGTATTCACCCTGGTCGATGTGGTGGTCCAGCTCGTCGTCCAGCTCACAGGCCCGGCAGTCCGTGAGGTGATCTCGCGGCGTCTCCACCCACCGGGCCCACAGCGACCCGGCCAGAGCATCGTCGCCCATGTCCCGAGCGGCCTGGTAGCGCAGCTTGAGCAGGGCCCGCTGTCCGGCCCCGGCCTTCGCGAAGCACTGCTCCACGTCGTCCAGCGCGCCTTCTATCTGCTTGCGGCTGATGTGGGGGAACTCGTCCAGCCGGCCCACCACCCACTTCTGCTTCCACAGGAGCTGCTCCGGCGAGAAACGCTCCGGATCGCGCTGCTGCTGACCCCGGCACCACGCGAAGGCCACCAGGGCCCGGTCCGGGAAGCCGCCGAAGGTGGCCGCGTCGATGAGCGCGTCCCGCACCTCGAAGGCGAGTGGCACGTCCCCGTGTGCGTCCGCCAGCCGCGCCGCTTCCTCCAGGGCCATCACCTTGGCCTCGCCCGGCTCCAGCCGCTCCGCCCGCCCGAGCAAGGTCTTCACCTGCTCGCGCCAGTCCTGCTCCCTCAATGTACGCCCCCTGTGCCTTCGTCCTCGTCCAGGCGTGCCTCGATGAGGCCGAGCAGCCCCCGGTTGAGCAGCGCCATCTCTCGCGCGTTCAGCGGCCGGTGTCCCAGCAGCAACGCCTGCACGTACAGCATCTCCACGGACAGCTTGAGCTGCGCCACGTCCCGCACCCTCGCGAGCCGGCGCACCACCGGGTTGCGGAAGTTGAAGCAGAGCTGAGGCCGCTCCTCCTCGCGGGACTCGGCCAGCGCTCCCTCCAGCACCGAGGCGTACAGCTCGTCCGTCTCCTCGCGGGCGCGCTCCACGTCACGCCGGAAGGCCCCGTCGTCCACGTCTCCGTAGAGCGTGGGCACCTCGGCGGGGAGGAACTTCTTGAGCGTCACCTCGCAGCGGAACGGCTCCAGCGCCTCCTCCGCCACCTGGCGCAGCCGCTCCACCGTCTGGAGCTCCTCCGCCGTCAGCGCCTCGAAACCCTGGGGGAGCTGCGCCGCGGAGAAGAGCTCCACCTGGGCATCCGGCAGCACGCGAGGCAGCTTCTCCAGCAGGGCCGTGTCATGCGTATAGGCCGCGTTGATGATGCACAACCCCTGCGCCGCCGCCACGCGCGCCACCTGCCGGAAGGTATCCAGGCTGCTGACGTAGCGCACCGTGGGGGAGGCCTGGCGGTAGTGCCCCAGCGTCATCATCCCCGTCGTCGTCTCGAAGGGCAGCCAGTGGATGACGAGCCGGTAGAAGTCGTCGTCATCCAGCGCGAGCGCCTTCACGGACAGGCCGTGCAGGGCGATGAGCCGCTGCAGGTTGCGCGGGTCGCTGTGGGCCAGGTCCACCAGGTACTGGCGCAGCGACTGGCCGAGCGACTCGCGGGCGCGCGCCAGCGTGGCGTCCTCGTAGAAGGCCTCGCGGCTGGCGGTGGGGCGCAGGCCCTGGGCATTCACCACGCACCTGACGAAGAAGGCCCACTCCGGGAGCAGGTTCTCCGCGCTCTCGGACAGCAGCATGTCCTTGAGGTACACGCGGTGCTTCTGGCGCGCGTTGAAGTGGGGCGAGAAGGGCAGCACGAAGGCGATCCCCTCCACCTGGCCCGCCTCCGCGCGCAGCGGGATGCAGTCCACGAAGTCCATGCCGAACACCTCGCGCCCGTAGGCCAGCAGCGCCGAGCGGCGCTCCGCCACGCTCTCGTACGTGAGGCGCCAGGGGGGCGGGGCCGGGTTGAGGTGCTCGGTGTCGCCGTTCGCGGAGAGGTGGATGGGGAAGGGCAGCAGGCCGCCGTAGTGCACCGCGAGCTGCCGCACCCGCTCCGCGGTGAAGTACTCGGCGGCATCCGCCCGGGCGACGAGGAACACCTGGGTCCCCGGGTGCTCGAGCGGGTGCTCGGAGGGCCGCACGGCGTACGTGCCGTCATGCCGGCCCCGCCACTCCAGGGTGCGACCGTCTCCCCTGGCCGAGCGCGTCACCACCAGCAGCTCGTCGCACACCATGAAGCAGGACAGCAGGCCGATACCGAACTGGCCGATGAAGTCATTGCGGCGGGCCTCGAGCGTCTCGCGCTTGGAGCTCTCGCCGATGGTGGCCAGGAAGCGGTGCAGCTCCTCCTCCGTCAGCCCCACCCCGTCGTCGGTGAAGAGCAGGGTGGGCAGGCCACCGTCCTGCTTCTCGATGAGCTCCACCCGGACCGAGCCCCGGTGCGCGGGCTCCTGGTTCCGCCGGGCGCGGATGGCGTCCGTGGCGTTCTGCAGCAGCTCGCGCACGAACACGCCGGGCGTGCTGTAGAGGTGGTGGGAGAGGAGGTCGATGACCCCCCGGAGGTTGACCTGGAAGCGATGGTCCACGGGCGGAGCAGCCTATAGCGAATGGTTCGCGACCCGTACGACCTCACTGGTGACCTGTCCACCATGGCGCGTAGGGCCGCCGGATTTGCTTCTGGACGGCTGCTTGTCCGCCGGATATGCGGCCACGCGTCCGGAGACGGGCGGGACGCACGGTTTCGAACACCCCCATCGGCTCCTCGACAGGACGGCCGGTGGCGCCAGGGCGGTGAGTGGGGTATCTCCCGCACGCCGTTCGGCGCGGCATCCGGGGTGGACTTCCAATGGACCTAGGTAAGGCGGGTTGGCTCTCCTCGTTGCTCGAGGAGGCGGTCGCGGCCCATGCGCGCGCGCCCGGGCCCGTCGTGCCTCCGGGTCTCTCCGAATCCAGCTCCGGCCGTGCCCGTGCCCGCTCGTACCTGCGCCGGATGCTGCGCGCCAGCGGACTGCTCTACGGCACGCCCGCCGAGGGGGGCGCTCCTCAGGAGGGCATGTCCTCCGAGTCTCCGGGGACGGCTACGGGCGCTCCCGAGGAGGTGCTCTTCCGGGCCGTGGTGCGCACCTTCGCCCGCATGGCCCTGGACATCGCGTCCCTGGCCGGCACGCCCGCGGGCCCCCGCCGCGAGCAGCTCCTGCTCCTCTTCGCCGTCCTCACCGGCCAGCTCGACGAGGCCCAGGCCATCGAGGAGAAGGTGCAACGGCAGCACGAGGCGCCGCGGAAGTGGTGGGGGAGGGTAGAGGACGCGCTGGCGCGCCGTGCCATCTCGTTGTCGGGAGATCCGGCCTATGGGCTCGTCCTGCACAACGGTGCCCTCTACGCCGACGCGCACATGTTCGGCCGGCAGGCGCTCGACTACTTCGCCCGCGGTGGGTTGAACCGTGAGATGGCCCGGCGCCGCATCGACTTCGCCGCCCGGCAGAAGGCGCTGCTCGTGGAGGTGCTCACGGGCCTGGCCTGCGCGGACCGGCAACCGTCGTTCTCCGCGCGCCGCGCCATCCTCCGGCAGGTGGAGGACCTGGGACTGCCAGACACGCTCGAGGGCGAGCTGCGCGCCGCGGTGAAGCAGTCCTTCGAGCGTCGCCGCTCCCTGAGCGCGGCGGTGAAGGACGTGCGCAGCGTGGACCTGCGGCGCTTCATCCTGGAGCAGACGCTGCTGGCCTCTCTGGTGGATGGCCGGTGCTCGCGAGGCGAGCGCGCCTTCATCGAGCGGCTCGCCCGGGCGCTGCGGGTGCCCGAGAGCACGGTGCACCACCTGGAGCTGGAGGTGGCCGAGTTCTACGCGAAGAACCGCTCCGTGGTGGATGTCTTCACGGTGTCCTCGGCCGCGAACCTGTTGGGGGAGGACCTCGTGTCCAGCATGCAGGACACGCTGGAGCGCAACTTCTACCGGCTCATGCAGGAGGTCCGGGAGACGGGCGAGCTGTACCACCTGCTCACCAAGGCCGCGCGCAGGCAGCCGCTGACGGCCGAGGAGCGCCAGCGGATGCGGGCGCAATTGATTGACGTGGCCAAGGCGATTCCGGCGATTGCCATCTTCGCGGCGCCGGGAGGGATGCTGCTGTTGATCGCCCTGGCGAAAGTGTTGCCTTTCAATCTATTGCCGAGCTCCTTCCGGGATGAGCCCGCGCCCGTGACTCCCGAGGAAGAGGGCACGGGCGGTGGCGGCGAGCCTCCGGCGCGCAAGGCGGGCTGAGCTGCCCCGTCCGCGACGGCCGGTATCGTTCGCGTGACGCCCGTGAAACCGCGTGGTGTTTGTGATTTCACGTGACGTCCGTGAAAATACTTATCACTGGTGCTCGCGCTCGACGAGTGCAAGTTCTGAGCGCCAACACCCTCGGCTGAATGTCTGAGAACACCCGCTCCGGTCGCGGCGTCGTGACGGGGGCGGGTGCCGCCGCTGGCCATTGGGCTGTGAGGTTCGAAACGGCCAGCCACTTCGCACCCCCTCGTTTCCAAGGAGACCTGTCATGGCCAAGATCACCCTGAAGGGCAACCCGGTCGAGACCGAAGGCAACCGAGAGCGGCAAGGTCCTCCACGCCGAGCAGGTGCCGGAGATCGCCCAGGAGCCCAACTACGACGCGGCCCTCGCGAAGCTGTAGCCCCCTGCCGCGAGCTGGGGTTGATCAGGTCTTCCCCTGGACCGGGGCATAGGGGATTTCCAACGTGAAGGTGGCCCCGTGCCCGGGTCCGTTGCTGTGGACGGTCAGTGAGCCGCCCAGCTCCTGGGCCGCGAGGGCACTGGAGTGCAGACCGAAGCCATGCCCCTCGTCGCGGGTGGTGAAGCCGTATTGGAAGATACGGGTGAGCATCTCCGGTGCGATGCCCATGCCATTGTCATGCACCTGGATGCGGACATGGCCGGTGTCGGTGCGCTCCATCCGCAGGGAGAGCATCCGCTCGGCTGGAGACACCCCATCCAGGGCGTATTTGGCATTGCTGACCAGGTTGACGAGGATCATCAACGTCTTGTGTTTGTCGGTGAGAAGGGGGGGCAGGGCCGCCAGGTGGCGCACCACCTTCACCTGGTGGCGGGAGAGCCCGGCCGAGTTGATGCGCAGCGCGTCCTCCACCAGGTCGGCCAGTTGCACGGGTTCATGCAGCCGGGGCGTGCGCGCGTAGTTCTGCTGCACCTTGACGATGTCGCCCACGTGCTCGGTGTAGCGTCCCACATCCTCGAGCAGCGAGACGATCTCGCGTTGCTCGTCGAGCAGGTTCCGCCCCAGCTTGCCCAGGAATGGCAGGACGTGCTGGCCCCGCTCGTCCCGGGTGACGAAGCCCGTGAGGTCTTCCTGGTTCTCCCTCAGCAGGGTGGCCACGCGGCCCACGTGCTCCAGGCGCATCTCCTCCATGCGCTCCTTGGCGAGCTGCGCGGAGGTATAGACGCTGGTGAGCACGTTGCCCACGTTGTGCAGCACGTTGGTGGCGATCTCCGCCATGCCGGCGCGGCGGGCGGTCTGTACCAACTGCGTGTGGAGCTCCTTGAGCTCGCGGGTGCGCTCCTCGACGCGCTGCTCGAGGCCCTCGTTGGCCTGGCGCAGCTCCTCCTCGCGCCGTTGCACCTGATCGGCCATGAGCCGGAAGGCGTGAGCGAGCTGTCCCAGCTCGTCGCCCCGTGAGGTGTCCAGCTCGACGTGGAAATCACCGGAGGCCACCCGGTCGGTGGCTCGAGTGAAGGAGTGCAGCGGACGGGTGATCTGCTGCTGGAGCACCCAGTACAGGATGATCAGCTCGAGGAGGAGGGAACCGAGGCCGAGGAGCAGGACGATGCGTGCGGCCTGGAGGGCGGGCTGGGTCACCGTGGCTTCGGGGAGCACGGTCACGAAGTTCCAACCGGGCCCCTCCAGCCGGGCGGTGGCGAGGTACTCGCCGTGTTCGGGGAGCTCCAGCACGGTGTCGCCAGGCGGGTGTTTCTTCACCCGCTCGATGATGTCCCGGATGTGGGTCCTCTGCTCCGCGGAGCCGGGCCGTGCGGATGCTTCGTCGGGCTGCTTCGCGGTCTCCAGGACGTTGTAGATCCCCGCGGGGCCTTGCTCCGCCATCGAGGGATGAGCGATGAGCTGCCCATCGTCGCGGAAGATCACGTTGTATGCGGCGGGCAGGACATCGCTGAAGGTCCGGGCCTCCATCTCCTCGAGTGACACATCATGGCTGAGTGTCGCGACATGGTGGCCCTCCATGTCCAGCGGAGTGGAGACGGAGACCATCGCGCTCCTGGCCACCGGATCGAGGATGATCTGGCTCCAGGCCGTCTTCCTCGCCGGATTGTTCTTGGGAAGGCTGATGGAGAAGAAATCGAAGTCGGGGTTCCAGAAGTCCGGTTCGGCTTCCTGGGTCCAGGTGGGGTACTCGGGCCAGTAGATGACGAGCGGCCCCTCGGGCAGGGTGATGTACGTGTTCGCGAAACGGGTATGGAAGGCGGGTCCATACCAGGAGAGCACGTCGTACGCGGCGAGAATCCTCCGGCGCATGTCCGCGTCGGGGGTGACCCGCCGGGGAACGAAGACGCCCGGCATCTTCGTTCCATCGAAGCCCTCGGCGCGGTTGCGGACCGAGCCATCGGGCAGATGGGCGAACATCCGATCGAAGCGGGCGCCTACCTCCTCCTGCGTGAGCGACTGGATTCGTTCCTCCAGGGCCTTCTTCAGGAAGGTGTGGTTGTCCCTGGCCAGCAGGAAGATGGTCTGCTCCCGCTGGCTACGCTCCGTGACGTACCGCTCCAGATGGACGAGCGCTTCGTCGCGAAGGGTGTGGAGGATGTGGAGGTAACTCAGGAAGGTGGTCAGCGCGATGACCACCCCGATGCGCACACCCATGTGGATGAGCGTCGAACGGGCCAGGGGTGCACGGAGGGGGGCGGACGGCATTGAAGGACCGGGCGACCTGTGCTCGCTCACGGTAGGACCCTCCTGCCTGCTCCCATGAACGGGCTGGAGTGCATGCCGCGAGATGAATTGTAGGTCGGAGGGAAAAGTGAGCCGTTGCTAGAATAGCAACATTTCCACATTTCGGGCCATTTCGCACGGGACGAGAGTGGGCAAGGCACTTTTCAGCAGCGCGCCGGCCTCGCCCTTTCACGTGTGGCACGCGTACTTCACGCCTGGTACGGCGGGTACCGCACGCGGAGCGGCAAGCAGTCGTTGTCGATGCGCTCCCAGGTGTCCACGCCGATCCGGCGTTGGACGGCGCGCCGGGTGCCCACGACGAACGCGCGTCCGCCACCTCGGGTGTACACCGTGTCCGACCCGCGGTGTTGCTGCCGCCGCTCGTCCACGGGGGAGGTCAGGGCTCGTGCGGTGGTGGCGTTCATCACGATGTTCCGGCTCGGCGGGGGAACTCCGGTACCGCGGAACATTTCTGGAGCCGACGCAATCAATTGCGTGAGTTCTTGCGTTCGTGGGATGTTCAGCACATTCTGGTATTCCATGGATGGCATGGTTGGCGGGTAGTCGACAAGCATCGCATCCCCCGAGAAGAATGACCATGAGCAAGCTCGAGACGTGTTGCCTCGCAGTGGTTTCAATCGCTTTCAGCGCGTGCGGTCCCGCCCAGGAAGGAGTGGAGCCGGCCGGGAACGGAACCGGAGTCACGCAGACGGAGCTGACGACGAGGCGTATTCCAAACACGACGTGCCTTGTCGAGGCGACGGGGCCCTATTCATACGGTGACGGTACGATGAGCGCCCAGGCGTCTGTCTATGATTGCAGCACGTCGTATCCGATCATCTACGTCTGCTCGATGTTGGAGAAGCGGTCGGTGAGCAGCTCGGGCACTGTCACCTGGACACCCGTGGAGGGCAGCCGCAGCTGCTACCCCGAGAAGAACCTCGACTTCGGTGGTCAGACGGCGAACCGCACTGTCTACACCTCGGGGGACTTCCGCCAGCGCGCCCAGGCGGCGATCAAGCTCAACGCGACGACGTGGACCCCGGCGCAGCCGTCGGGTTGCACCACGCTGGCCAACGACATTCCGTGCGTGTTCACCAGCACGGTGTCCGTTGGTGTTTCGATGTAACGCGCGCTGTCCGGGCGGGAGCCTCGAAAGTCGGAGAGAAGCACGAGACGCTGCTCCCGCGGTGCGGTGGAGCGACTGTCGTGGATTCGGACAGGGGTGTCCTTTTCGAGGACAGAACTCGATTCGGAAGGAAACCCCAATGAATTCAGATGGATGGGACGGAGTTTGTCAGCCTGCTTTACAGGTTTGGAACTGAAGATGGAGTCCGGAGCTACCGATCCCACAAACTGACTCCAATGATTACAGGGGTCTGCGGTCTGGCACGCCGGCTGCTCAAGGCGGGCGCATGACCAAATCCCGCATCGTTGCATCCCTTGCCGGACTCTCGCTGCTGGCCACCGTTGGCTGCGGCGGGGCCGATGGCCTCCCTGACACCGGCCCCGTTGGCCAGGCGCTCTCGTGGGAGGAGTTCCGCGCCCAGGTCTACCAGGACCCCGAGGGCGTGTTCATCGTCAACGGGGATACCCCGATCCACAACGAGAAGCTGCTGCGTGAGTTCTACGAGCAGTACGTGAAGCCCGGGCAGCTCATCGTCCACACCTCGGGTGGAACGGACGCGAAGTGGAACGATACGCAGAAGCTCAACATCACCTACTGCGTGAGCAGCACCTTCGGCACCAACTACAGCCGCGCGGTGCAGGAGATGGCGAGCGCTGCCGCCGCCTGGGAGGCGGTGGCCAACATCAAGTTCGTGTATGTGAGCGCCCAGGACTCCAACTGCACCGCCAGCAACTCCAACGTCGTCTTCGACGTGCGGCCGGTGAACTCGGGAGGCCAGTACCTGGCGCGCGCCTTCTTCCCGGACTCGCCGCGCTCCGCGCGCAACGTCCTCATCGACACCACCGCCTTCGGCAACACCAGCCCGTGGACGCTGACCGGCATCCTGCGTCACGAACTGGGCCACACGCTGGGCTTCCGTCACGAGCACACCCGCCCCGAGTCGGGCACCTGCTTCGAGGACAGCAACTGGCGCGCCCTGACGACGTATGACTCTTCCTCCGTGATGCACTACCCGCAGTGCAACGGCAGCCAGACGGGTGACCTGGTCATCACCGCAAAGGACGAGATTGGCGCCGCCACCCTCTACGGCACGCCGAACGGCGAGCCGCCTCCGACGGAGCCGCCTCCGCCGAGCGGCACCCCGGTGACCGAGACGGTCAGCGGCAGCGTGGCCAAGAACCAGGACGTCAACCATGGCCCCTACAGCGTGGTGGCTGGCACCACCTTCAAGGTGACCATGACGGGTTCGGGTGACCCGGACCTGTATGTGCAGTTCGGCTCGGCCCCCACCAGCTCCTCCTTCGCCTGCCGTCCGTACGCCAACGGCGCCTCCGAGTCGTGCAACGTGACCGTGCCCGAGGGCCAGACCTCGGCCTACATCATGGTGCGTGGCTACGCCGCGGGCACCTACAGCCTCAACATCGAGTACACCAAGCCCTCCAGCACGAGCACCCCGGTATCCGAGACGGTCACCGGTAGCGTGTCCGCGAGCCAGAACAAGAACCACGGCCCCTACAGCGTGGTGGCCGGCACCACCTTCAAGGTGGTGATGAGTGGCTCGGGTGACCCGGACCTGTATGTCCGGTTCGGCTCGGCCCCCACCACTTCCTCCTATGATTGCCGTCCGTACCGCGACGGAGCCGCCGAGACGTGCGAACTGACCGTGCCCGCGGGCGAGAGCAGCGCGTACATCATGGTGCGCGGCTACACCGCGGCCACCTATAGCCTGGCCATCAGCTACACCAAGCCGTAACCGTTCCCCGGAGTCGCTGTCGTAGCGGGCGGCCCTTTTCCGAGGGCCGCCCGTGATGTTCATGGGCCCCATCCCACGATGACGCGGGCCCGGTGCTTCAGCGGAGGTCTCCGTTGCCATCATCGTGAATCACGCGAAAGGAATCGTCATGAAGAGAGCTACGACCACTGGTGTGGTGGCTCCATCCTGAACAGCACCTGGATTCTCACCGCGGGCCACTGTGAAAGTGGGTGTGCAACGCGCGTCAGTCGAGGAAGCGGCGCTCCCATCGACGCATGTCCGCCTCGGAGAAGCCATCGAAGGGAGCGCGGCCCATGAACAACCAGGGAGCAACCAGGGCTTGAGCACGCGTGCCAGTTCGCGGTGCTCGGGGAGCGTGTGGCCCTGCTCCGTATCTCCTGCTTCAACTGCACTTCGGGAATGTCGAGGCCGGGGTTAGCGGAAGGACAGGTCTCGGCTCGTCGCCGTGCGGAGACCTGACATGCCCCCTGCAGGCACACTCGTGGCGCATCCGGCCAGGAGCAAGGGGAAGAGCAGGCCCGGTGCGTTCGAGGCGAGTTGACGCTGTTGCCTGACTCGCGGCCATGGACTCATGTTCCAGGTGGACATGCCTCGACCTCCTCTCAGTGCTCGTGCTTGCAGCGGCCGAGGAAGCGGACCAGTTCCGAGTGGAACCATTGCGGCGCGTCCAGCATCGGCCAGTGACTCGCGTGCGGCAGCACGGAGCGGGGCAGCTCGGGTCGCTGGGCCACCAGCGTCTCCGGGCCGGTGGCTGTCACCAGGGCGTGGGTGGGTCCGGTGAAGCGCTCGAAGGCCTCGTCCGGGTTGTAGTGGAAGAGCGACTCCATGTTTCCGGCGATGGCCTCCCGCCGCGAGGTCCGCAGCGTCTTCATGACCAGCGCGCGCGTTTTCTCCTTCGCATCGAGGAGCAGGGGTGTGAGCCAGTGCTCGTGGAAGCCGCCATACTTCGCCTCGCTGAAGTTCTCGAGCCAGGCGTCCACGTCGGCCTTCTCCTGTCGGCGCAGGTCTCCCACCGGCTCGACGTAGAGGAGTCCAGCGAGCCGCTCGGGGTAGTACGAGGCGAAGGCTCCGGCTACCGCGGCCCCGAAGCCATGGCCCACCAGGACGAACTTCTGGGGCAGCAGCGCGTCGGCGACCGCGGCGACATCCTCCACCGAGGCCTCCACACCGAATGGGCCGTGGGCGCCGCCGCTTTCGCCCATCCCGCGCAAGTCGAATGCGACGCTTCGAGTCGCGAGGCCGTGCTGCGTCTCGGCCCAGTGCGTCCGGTCGGCGGCGAAGTCGTGCACGAAGAGGACGGGGATGCCCCCGTCGCCTTCCGTTGTCGCCATCAGCCGCCCCGCGGGTCCGGGGACGGTTACCGTCGTCGCTTCCTTGTGCTTCATCGTGTCTGCTCCCGGCCCCCAGGTATGGGCCAGGGCCTTCTTCGGAGTCTGTCCTACTGCACCGGCAACGAGTAGCGGCCGGGGCTCGCACGCTCACCTTCGAACATCGTGGGCGAACGTCTACGCGCCTTCCACCGCGAGCAGCGCCGCGAGGAACAGCTCATAGGTCAGCTCGGCGACCGGGCGCTTCTCGCGGCGGGCCTGGGTGCGCAGGGCCTTGGGCAGCGAGCACGGTCTGCCACGCTCGCCATCGCGCATCTGCACATAGCCTCGCTCGGAGAAACCGAGCACCTGCCACCCCCGCTCGCAGAGCGCCTGGCTGAGGTCGTCGGTGAGCTGGTGGTGGACGGCCTTGGCCATGGGCAACAGGCCGAAGATCTCGCTCGACCAGCCGCCGTCCTGCTCGCGCCAGCCCCTCGCGCGCAGGTAGTTGGCCTTGCGGGCGAGTGAGAGCCCTCCGACGTGACGCTCGAGCTTCACAGGGCCGCGCGGGTCAGTGGACCGTCGAAGCTCTGCCCCTCGCACTCGGCGTAGAAGTGATCGCCCACGAGGGTCAGCGACAGTTTGATTCGCCGTGAGTCGAAGCCGGAGAGTGCGCGCTGGAAGTCGTACATCGTTGGAGCGAGGGTCATCGAAGCGAGCTATAGCGCAACATCCGGCGGCCTGTTGTGCTCTCAGCGGACCGCCTCCGCCGCCCGTGCGCTCCGCCGGATCGCCTGGGGCGGCTGTCCGAACAACCGCACGAAGGCGCGGCGCATCCGTTCGGGGTCCGAGAACCCCACCGCGTCAGCCACCTGCTCGATGGACTCGGAGCCCGTCTCGAGCCGCACCCGGGCCGCCTCGGCGCGCAGCCGCTCGATCGCCTTGGCGGGTGTCTGTCCGGTCTCCGCCAGGAAGGCCCGTCCGAACTGACGCGGACTCAGACACGCCACCTCCGCGAGCCGCTCCACCTTCAACGGCTCATGGAGATGCTCGCGCGCGAAGGTCAACGCCTGGCGGATCCGATCCGAGGGCGGGTCGAGCTCGAGCAGTGTGGAGAACTGGGACTGTCCTCCCGGACGGCGGTGGTAGACCACCAGCGCGCGCGCCCTGGCCCGCGACACGTCGAGGCCGAGATCTTCCTCGAGCAGTGCGAGCGAGAGATCGATGCCGGCGGTGACTCCCGCCGATGTCCAGATGGGACCGTCCTGGATGAAGATCCGCTCCTCGTCGACGCGCACGCGCGGGTAGTGGCGCTGGAGATACGCGGCGAACCGCCAGTGGGTGGTCGCTCGCCGGCCGTCGAGCAGCCCCGCGGCGGCCAGGATGCCGGCGCCGGAGCAGATGCTCGCGACCCGCCGGGACACCGCCGCAGCGGCCCGGACGAAGTCCAGCACCGGGGGCGATTGCATCGCCGCGAGCGTCCCCGCTCCCCCCACGACCACGAGCGTGTCGAACGCGGGCTCGCCGAACCGCTCCGTCATGACCGCGACGCCGGAGGAGCTCGTGACCAGTCCTCCCTTCGCGGACAGTATCCGCAGCCGGTAGGGGGACGGCCCCCGGTCGCCTGGGGGCTCCTCGAAGACCGCCACCGGACCGGTGAAATCGAGGATCTGGAACGAGGGGAAGAGGAGGAAGCCAATGTCACGGGCCATGACGGAAAACGAGGGAACTACGTCCTTTCGGACATGAGGCTGACAGGACAGAGTGGCTTCGTCAAACCCAACAAGGAGTCCACGCAAGGGCTTCCAGCCTCGAGATTGTCTTTCCTCTCTACCCGGGTGTGTCGTTTCTGGATTTCATGGGACCGCAGGCGGTGTTCGGGATGCTTCCCGGTGCGAGGCAGATCTTCGCCTCCATGGGAGGGCAGCCGATCCGTGAGGGCTCCCTGACGCTCGATCCCCTGACCCGGCTGGAGGACGTGGAGCGGTGTGATGTGATTTGTGTCCCGGGCGGGCCCATCGCGAACGTGGTGAAGGATCGCGTCTTCATGGACGCGATCCGCCGTCTGGCTTCCACGGCGCGCTTCGTCACGTCCGTGTGCTCGGGCTCGGTCATCCTGGCGGCGGCGGGGTTGCTCGAGGGCCGGCGAGCCGCGAGTCATTGGGCCGTGCGCGAGCAGTTGTCTCTCTTCGGTGCCATCCCGGATGCGGGGCGCGTGGTGCGGGATGGCAATGTCCTGACGGGCGGAGGCGTCACGGCGGGAATCGATTTCGGACTGACGCTGGCGGCCGAGCTGGCGGGCCCCGTCGTCGCCCAGTCCATCCAACTCCTGCTCGAGTACGCTCCCGCGCCTCCTTTCAACGCCGGACGTCCCGAGGTGGTATCGGCGGAGGTTCTGGCCCAGCTACCCGCTCTCTCCACGGCGGTCGGTTTCGACATGGCCGCGGAGACCGCCGCCCTGCAGCAGGTGGGGGCGGAGTTCCGCGTGGGCCGGGCCTGACGTCCAATCCCTCTCAGGTCTTCTGTCTCTGAAGCCTGGCCACGAGCCGCCGGAGGTCCTCGTTCGCCCTCACATACTCCGTGCGGCTCTTCTCCTCGGAGAGCTGCTTCTCCAGTGTGGGCAGCGAGGCCCTCGCCTGGGCCGCGGCCTCCTTCTTGTCCTCCACCAGCCACTCCGCTCCGAGGATGAGCGCCATCCGCGTGTCCGGGTCCTTCTCCGTCATCCGTGACAGCAGGGCCCCCAGGTGTGCCGCGGCTCCACCGCGCCCCACCTCCAGCGCCGCGCGCGCCACCACGCCCTTGTCCGCGTCCTCCAGCCTCTTCGCCCAGCAGGCCGGGTCCGCACCGCACGTCTTCGCCGCCTCCAGACGCTGGCCGTACCGGGAAATCATCTCCGCCCGCTTCTTCCCCAGCGCCGCCGGATCCTCGCACCCCTCGCCGCCCAGCTCCGCGCACTCGGCCGCCGCCTTCGCCGGCTCCGCCGCCGCCAGCTTCTCCAGCGCCGGCTGCTCCCGCGCGTCTCCCAGCATCGTCAGGGCGTCGATGGCCGCCTCGCGCGCGTACCAGTCTCCCTGGCCCGCCGCCTTCTCCAGGGCCGGCAGCGCGTCGCGTCCGCCCAGCCGCGCCAGCGCGTGCGTGTACTGCCGCCGCAACCCCGCGTCCGGCTCGGACACCAGCGCCGCCAGGGGCTTCACCGCCGCCGTCGAGCGCATCCTCGCCAGTGCGTCCGCCGCTCGCGCCCTCACGCCCGCCTGGATGCGGGGATCCTCATGTTTGAAGGCGAGCTGCTGCACGAGGGCTCCCTCCGCCCGGCGCTCCCGCAGGTCCCCGAGGATCTCCGCCGCCTTGAAGGAGTAGCTCGCCGGGTTGATGCCGTTCTGCTTCACCCAGCGCGACAGCTCCTCGTCCTTGCCCTCCAGCACCGCGAGCAGCGCATCCGCCGCCGGCTGGCCCATCTGGAAGAGGGAGAACGAGCTCTCCACGTAGAAGGAGACGCCCCGGCGCTCCTTCGTCAGCATCCGCATCAGCACCGGCACTGCCCGCGCGTCCCCGATACGCCCCAGGGCCTCGATGGCCTTCTTGTTCAGGAAGGGCTCCGCGGTCTCATCCAGGGTGATTTGAATGAGGGGCTCCACCGCTTCCTTCGCGCGCAGGCGTCCCAGTGCGTCCACGGCCTCGATGCGTGTGTAGTTGTCCCGCGCCTTCAGCAGCTTCATCAGCTCCGGCACGGTCCTGGGGTCGCCAATCTCTCCCAATGCCGACGCCAATGCCTTGTTCATCAGGTTGCCGGCCGAGTCCGTCGCTCCCAGGTCCACCGCCTTCCCCAGCGGCTCCACCGAGGCCACGTTCTTCACATCCCCGAGCGCCCGCGCCACCGCCGCCTTCACCTCGGGCTTCTTGTCCGACGCGAGCTGCTCGTGCAGGAAGGGGAGGAAGCTCGCGTTGAGGGTGCCGGAGCTGCGGAGGGCTTCGATGACCCGTACCTGGTCCTGGGCCCTCCGGGCCCTGCCCAATGTCTTCTCCCAATACTCCGGAGAGGTCGGGTCCACCTTGCACCCGGAAAAAACGAGCATGAGCGCCAGGCTCGACGCGGCAAGAAGGCGAGACATGTGGGCCCCCCAAGGGACTACGGGTTGTACGTGCGTTCCGTCCTAAACCCGTCCTGTCGGAAGGATCAAACCGACCCAGGAGATTGGAGTACGCTGCCCAACGCCATGTCCGTCGATACTCAACCTTCCACGCGTCCTCATGTCATGCGCCGGAAATATCTGATCGATACCGGGTTCCAGCTCCGGTACATGCTCCGGCTCGCCGCGCTCGGCGGAGGCGGGGTGATGCTCGTCGGAGTGCTGGCGTACCGGGCCCACCGGGAAGCGGTGGAGAGCGGTGCGTCCCCCGAGGCCCTCGCCGCCGGTGGCGAGACGATGCTGTGGCTCATCGGGCTGGGCGCCCTGCTCATGGCGGGGTTGATGGCCCTGCTCGGGCTCGTGCTCACCCACCGCGTGGCCGGCCCCATCCATGTGATGAGCCTCTACATCGCGACGCTCGCCGCCGGCCGCTACCCGCGCATGCGCCCGCTGCGCAAGAAGGACGAGTTGCTCGGCTTCTTCAACCGCTTCAGCGAGGCGGTGGATCGCATCCGCGAGCGCGAGGCGGAGGAGGCCCGGTTGCTCGCCGAGGTCATCGAGGCCCTGCGGCCCCTGGCCACCACCCAGGATGCCCAGGCCGCGCTCAGCATCCTCGGCTCCATCCGCGCTCGCAAACGTCAGGCCATCGAAGGTCCCACCTCGGGTGCGCTGAAGTCCGTTGCCTGACGCGCCCGGGTACAGCAGAAGGCTCCCCCAATATGACCCGCCCCCGCATCGTCTTCATGGGCACCCCCGAGTTCGCCGTGCCCTCCCTGGCCGCCCTCTTCGACATCGGAGACGTGGTGGCCGTCGTCACCCAGCCGGACAAGCCCAAGGGCCGTGGCCAGGCGCTGGCCGTCTCCCCCGTGAAGGCCTACGCGCTCGAGCGCGGGGTGCCCGTGTTGCAGCCGCAGAAGCTGCGCACCCCTCCCTTCTCCGAGGAGCTGCGTAGGTTCGCCCCGGATGTCGCCGTGGTGACGGCCTACGGGAAGATCCTCCCCAAGGATCTGCTGGAGACGCCGGTGAAGGGGTGCCTCAACGTGCACGCCTCGCTGCTCCCGCGCTTCCGCGGCGCAGCCCCCATCCAGTGGGCCATCGCCCATGGGGACACGGAGACGGGCGTGGCGTTGATGGTGATGGACGAGGGCCTGGACACCGGCCCGGTCCTCGCGGAGAAGCGCCTGCCCATCGCCCCGGACGAGACGAGTGCCACGCTGCACGACAAGCTCTCCAAGCTGGGCGGGGAGCTGCTGCGCGAGTGCCTCCCCGCGTACCTGCGCGGCGAGCTGAAGCCGGTGCCACAGCCCTCGGAGGGCATGGTGCTCGCCCCCATCATCCAGAAGGAGGATGGGAAGCTCGACTTCAAGCGGCCGGCGGTGGAGCTGGAGCGGCGGCTGCGCGCCTTCACCCCGTGGCCGGGAGCCTTCACCACGCTGGACGGCAAGCTGTTCAAGGTGCACCGGGCGAAGGTGGGGCAGGGGCGTGGCGAGCCGGGGACGGTGGTATCCGCGGGCCCGCAGGGGTTGGAGGTGGCGTGCGGGGAGGGCTCCCTGGTGCTGCTGGAGGTGCAGCCCGAGGGCAAGCGGGTGATGGCGGCGGGCGAGTTCCTCGCGGGCCGCAAGCTGGCGCCGGGCAGCCGGCCATTCGACACGTAGGAGAGGACACGCGACATGGGCAAGAGGTTGTTGGTACTGCATGGGCCGAACCTGAACCTGCTGGGCGAGCGGGAGGGCAGGCAGGGGGGACGGCTCGCGGACCTCGATGCCGCCCTGAATGCCCGGGCCGCGGAGCTGGGGCTGGAGCTGAAGGTGGTGCAGTCCAACCACGAGGGCGTTCTCATCGACACGCTCCAGGCCGAGCGCTCCCGGTTGGACGGCGTGGTGGTGAGCCCCGCGGGGCTGTTCGGCTCGTACCCGCTGATGGAGGCGCTGGAGGCCGTGGGCGTGCCCGCCATCGAGGTGTACCTGGAGGAGCTCGGCGGGCGTGAGTCCGTGGTGGCCGAGGCCTGCGCCGCCACCATCGAGGGCCAGGGCTTCGACTCGTACCTCGAGGCCCTCGAGCGCTTCGCGAGCGGGGAGCTCGCCGGGGAGCTGACGGAGGAGGACGAGGAGCCGGTGGAGGAGGGCGAGGAAGGGGAGGAGTCGGAGGGGCGGGTGAAGACGCTCGGCCGCCGGAAGAAGGACATTCCCCGGGAGAAATCCCTGGCCGTGTCTCCGTCGAGGGCCCTGGCGCGCTCCGCCGATGCCCCGGTGAAGACGCTGGGCCGCAAGGTGAAGGGCACGCCCGCGGCGGACTTCCTCACCCGGGCCCTGGTGCGGCAGAAGATCGCCGACCGGCTGGCGGGCCGGCTGACGCCCGCGGAGCTGGCCACCTGGGCCCGTTCGAAGTGGACGGAGGTGCAGCGTGGCGCTCCGGCGGAGAGTGGCTACCGGGACATGCTGGAGGAGTCCCTGCAGCGCCTCACCCTGTCCACCATGCCCGCCAGCAAGCTGTCGGAATCGGAGCTCGTGGACATGATGACCCGGTTGGAAGGGTGAGAGGGGACGGATGAACGCACGCGCCATCGCCATCCAGGTTCTGAGCCGCGTCCGGGCCACGGATGCGTACCTCAATGTCGTTCTCGATACGGTGCTCTCGGAGTCGCCTCCGGCCGACCCTCGGGACACGGGGCTGATCACCGAGCTGGCCTATGGGACCACCCGCCGCCAGCTCGCGCTGGACTACGCCATCACCCGCTTCGCCGACCGCAAGCTGGACGCGCTGGAGGACAAGGTCCTGGCCGCGCTGCGCGTGGGGGCCTACCAGCTCTTCTACACGCGGGTGCCGGCACGCGCCGCCGTGGCCGAGACGGTACAGGCCCTCAAGGACGTGGGGCTGTCGCGCGCGGCGGGCTTCGCCAACGCCATCCTGCGCAAGCTGTCCTCGCTGCCCTCGCAGCCGCTGCCTCCGGAGGATGACCTCGCCGGGTTCCTGTCGGTGCGCGAGAGCCACCCCCGGTGGTTGGTGGAGCGTTGGTTGCGCCAGTTCGGCCGCGAGCGCGCCGAGGCGATGCTCGTCGCCAACAACCAGACGCCGCCGGTGGTCATCCGCGCCAACAGCGCGAAGGTGACGCGGGACGCGCTGGTGGAGCAGCTGCGCGAGACGGGGCTGGAAGTGCGGCCCACGGCGGTGTCGCCGGTGGGCATCGTGCTGCCCCCGGTGGGGCGGCTGGAGGACGTGTACGGCTACGCCGAGGGGCTGTGGCAGGTACAGGACGAGGCGGCGCAACTGGTGGGCGTCTACGGCGACATCCCGGAGACGGCGCGGGTGCTGGATGCGTGCGCGGCGCCGGGCGGCAAGGCGTGTCACCTGGCCGAGAAGCACGAGGAGGTGGTGGCCACGGACCTCCACGCCAACAAGCTGAGGAAGATCGAATCCGAGGCGAAGCGGCTGGGCCTCTCCGAGCGCCTGAGCGCCAGGGCGCACGATGCGTCGCAGCCCTACCCGGAGGAGTGGGGCGAGTTCCACGCGTTCCTGGTGGACGCGCCGTGCTCGGGGCTGGGGACGCTGCGGCGCCACCCGGAGCTGCGCTACCGGCGCACGCAGGAGGACATCGGACGGCTGGCGGTGCTGCAGCGGCGCATCCTGGAGAATTGTCAGGAGGCGGTGCCACCCGGAGGGCTGCTGGTGTACGCGGTGTGCACGTCGGAGCCGCAGGAGGGGCAGGATCAGGTGGAGATGTTCCTGCGCAGCCACCCCGAGTGGACGGCGGAGCCGCCGGTGTTGCACGAGGCGGTGAAGCTCCCGCTCACCCAGGCGTACCTGCGCACGCTGCCGGGCCCCGAGGCCTGGGACGGCTTCTTCGCCGCGCGCCTGCGCAAGATGTACTGAGCGGGGCCCGTCCGGGCGTCAGCGATCGCGCTCCTCGGGGACGGGGTGCTCGCGTTGATGGTTCTCCGGCGGTGGGGGGATGGGGTCGGGCAGGGACTTCAGCACCGGCTTCAGGGCCCGCATGGCCTCGGTGAGATTGCCGAAGCGTGCGCGTGGAGCCGCGGCCGTGGCCCGCTCCACCCAGTGCTCCCATCGCCCCCGCCACACCCCGTCCCGCCGCGAGGCCAGCATGTCCCGCACGATGAGCCCGAAGGAGAAGACATCGGCGGAGGCGGACACGGGACCCGCGTCGTCCAGCTCGGGCGCCACGTAGGCCCTCCCCACCTGGGGAGGCTTCATCCAGGCGTGGGCGTGGTTGCGCCGGAAGAGCTCCAGCCCCAGGTCGAGGATGGACAGCCGCACGCCCTGGGGCCCGGGGGCGACGAGCAACCGCGAGGGCCTCAGCCGACCATGGACGACGCCGGAGGCCTGGGCGGCGGTGAGCGCCTGAGCCAGCTGTTCGGCGAGTGAGTAGAGGTAGGCAAGCTCGAGCCCTACCTCATGGAGTCCCCCCAACATCGAGGGCAGCGATTCGCCATTCCACCAGGGGCGCACCCACCACAGCACCTCCCGGGCCACGTCGTACCCCACGTCCTCCACGGGCTGGAACGAGGGGTTCTCCGTCCGCTCACCCGTGTGCACGAGCCGCTCGAAGCACTCCAGCTCGGCCGGGGCGGGTGCGCGCAATGTTCGCCACAGTGTGAGCCGCCGGGCTCCACCGCCTCCAGAGGGCTCCACCCGGAACTCCGAGCCGGGCTCGTCGCCGAGGGCCGGACGGACGATGCGCCACTTCCCTCCGAGGACGTCTCCTGTGGTCAGTGCGCTCATGGTTGGAAGTGTAGACCGGGAGACCTCCGTGGACACCGGGGGCCCCCCCCATGAGACGTCCAGCCTCCAACACGAGGCGGAGGTGTCTTGACCCTGGAATCGGGGAGCCAATACTCGGAGGAGCCATGGAGAAGGGCTCACAGCGGGAGTTGGAACAGCGGCTGGCCCTATGCGGGCCCGAGGACACCCTGCGTGGCTTCTTCTTCACCGGCGCGCTGGAGGTGGTGCGCGAGCTGGAGGAGCCTCTGGTGCTGGAGCGCTGCATCGAGGCGGCGGGCGGCGCGCGGTTCATGACCTTCTTCAGCTACCCGGTGGGGGCGTTGAACCGGTTGCTCTACACCGCGGCCTGGGCGCTGAGCGAGAAGCATGAGGGCTTCGCCGCGGCGATGCGGCACCTGGGGCAGCGGGTGGCTCCGTCCTACCTGGAGTCGGGGGCGGGGCGCGTGTTGTTGATGCTGGCCGGAGGCGAGCCGAGGCGGATGCTCAATGGTTTTCCCTCGGCGTTCCGGACCTCGCTGCGGCATGGCGACTGCTCGGTGCACTGGACGGGACCGGGCTCGGGCATCGTCTCCATCAAGGGGAGCACCCTCCCGATGGAGTACTTCGAGGGCGCGGTGCGGGGCATCTTCGAGTCCACGAAGGTGGCGAACGTGAGGGCCACCGGGCGACAATTGAGCCTGAGCGACACGGAGATCGAGGTCTCCTGGTAACCAGGGGGGCATGCGGGGAGGGGCGGGCAGAATGCGCGCACGGGCGCTGTTCCGAGCGCGTTCGCGAGGAGGCACATGCGCCAGGTGGTCGAGCTGACGGAGCTGGGTCGAGGAGTGGGTCCCCGGGTGTTGTTGCTCCCCGGGCTGGGAGCTCGGGGGGCGGGCTTCCGGGCACTCGCCGAGCGGCTCTCCCGCGTGGCCCGTCCCATTCTCGTCGAGTACCCGGAAGGCGAGCATGCCGCTCGGGGGGCGGGGGCGCTCGCCAACGAGGTGCTGAGGGCGGCCGGTCCGGTGGACGCGGTGGTGGCCAGCTCCTTCGGGGGCATGGTGGCCGCGCACCTGGCGGCGGGGGGGGCGGCACGGGGCGTGGCCTTCCTCTGCGCCTTCACCCGGCCCGAGCACCTGGGCCTGCGCGGCAACCTCCTCGCGATGATGGGGCCCATCGCCGTCCTGGGGCGCCCGGGCCCGCTCACGGCGGCCCTGGCCTCGTGGAAGCCCATTCCGTTGGCGCGCGTCCCCGACGTGGTGCCCACCACGTGGCTGGAGCGGATGACCACGCTCCACCGCGCCTTCGCCATCGGCGGCGAGCCGCCTCCACCGGAGCTGCGGAAGCTGCCCGTCTCGTGTGTGTGCGTGCAGGGGGACCGGGACGTGCTGGTTCCCCCCTCGTCGATGGCGCGGCTGGCGGCCTCGCTGCCTCCGGGGACACCCCAACACCTGCTGCGAGGCGCGGGCCACGTTCCCTACTTCACGCACCCCGAGGAGTGCGCGCGGCTGCTGACGCCGTGGCTGGACGCGTTGGCGCCCGCCAGCGGCGTCGAGTCCGTTGCTTGAGGAGGGCTACGCCTCGTCGGTGGTGACCTCGGCGAGCTTGAAGGCCTCGAGCACCGCGGCCGACGCCCGGTCCAGGTACTTGCCCTTGCGGATGAGCAGTCCGATGGGGCGCGACACCGGACCCTCGGCGAAGGGCTTGGAGACCAGCGAGCCCTGCGCCACCTCGGCCGCCACCGTCGCCATGGGGAGGATGGCCACGCCGATGCCCATCTCCACCGCGCGCTTGATGGTCTCGACGTTGTCGATCTCCATCACCGGGTTGAGGTCCAGGTTCTTCTCGCGGAAGAGCCGGTCCAGCGCCTTGCGCGTGGGGGCCTCGCGATCGAAGGCGATGAAGGGCACGCCCGAGAGCGCCGTGAGGCTCACCTTCGCCTTGGTGGCGAACGGGTGGCTGGGCGAGCACACCACCGCCAGCTTGTCGTCGCGGAACGGGTGGATGTCCACGCCCGCGCGCGGCTGCGGGTACGCCACGATGCCAATCTCCGCCGCCCCCAGGATGACGTCGTCGTACACCTGGTCGTTGCGCCGGTAGTTCAGGCGCATGTTCACCTTGGGGTGCGTCTTCAGGAGCTGCTTCTGCACGCTGCGCAGCTCGTGCAGGCCCACCGAGTAGATGGTGGACACCGTCGTGGTGCCCGCCACCTCCGTGGACTGCTCGCGGATCTCGTTCTCCACCTCGGCGAAGCGGGCGAGGATCTCCTTGCACCCGCGAAACAGGCGCTCGCCCGCGGGCGTCGGAGTCACCTGGCGCGCGCTGCGCGACAGGAGCTTCTGCTCGTAGCGGTTCTCCAGCGCGCGGATCTGCTGGCTCACCGCCGACTGGGTCACGTGGTTGAGCTGCGCGGCCCGCGAGAAGGAGCCCGTCTCGACCACGTCACAAAACATCTTCAGGGATTCAAGCTGCATGAGGGCGCCTCTCCTAACCGAAGCCTAATGTCGAGGCTAGAGCTAATTAGCCGGTCTACGTCCCACCGGCAAAACCACTTACCTCGCCCGCTCGCCCTGCCGCTTGACGTCGGAGGGCCGCCAGGGGGGTAGGAGGGCGTATTCGGAGGAGGGGAGTTCGCTCTCAGTTCGAGGCCGGGCGTACCTTCGAGCGCACCAGCACCACCATGGCCGCCGCCAGGGACAGCAGGGCGGCTCCGGAGAGGGTCTGCATGCGGCTCATCTCCAGGGCGGCTTCCCGCGCGAAGCCGCACTCGATCTCGGAGAGGTCCGCACAGTCCGCCGGGGAGAAGCGCGTCTTCAGGCCCACGCCCAGCAGGAAGAGGCCCCCGAGCAGCAGGCCGCCACTGAGCCCCAGCAGGGCCGCCCGGGTGACTCCCGCGAGGGAGGCCCGCCCCTTGGTGTCCGTACCTTCGTGTTGCATGGCCCGGGACGCTACCGCCGCATGGGCTCGCGCGCCACATCCCGCGTATGCTGCGCACCCATGCGAATCCTCTACGGTGTCGTTGGCGAAGGCATGGGACATGCCACCCGCTCCCGTGTGCTGCTCGAGGAGCTCACAAAGGAGCACGAGGTCCACATCGTCGTCTCGGGCCGCGCCAAGGACTACCTGGCCAGGCGCTTCGAGAACGTGCACGGCATCTGGGGCCTCACCATCGCCTACGAAGGCAACTCGGTGAAGAAGTGGCAGACGGTGCTGCAGAACCTCTCCGGCGCCGTGAAGGGCTGGCCGCAGAACGTCCGCCAGTACTTCGAGCTCGTGGAGGACTTCAAGCCCGACGTCGTGGTGAGCGACTTCGAGAGCTTCAGCTACCTCTTCGCCCGCAACCACCGCCTGCCCGTCATCAGCGTGGACAACATGCAGATCATCAACCGCTGCAAGCATGATCCCTCGCTGATCGCCGGCTTCGAGGATGACTTCGAGGCCTCGCGCGCCCTCGTGAAGTCCAAGCTGCCCGGCAGCTTCCACTACCTCGTCACCACGTTCTTCTACCCGCCCGTCCGCAAGGAGCGCACCACGCTCCTGCCCTCCATCCTGCGGCCGGAGATCCTCTCGGCGAGCTCCGAGCCCGGTGAGCATCTGCTCGTCTACCAGACCGCCACCACCAACACGGCCCTGCCGGAGATCCTCAAGCAGAGCGGCCTGCCGTGCCACATCTACGGCCTGCGCCGCGACCTCACCGAGGACGTGCGCGACGGCAACCTCCTCTACCGCCCCTTCAGCGAGAAGGGCTTCATCGACGACCTGCGCACCTCCCGGGCCGTCGTCGCCGGTGGCGGCTACACGCTCATGAGCGAGGCCGTGTACCTGCGCAAGCCCCTGCTCTCCCTGCCCGTGAAGGGACAGTTCGAGCAGGTGCTCAACGCGCTCTATCTGGAGAAGCTGGGCTACGGCATGTACGCGCCCGAGCTCACCCTCGAGCGCCTGCGCGACTTCCTCCAGCGCGTGCCCCGGTGCCAGGAGGCGCTGAAGGGTTATTCGCAGGAGGGGAACGTGAAGATGCTCGAGGCGCTGCGCGAGCAGCTCGCCCGCGCCGCCGAGTACAAGGGCCGCTGGTGGGAGGAGCCGGAGCCGTCCGGAGCGTGAGCCTCACCCCGGCCCTCTCCCAGGGGCGAGGGAGCGTCAGTGCAGCAGGTCCTCCTCGTTGTTCTTCTGGGCCGCCTGCCTCGTCAGCCTCGTCACCCAGGAGCGTGTGAGTGGTGTCTCGCTCTCGCTTCCCCGGTGCCGGTCCGTGCTGCTGTCCTGTGGCATCATCCGGTTCACGTGCGCCAGCACCGCCGCCGTCAGGCCCGGTGCCAGCGCCCGGGCCAGCGCCGCCACCTTCGCCGGCATGCCCACCAACGCCTCCGCGTCGCCCCGGCGGCACGCCTCGAGGATCTTCCGCGCCGCCCGCTCCGCGTTCATCGACATCCCCGGCAGCGAGTCTCCCAGCACGAACCACGCGTACTCCGCCTCGTGGTTGCCCTTGAAATAGGCGTTGGGCGGGCTGCCCGTCCTCATGAGGCTCGGGCACACCGTCGTCACCAGGATGCCGTCCTGCGCCAGCTCCGTCCGCAGCCCGTCCGACAGGCCCACCAGCGCGAACTTGCTCGCGCTATAGGGCAGCAGGTGCGGGATGCTCACCTTCCCGCCAATGGACGAGATATTCACGATGCGTCCCCAGCCCCGCCGCTTCATCTCCGGCAGCACCGCCAGCGTCGTGTAGAGCGGTCCCCAGAAGTGCACGTTCATCGCCTCTTCGAAGTCCTCCTCGGTCATCGACTCCAGCGGGCCCACCTGGATGATGCCGGCGTTGTTCACCAGAACGTCCACCACGCCGAAGCGCTCGTGCACCTGCGCCACCATCGCCTCCACCTGCACCCGGTCGCTCACGTCGCAGGGGATGGCCAGCACCTCGCCCCCATCGCGCACCAGCTCGTCTCGCGCCCGGGACAGCTCCACCTCCTCCCGCGCGCTGAGGATGACCCGCGCTCCCTCGTTCAGGAACTGGCGCGCCATCACCAGGCCCAGCCCGCGCGAGCCGCCCGTCAGCAGCACCGTGCGGCCCTCGAAGCTCACCTTCTCCCGCATCAGTGCCCGGAGCCCCATGACCGCGCCCATTCCCGCCGCGCCCAGGGCCCCCAGCGACAAACGGGAGGCCTCCTTCTTCTTCCTGCCTGCCATATGGCTCCTCGCTCGTGTCGGGTTCAGGGCGCGAACGCGCCGGTGTTGGCCTCGGGTCCGGTGAGCCGCTCCAGTATCCGCCGCAGCTCCGGGTTCAACGCGTCCTCGCCCGCCACGCGGAAGCGCAGGATTCCGAAGCCGTCGTACACCAGGAAGGTCGGCACGTCGGTCACGCCGTAGGCCTGCTCCATCGAGCCATCATCCACCGCCACCGGGTGGCGGAAGCCCATCCGCTTCACGATGGCCTCGATGTCGTTGGTGTCCAGCGCGTGCTCCAGGTCCTCTCCCGCCATGGGCACGTGGACGCCGATGACCTGGAGGCCCTTGGGCAGGAACTCGTCCAGCAGCGTCTTGATCTTCGGCAGTTGCTGCTCGTTGGCCGGGCTCAGCTCGGACCAGAAGTAGAGGAGCGTCGGCCGGCCGCGCAGGTCGTGCACGTGCACGGGGGCGTTGATCCATCCGCCTTCGGGATCCAGCAGCGTCAAGGGTACGTCGAGTGAGGACATGGGTAGGGCCTCCTCAAGGGATGCAAGGACGCGATTCAAGCTATGCATCCGCCTCCCGCGTCCCCGTGCCGGACGCCCCTCCGCCCGCTCCCTGCCCATACGAGTCCCTGACGCGCCGCATCCAGGAATCCATGGGTGACACGTTGTGTCAGAATATTCTCCCTTTATGAGAATGGCCGTAATTCAGTTTTTGAGAAAATAAAAGTACAGTGCCTCCACCTGCCCGGCGGCCAGCCGAGCGGGTCCCCCCATGCAGGTTCGAGCAGGAGGCTGTCTCATGAAGAAGCTGTTCAGCACGGCCATCATCGCCGCCACCGCCCTGGTCGGCGCGGAGGCCTCGGCCACCAACTACTCCCTCTGGATTCACGGCCGTAACAGCGGCACCACCCAGCGCGGCAACTACGCCGACTTCAGCTACTGGGGCCCGAGCAGCACCGCGGCCGGTGTGAACAAGAAGGCAGTCAACTGGCTCGGCACGCAGAAGATCTCCGTGGAGAACTACCGCATCCGTGACGCGCTCGACTGCTTCTGCACCGGCGCCAACTGGTGCTACATCGCGGCGCACAGCGCGGGCAATCTGCAGATCGGCTACGCGCTGTCCCTGTACGGCGGCTCCACGCGCTACAAGAAGAACGCCATCCCCAACTCCTCGGGCGTGTGCGGCAACAAGGATGGCACCACCCAGGTGGGCTGGAACATCAAGTGGGTGGACATCGCCTCGGGCGCCGGCGGCGGCAGCGAGCTGGCCAACATGGGGGACTGGGCGTCGAGCGAGCCGCTCACGAGCGACCTGGTCACCTCCACCGCGCGCGCCATGTACAACCACAACACCACGCGCTCGAAGTGGTTCTACATGTTCGCCGGCGCCAGGGGGACGGCCTACTCCGGGACGCTGCCGGGCCAGGACGACGAGGCCGTGGCCTACCACTCCACCGGCGGCGTCTCCGTCACCGGCGGCTTCTGCAACCCCGGTGACTGGTTCTGCGACGGCACGCTGAACACCGGCACCTCGGCCACCAGCAACGGCAAGGCCAAGTGGTCCTACCACACGGTCGAGCTGCGCGATGACGGCGAGGCCTACGACCATTACGCCGCTGGCAACTGGGCGGGCATCGTCGGGCCCGTGCGCGCCGACATGGTCTCCTACGCCTACTGAACCGCTTCTGGCAGCATGGGATGTGCCCCATGAATCAGCGCCCTTCCCTCCGTGGTCGTTGGCTCCTCCTGCTTGTTCCTCTCGCGCTGGGAGTGGGAGGGTTGCTTCTCTCCGTGGGGCTCATCCGTCCCGGGTCGGGTGTGGCGGATGTGTCCGCGCCCGGTCCGGAGTCCTCTCCCGCGGGTCGCGCGCCCGAGGGCCCACCGCCTCGTGCCTCGGCGCGTCCGTCCGCGGGAGCTCCCGTGCGGCCCGATGCCGCTCCGCTCTCACCCGAGGACGCCGAGCGCGAGGCACAGCGGCAACTCTGGGAGCAGCGGCTGGAGCGGGCTCGTTTCACCCTCGACTCCTACCGGCGGTCCACGCGCTACCCGCCCGAGTCGCGCTCCATCAAGGAGCACCCGGATCAGGTGTACCCGGCCTCCCCGGAGCGCAAGCAGCCCCTCGGCAAGGAGCAGCGGGACATCTCGCTGCGCCTGAAGCAGGAGAAGGTCTTCGTCGTGGGCGACGAGGTGGTGCGCTTCTTCGTGGGCTGCGAGAACGCGCACACCGGCCAGCCGCTGTCGTGCGAGGTGCACTCCGCCTTCGCCCACGAGGCGCCGCACATGGAGGCGGCCGGGCAGCTCGGCTCGGTGCCGCTGGACTTCAATGACTCGGGCCGTGACGGCGACGACGTGGCCGGTGATGGCACGTGGACGGGGCGCTTCCAGCCGTCCCGCCAGGGCTTCGCCATGTTCGAGGGGACGCTGCGCGTGGAGTTCCGCGTGCGCGCGAATGGCAACGCCGAGGGAGGCGCCTTCTTCGACGTCATGTTCACCCCGGCTCCGCCCGCCACCTTCACCGGGCGGGTGCGCGAGGCGGTGGAGCACGGCTCGTTGCAACTCTACGTCGGCCTCCAGGTTCGCAAGCCCGGCCGCTACGTGATGGCGGGGCGCGTGGACGACGGGGCGGGTATTCCTTTTGCTTATGTATCCTTCAACGAGGAGTTGGAGGCCGGCGCGCGCGAGGTGAAGTTCACCGTCTTCGGACTGCTCCTCCATGACGAGAAGCCCGACTTCCCCCTCAAGCTGCGGGACGTGGAGGGGTTCCTGCTCAGGGAGCAGGGCGACCCGGACCGCGAGGTGATGAAATCGCTCTCTGGCGATGTGCACACCACCCAACAGTACGGCCTGGAGCGTTTCTCACCCGCTGAGTGGACGAGCGAGGAGCGCCAGCGCTACCTGGACGAGTTCTCCAAGGACGTGAACGAGGCCGAGAAACGGCGGGACGAGCTGGCCGGCCGGACGGGGAGGTCTCCCACTCCTTGAAAGAAAGGCTCATGGATTGAGAGGGTTTGGCTCATGATTCCCGGCGCACGATTTGCGGTGCCGTGACGCGGGATCGCGCAGCGGTTGCGTGGGGGGGTGCGCACAGGATCCGGACTTCGGGGTGATTGCGGGGTTCGGGGGCTCCGAAGGGGTCGGCCCGCGCCTTGCTATGCCAGGAGGTGTTCCCACCCCCTTTCCCCAGGGGTTCACCTCCCAGCATCGAGTGCCCGTATGAGCAGCGTCCAGGCGTTCCCGAATCGAAACACCCCGCCGAGCAACGTCCGTCCCTCCGACAGTCAGACGAGCGACCTGCGGCTCGTTCCCGTGGAGATCGCTCCGGATACCTTCTGGGTGGGCAAGCGTGACCCGGGCAACATCTTCTACGCCAACCCGTACCTGCGCCGCTTCCGGGGGTCGGACCCCAAGACGGGCCGGCCCAACGAGTTCAACCTGCTCATCGACCCGGGCTCGAGCAGTGACTTCGCCACGGTGTCCACCAAGGTGACGTCGCTCATCGGGGGGTTGGATCGGCTGAGCGCCGTCTTCATCAACCACCAGGATCCGGATGTGGGCTCGTCGGCGAGCATCATCTCCGCGCGCTACGCGCCCAAGGCGGGCATCCTCTGCTCCGAGGACACCTGGCGGCTCATCGTCCACCAGAACCTGCCGCGCAACCGCTTCATCGCCACGGAGAAGTTCAGCCACGGGCTGAACGTGCCCACCGGCCACCGGTTGATGCCGGTGCCCTCGCCCTTCTGCCACTTCCGCGGCGCGGTGATGCTCTACGATCCGCAGACGCGCGTGCTCTTCACCGGAGACCTGTTCGGCGGCATCACGGACGTCAACGCGCAGGGCCTGTGGGCGGATGAGTCCGACTGGAACGGCATCCGCGCCTTCCATCAAATCTATATGCCGGTGAACCTGGCGCTGCAGCGCGTGGTGGCCGTCATCCGCGCCCTGGATCCGGCGGTGGAGATCATCGCTCCGCAGCACGGACGGCTCATCCGCGGGCCGCTCATCCAGACGTTCCTGGACCGGATGGAGAAGCTGCCGGTGGGCCTGGACATCATGGACGAGGCCCAGGATCGCTCGCACCTGCAGGCGTGGAACGCGGTGCTGGAGCGGGTGCTGACGCTGGCGCGCGGCTACCTGGCGGGCTCGGTGGAAGAGAAGCTGATGGGCAGCACGGAGCTGGCGGAGACGGCCCGGGTGCAGAACGGCCAGGTGTCCATCCAGCGGCTGGGGCGGTGGACGGTGGAGCACGTCGTGGAGCTTCTGTGCCGCGGCGAGCCGCCGGAGATCGCCGGCCCCATCATGATGGAGGCCACCACGGCCGCCGCCGAATACAACCTGCCCACGCCCCACCTGGACATCGAGGGCAATGGCGGGGCCTCGAACGTGTCGCTGCTCGTCGGTTAGCCCGTGGGAAGAGGAGGGGAGGCTGCCGTGAAGGACAACGGGCACGACAGCGATGTGGCGTACCTGAACCTCGAGGAGGGGGCGGTGGTTCCGCCTCCCGAAGCGCTGGCGCCCACGCGTCAGTCGCGAGGGAGCGGGCCGGCGCGCACGTTGTTGCTGGGGAGCAGCGAGCACCCGGGGGGCGAGCAGGGCCACCCCGCGGTGCGCGGGCTCGTCCCGGGTCAGGTGGTGGCCGGGCGCTACCAGGTGGAGCGCTGGCTGGGCGCCGGTGGCAGCGCCATGGTGCACGAGGTGAAGGACCTCACCACCGGCGAGCACCTGGCGCTCAAGGTACTCGCCGTGCCGAGCGCGGACGCCTCGCAGATCGCCCGCTTCCGCCAGGAGGTGGAGCACGCCCGCGGGTTGGACCATCCCAACATCGTGCGCGTGTACGACGTGGGCGTGGATGGGGACCGGCACTTCCTCACCACGGAGCTGTTGGTGGGGATGGATCTCAAGCACCGCCTGCTGGGCGTGCGCCCGACGCTGGCCGAGGCGCTGCGGTGGCTCACCCACGCGGCGGCCGCGCTGGAGTTCGCACACGGGTGCGGCGTGCTGCACCGCGACGTCAAGCCGGGCAACCTCTTCCTCACGAAGCCCGGCATCCTCAAGTTGATGGACTTCGGGCTCGCCAAGAGTGGGCACGTGGCCGGCGTGACGGCGCAGGGCGCGGTGCTCGGCACCCCCGAGTACATGGCCCCCGAGCAGATCTCCGGCGCGCACCCCGTGTCGCCCGCGTCCGACCTCTACTCGCTGGGCGTGGTGGCGTACGAAGTCCTCACCGGGCAGCTGCCCTTCCGCCACCCGCAGCCCGTGCCGCTCATGTTCCTGCACGTGCAGCAGCCGCCCACGCCGCCGCGCACGCTCAATCCGAACCTGCCCGAGCCCTTCGAGCGCATGGTGTTGAAGCTGATGCAGAAGCACCCGGAGCAGCGCTACCCGAGTGCCGCCGCGCTGCGCACGGACCTGGCCCGGCTGTGGCCCCTCGCCCTGCCACCGAAGGCCGTGTCCCGGTAGGGAGGGCTACTCGCTCGCGGTGACGGTGGCGTAGGCGGACGCCCGGACGGCGGCGCTCGGGTGCTGACGCAGGGCGCGCAGGTGGCGGGCCGCGTCCTCGCGCCAGTGGAGCCGTTGTCCCGCGGCCGAGACGAGCTCCACCGCGGCGAGCGGGGCCTCGGAGCCCACCTGGGCCGCGACCTCCAGCAGGGCCTCGGGAGTCCACTCCGCGAGCGCGTCTCCCACCGAGGCGGCCACCGCGGCTGCGAGGGCCGGGGCGAAGAGGGGCTCCTCGCGTGCCTCGGCCGCCAGCTCGAGCACTCCCTTCGCGGCGCTCCCCGCGTCGCGCCACTCGAGGCAGGAGAGCCGGAGCGAGGCGCTCTCGGGCCAGAGCGAGGGCTCCCGGGCGAGCACCCGGGCCGCCTCGTCCAGGTGCGTGCGCAGTCGCACGCGCGTCGGTCTGGGCAGGGACAGCAACTCCTGGCGGAGCACCCTCAGCCGCTGGCGGGCGGGGACGTCCCGCTCGGGCGTGGCGTCCTGGGACTCGGGGACGGGGGCGGAGAGGAGCTCCGCCATGCAGGTCACCACGTGCTCGAAGGATTTGCCCTCCCGTGTCGCGTTCACCAGCGCCCGCGTGGCCTCTCGCCACTCGGCGCCGTGGGCGAGGTCCAGCACCCGCCCGGTGGCCTCGCGCGCCACCGGCTCCTCCACGCCCGCGGACCAGGCCGGGAGGGTCGTGAAGGCCCTGCGGCGCACGGTGAGCTCCGGGTGGCGGGAGACCTGGAGGAGGAGCGCCGCGTAGCGGGGACGGGCATCCGGGGGGAGTGCTCCCGAATGCGGGTCGAGGAGGCTCGCGGCCACGTCCGCGTCCGGGCTCCGGGCCATGGCCTCCAGCAACTCCCAGGCGGCCGCGTCATCGAGCAACTGGCGCGCGGCGTGGCCCACGGCGATGCGCACGTCCCGGTGGAGCTGGGGCTTGTCCCACTGCTGGCGGAGCAGGGCCACGCTGTGCGCGGAGCGGAAGGTCCCGAGCAGTCGCAGTGCCTCCTTGTGCACCGTCACCTTGAGCTTCTCGCGCGAGAGCAGCGCACCGAGCGCGGAGGAGAGTGTCTCCGGGGAGAGGCGCCTGGCCACGCGGGGCACCGCGTACATCGCCACCCGGGCGCGGTCCCCGTCGAGGTGTTCCAGCAACAGGGGCAGCGCGGGCTCCGGTCGATCCATCCCCGCGAGCGCACCGAGCGCGGCCTCCACCGTGGGCACGTCCTTCGAGCCGAGGAAGGGCGTGAGGGTGTCCACCGTCACCACCTGCATGCGCGGGAGGATGGACAGCACGTTCATCCGCTCCCAGGCGCTGCGCTCGGTGTCCTGGGCGATGCTCAGGAGCACGTCGAGGAAGCGCCGCTGCTGACGCGGCAGCCAGCGGTGGAAGCCGTCTCGGACCTGGGGCACCTGTCCCGTCTTCCCCGTGCTGAAGCGCCCCCGCAGGCGCCGGCCCTGGATGTAGGGGTCCAACCACTCCTGCCGGCGCCGGTGGAGGTGCTCGAAGACGAAGGGGAAGGTGGCGATGCTCTCGTCCCGGTCGAGCAGCCCGCGCACCCGGACGTCCCGCGTGCGCGGCGGGGCGAGCCACAGCTCGATGGCCGACTGCGCGAGCATGGCGGGCACGGCCTCGGTGATGGGCTCGAGCAGGGCCTGGAGCATGTCCACGTTCCACGCGCGCCGGCCGAGCGCCTGGGTGAGCGTGAGGATGAGGCCGTAGCTCTCGCGCTGGCTGGCCGAGCGGATCATCGGGAGCAGCGTCGCGAAGAGGTGGTGCTCGGCGCCGCGCGGCAGGTTGTGCTCCAGCGGGGGCAGGACGAGCGTACCGGACTGGCCGGCCAGCCGCTTCAGCGTGTCGAGGGCGAAGCGGAAGAGGGGACCCTCGGGCGCGGTGGCGTGGGCGCGGATGAGCCGGAAGGCCAGCTCCTGCAGCGCCATCTGCGTGCCGCGCGAGGTGTCCCGCGCCTCGACGACGTACGTCACCAGGGACTCGAGGGCGGAGATGTGCTCGGGCGCGACGAGGGACGGAGGCACCCGCGCGAGCTCGGTCAGTGCCGCGAGGCGCACCGGGTCCTGCTCGTTCTTCAGCCGGGCGAGGTGCGCGAGCGTCTCCGTGAGGCCCCGGCGGGACAGGCCGGTGCTGTACACGAGCAGCGCGAGCGCCCGGGCCCGGTCCTCGGCCTTGCTGGCGAAGGCGGCTTTCTGGAGGGGCTCGCGTGCGTGCTCGATGGTGCGCAGCGACTGGGTGGTGAGCTGCAGCTCCCTGTCCTCCTGCACCTCGCGCAGGCCGAGCTGGCGCGCGGCGACGGAGTCACGCAGCTCGTGGGGGAGCACGGCGAGCAGGGCCCAGGGAAGGACCCGCGGCGCCGTGCCCTCGAAGGCATGGGCGAAGAGGGCGGGGCGCTCGGAAGGGGGCAGGGCCCCCAGGAAGCGGGCGAGGTGCTGCGGGGCCTCCGCCAGGAGCCGCGCGAGGGCGAGCCGCTGGTCCTGGGAGAAGGCCCTTGCCTGGCGCAGCAGGCCGTTGGAGAGCCCCTGGGAGAGGAGCGTCGCCCGGAAGGCCGGACGGGTGAGGAGCGCGAGGACCTGCTCGGGGTGGCGCCGCGTGAGCCGCCGAAGGGTGTTCGTCACGAAGAACGGCAGCGTGTTCGGCGGGCAGAAGTCGCGCACGAGCACCAGCACGGCCTCGCCCTGGTGGAGCGTCAGCTCGGTGAGCGGAGCGTGGTAGACGTAGAAGAGGAGGTCGCGCTCGCGCTCCGGCGCGTTGGCGAGGCGCGAGCGGAAGAAGGCCAGCACCTCGTCCGGGTAGCGGTGCACCAGCGTGCGCCAGGTGTGGACCGTGTGCTCGAGCTCGGGGAGCAGGCGGCGCACCGCGTCCGCGTCGAGGGCGGGGAGGAGCAGGGCGGCTTCCGCGGCACCGTGGCGGGAGAGGACGAGGGGGAACAGCCGGGCCGCGAGCGCGCTCCTCCGGGTCAGTGCCACGCCCTTGAGGATGCGGCGGCGGACGAAGGGGGCCAGCTCCGGCAGGGCCTTCTCGAGAGCCGCGTCGTCCTGGATGAAGCTTCCGGCGAAGGCGGCGGCCCGGCCGCGGACGAGACTGGACGGGTGGGTGAGGCCTCGCAGCAACAGGGCCTCGTCGCGCGCGCCCCGGGCGAGCTCGAGCGCCAGGCACGCCTCGTAGGCCTCTCCAGACAGGAGCTCGGCCATGAGCCGCGTGAGCGCGGGGTCGCCCCGGCTGTCACGTCCCAGTGTGGCGGCTCGCGCGATGCGTGCTCCGTGGCCCAACGAGTCCAGCTCCGACAGCAGCGCTTCGCGCGACGGTACCCTCATGAATGCTCCCTCCTGGCCCCCCGGTGACGTTAGATCAACTCGCGCCCTGACGGCCGGTGGGCACCTGCCTCGAAGAGGAGCTCGCCCACGATGTCATGGGCCTTCACGGGGAGGCGTGCGGCGGGGCTCGCGGGATACTCGCTGGCCAGCAGGGAACTCACCCGATATCCCATCTCCCGGGCGCCCTCTCCCGCGCGCGTCAGGAGCGCCGCTTCGCCGAGCAGCTCCTTCTCGTTCGTATCGAGCACCGCGTAGATTCGGTCCTGGTCCAGATCGAACCTGCCGCGCAGGCTGCGCGTGAGCTCGAGGTGCTCGGTGCGGACGACATAGGCGGGAGGTTGGGCCATGGGCCGCTACCTTAACGGACTGGGGTCTGGCGTCCCCGGGGCGTGGACTCCCTGGCCGGTGCGCTGGAGTCTGGAGACCCCAGGGGCCCATGTCCTTTCGCGGGGTTGGCGTCGGCCTTCTCCTTGCTCTTGCCCGGGTGCTGGAGGAACAGCCGATGCGAATCGACAGCGCGGGATGGACGCACGTGGGACGCCGCTCCCACAACGAGGATTCCTGGATGGTCCGCGAGGACCTGGGCCTGTTCGTCGTGGCCGACGGGCTCGGTGGGTACGAGGGCGGAGAGGTGGCCAGCCGCTGCGTGGTGGACACCTTCACCGGCTTCTGCGAACGCGTGACCCACGACCCCGAGGCCACCTGGCCCCACAATCTCCGGCGGGGCTACAGCCGCGAGGAGGAGCTGCTCTTCAACTGCACGCTGCTCGCCCAGCGCGCCGTGCTCGCGCGCCGCGTGGGTCACCTGCGGGAGATGGGCTCGACGGTGGTGGCGCTCGCCCTGGGGACGCGGAGCGCGGCCGTGGCGCACGTGGGGGATAGCCGGCTCTACCGGCTGCGGGACGGGCGGTTGGAGGCGCTGACCCGCGACCACTCGGTGCTCGAGGAGATGCGCGAGGCCAGTGGCGAGGTGCTCGAGCGGGGGCGGAGCCCCTACGGGCACCTGATCACCCGCGCGCTGGGGACGGAGAACGCGGAGCCCACCGTGCGGAGGCTCGAGGTGCGGGAGGGCGACGTGTACCTGCTGTGCTCGGATGGGTTGTACGAGCCGCTCGGGCCGGAGCGGATCGCCGCGCGGTTGGGGATGGGGCGCGCGTTCGGCGTGGCCGAGCGGTTGGTGCAGGAGGCCTACGCGCTGGGCGGCACGGACAACATCACCGCCATCGTGGTCGCGGTGGGGGAGGGACACGCTGCCTGAGTGTTCCAGGGCCAGGCACGGGGCTGGGCTGCTCCCGTGCCATGGCTTTGGAGCACCGAAGCGCCGTCTACTTCGACTCTGGAGGATTCGACTTCATGAGCTCTTCTCCCGGGCCCCGGATGGGTCCGGGCTCGAAGCCCCTGCGGCGCGGCAACTCCGCCACCAACAGGGGCAGGTCCTCGCGCCGCTGCCTCGAGGACACGTAGCGTGGGCGGGGGGACATCCCTCATCCCGCGGAGGTCTCTTCCCGCTCGAGCGGCTGGCGCGGCAGCTCCACCGTGAAGGTGGCTCCCTGGCCTGGGGTGCTCTCCGCCCTCACCGTTCCGCTCAGCGCATCGACGATCTGCCGCGTCACGTACAGCCCCAGGCCGAGCCCTCCGTAGTGCCGCTCCGATACGGCACGCTCGAAGCGATTGAAGATGCGCCCCATCGCCTCGGGCTTGATGCCAATCCCTTCATCCCGGACCTCGAGCCGGGCCTGGTTGTCGTCCTCCTCGACATGGATGTGGATGGGTCTACCGGCCCCATACTTGATGGAGTTGGACAGCAGGTTCGTCAGGATCTGCTCCAGCCGGAGCCGATCCCACATCCCGACGACCGGCTCCCTCGCGTGGAGCTCGAGCGCGCACCCGGCGCGCTCCGCCTCGGATTTGAACCGGGCGACGACCTCGCGCGTCACCTCCGAGAGGTCCACTTCCTCGACCCGGAGCCTCATGCGTCCGGTGCTGATCCGCGACACGTCCAGGAGGTTGCTCACGAGATCCGCCAGGCGCTTCACCTGCTGGCGCATCACCTCCACCTCCTTGGTGATGCGCGCGGCCAGGGGGGCGTCCGGCTCGGCCGCCAGGCGCCTCGCGAGCGACTGGAGCCTGAGATTCAGCGGGGTGAGCGGCGTGTTCAGCTCGTGGCTGGCGATGGAGAGGAACTCGTCCCGGAGGCGCACCGCCTCTTGAAGCTCCACCAGGAGGCGCTCCCGCTCGGCCTGCTGGCTCTTGTCCCAGGTGGTGTCCCGCAGCTCGATGACGGTGCCCGTCGCCTTCCCGTCCTCGATGATGGGGCTCGCGGTGAAGGCGACCGGGTAGAAGCTGCCGTCCTTGCGGATGAACACGTCTTCCCCCTGCTCCTGGGCACGCGTCGGCAGTGCCCGGTCGATGGGGCACTCCGACATGGGGTAGTGCGTTCCATCGGGCCGGGTGTGATGGATGAAGTCATGGAGGGGCCTGCCCTGCAGCTCGTCCAGGGTGAAGCCGGTGATCTTCTCGGCCGCGGGGTTCATGAAGACGCAGTGCTGGCGCGCGTCCATCATGACGAGTCCCAAGGTGGCGTTGTGGGTGATGGCGGTGAGGCGGCGCTCGGCGTTCTCGAGGCTCCGCCGCGCCAGCACCTGCTCGGTCACCTCGAAGCCGAAGAGCATCACCCCGTCTGGCTTTCCGTTCGGCCCGGGCAGGGGTTGGTAGACGAAATCGAAGTAGCCCGTGCGTGGGTTCGCCGGGTCTCCCACGTGGGCGGGGACTTCCTTACCGATGTAGGGCTCACCCGTCTGGTACACCCGGTCCAGCAGCTCGTAGATACCCTGTCCCTCCAGCTCGGGCTGCGCCTGCCTGATGTTCCTGCCCAACAACTCCCGGTGGCCGAGGAGCCGCGCATGGAAGAGGTTGCTGAACTCGATGACGTGCTCGGGCCCCCGGTGGATGGCGATGATGGCCGGGGCGTTCTTGAAGAGCGCGAGGACCCGTTCGCGTTGTGCCTCGGCCTCGGCCCGCGCGGCCCGCTCGCGCACGTTCAGCCGGGTGATGAGGCAGGAGATGCCAACGAAGATGATGACCGACAGGGCGTCCTGGGGACTCACGGACAGTGAGTATCTCGGGGGCAGGAAGACGTAGTCGGCCAGCAGGACGGAGAGGCCGGTGCTCGAGAGCCCAGGGCCCCATCCCCCCTTCCACCCCGAGAGCATCACCGCTCCGACGAAGAGGAGGAAGGGCGAGGCCCGGACGTAGGGCTGGACGGCGAGTTGGATCAGCAGCGCCGCGGTCGTGACGAGGACGGCGAAGCCGTGAGCCGCGAGAGGGGACTCGCCCCACCTCCTGCTCCTTCGATACTCCAGTGACAAAGGACCTCTCCCTACGTCCCCATTTCGTAGCAAAGCGGGAAGTCAACCGCACCGCAGTCTTGAACGTATAGCGGATTCTGAACAGCACGGTGGGGAGGGGGAACGTTCGAGCGAGCTAGCCCGCCTCGCCGCCGTCGATGTTGTACGCCGCTCCCGTGATGCTGGCCGCCGCGTCCGTGGTCAGGAAGACGCACAGCGCCGCCACCTCCTCCGGCTGGATGACCCGGCCCAGCGCGTTCATGTTCGCCAGCGCCGCGTGCGCCTCCTGCTCCGAGCGCCCCGTGGTCTTGGAGATCGCCGCCTTCGCGCTCGTGAGCATGTCCGTCTCCACCCAGCCGGGGTTCACGATGTTCACCGTCACGTTCTTGCGCGCCCACTCCACCGCCAGCGAGCGCGTCAGCCCCAGCAGCGCGTGCTTGGAGGCGCAGTAGGCCGACGTGTACTTCACGCCCCTCGTCGCCGCGATGCTCCCGATGTTGATGACCCGGCCTCCGCCCGCCGCCGCCATCGCCGGAATCAGCTCGCGGCTGAAGAGGAACGGCGCGGTCACGTTCACCGCCATCACCTTCTGGAAGTCCTGCGTGGACGTCTTGTGCAGCGGCGCCGACACGGTGATGCCCGCGTTGTTCACCAGCACCCGCGGCGTCCCCTCCTCCAGAATCCGCTTGCTCGCCGCCACCACCGCGGCCTCGTCCGCCACGTCGATCGCCAGCGGGCGCACCGCGCCTCCCGACTCGCGCTCCAGCGACTCCAGCGCGTCCGCCGCCCGCGCCAGCGCCCATACCTCGTAGCCCTCCTTCACGAAGGCCTGCACCAGGGAGCGCCCGATACCGCGGCTCGCCCCCGTCACCACCGCCGTCTTCTTGGTCGTCGTCATGGCCCCGGAGGATACCCGGACCTCGTTCGGCTGGCCCGCCCGGTGATACAAGCCCCTCCCGCCCACCCCTGGAGGACGCCCCCATGCCTCGCGCGGACATCACCGATCTCTTCCGCATCGACGACCTGCTCTCCGACGAGGAGAAGGCCGCCCGTGACACCGTCGCCCGCTTCGTCGACACCGAGGTGCTCCCCATCATCGGCAAGCACTTCCGCGAGGGCACCTTCCCCGCGCACCTCGTGCCCCGGCTCGGCGAGATGGGCGTGCTCGGCGCCAACCTCCAGGGCTACGGCTGTGCGGGAATGAACACCGTCAGCTACGGCCTCATCCTCCAGGAACTGGAGCGTGGGGACTCGGGGCTGCGCTCCTTCTCGTCCGTGCAGGGCTCGCTCTGCATGTTCCCCATCCACGCCCATGGCAGCGAGGAGCAGAAGCAACGTTTCCTGCCCGGCATGGCCCGGGGCGAGCTCATCGGCTGCTTCGGCCTCACCGAGGCGGACTTCGGCTCCAACCCTGGCGGCATGCGCACCCGGGCCCGCCGCGATGGCGACACGTGGGTGCTCAATGGCTCCAAGACGTGGATTACGAATGGCACCCTCGCCAACGTGGCCGTCGTGTGGGCGAAGACGGACGAGGGCGGCCCCGAGTCCATCCGCGGCTTCCTCGTGGAGAAGGGCATGCCCGGCTTCACCGCCCGCGAGATTCCGGGGAAGTTCTCCCTGCGCGCCTCCACCACCAGTGAGCTGTTCTTCGAGGACGTGCGCGTACCGGACGCCAACGTGCTGCCCGGAGTGAAGGGGCTGCGCGGGCCCCTGTCCTGTCTCAACAACGCGCGCATGACGATCGCCTTCGCCGTCACCGGAGCCGCCATCGCGTGCTTCGAGGGTGCCCGTGAGTACGCGCTCTCCCGGGGCCAGTTCGACAAGCCCATCGCCGCCTACCAGCTCACGCAGGAGAAGCTGGCGGACATGCTGCAGGAGATCGTGAAGGCACAGCTGCTCTCGCTGCGGCTGGCGCGCCTCAAGGACGAGGGCAAGGTGACGCCCGTCATGGTGAGCCTGGCCAAGCGCAACAACGTGAAGGCCGCGCTGGAGATCGCCCGCGTGGCCCGGAGCATCTACGGCGCCAACGGCGTCACCGACGCCTACCCGCCCATCCGTCACATGCTCAACCTGGAGAGTGTCTTTACCTACGAGGGCACCCATGAGGTGCATACGCTGGTGCTCGGCAAGGCCATCACCGGCTACGACGCCTTCAGCTGACACACCACCTCCGAGGTCGGTAGGGAATACTCCTATTGTCCTGTAGGCCATGCTCTGGAGGGCGGAGGGGTCCGCCCCGGGCCGGGGCGTGGTGGGCTTGTGTCTCGGGAGTGGACTTCCCCGGTCACTCCCGATAAGGGCCAGGGCCGTGGCTCAGATCCCCACTGCTGCGCGTACAACCCGAGATGCCTGAGCGGAAGGTCCATAGCGAGGCGGTGAAGGCCTGGCGGGACGGCTGGGCGGGAACCCTGTCTCAGCAGGAGTTGCTCGACGTCTATGAGCGAGCCCTGGATGCGCTCTGGCGCCGGGCCCACATGAGCCTGGGAGAGGTCTCCCTGATGGCCATCGTGGACCGGGTGCTCCACCAGGGGACCGATCAGTTCCCACACCTCGCGGCGCTCAAGGTCGAGACGAGCGGAGTGCAGTTCGGAGAGTTGCGCCAGGTCGTGTCCTCGCTCGATAGGACGTTGCTCGAGGACTCCCTCTCGTACCTGGTGATCGAGTTGCTGCGGGTGTTCGGGGCTCTCACCGCGGAAATCCTGACGCCGGGTCTGCATGCGGAGCTGCGCAAGGTCCAGGCCCGGCCGGCGGATGGGAAGGGTGGAAAGGTATGAGTGGTCCAGGTGAGCAGCCGGTACTGTCCCGGTTGGAGACCGGCATCCCCAACCTGGATGCCATCTTCCACGGCGGCCTTCCCAAGGGCGTGGTGGCGGTCATGGCCGGCCCTCCGGGTTCGGGCAAGACCATCCTCACCCAGCAGCTGTGCTTCCACCACGCCGCCCAGGGCGGCCGGGTCCTCTACTTCAACACCCTCTCCGAGCCGACCGCGAAGACGCTGCTCTACCTGCGGCCCTTCTCCTTCTTCCAGCCGGCGTTGCTCGAGTCGCACATCCGCTTCGTCGACCTCGGCCTGATTCTGCGCACCAAGGGCCTGGAGCTGACGGCCAACCTGGTGATGGAGCAGCTCAAGCAGTTCAAGCCCTCGATGGTGGTCATCGACAGTTTCAAGGTCTTCGACGACCTCGCCAAGTCAGCCGAGGAGCTGCGCAAGTTCACCTACGAGCTCACCGTCCGGCTGATGGCCTGGGAGTGCACCACCTTCTTGATCGGGGAGTACAACCCCGAGCACTTCGAGCACCCGGCCTTCTCCGCCATCGACGGCATCATCACCCTCAAGCAGCGCGAACAGTCCGGGGAGCAGCAGCGGCTGGTGCAGATCATCAAGATGCGCGGCACCTCGCACAGCCGCGACGAGCACCCGTTCATCATCACCGAGAGCGGCGTGGAGGTCTACGCGCCGAGCGTCACCTTGCGGCGCAAGCGTGTCACCGGGCAGCGTCCGGAAGAGGTCCGCCGTTTGAAGACGGGCGTCTCCAGGCTCGATGAGCTCCTCGGCGAGGGCATCCCCTACGGCTCGAGCGTCATCGTCTCGGGAGTGGCGGGCTCCGGCAAGACGATGCTGGGGCTGGAGGTCGTCTACCGGGGTGCCCGGGAGCAGGGCGAGAGGGGCATCTACTTCTCCTTCGAGGAGACGGAGGAGCGCCTGCGCTCCACCGCCCGGGGGATGGGCTGGGAGCTGGACCGGGAGATCGAGCGGGGGCTGGTGCGGATCGTCTTCATCCCCCAACCGGACATCCTGGTGGATCGGCACCTGCTGGAGATTCAGCGCCACGTCGAGTCCTTCGAGGCCCGGCGCGTGGTGCTCGACTCGATGTCGGTCTTCCTCCACAAGATCGAGGACAAGCGCGTCGTGCGCGACAAGGTGTTCTGGCTGGCGAACATCGTGCAGAACCAGGAGGCGGTGGGCTTCTTCGCCAATGACATCCCCTCCGGCACGACGCAGGCCACCCGCTTCGGTGTGGAGGAGACGGTGATGGACGGGCTCATCCTCCTCACGTGGGAGCAGGAGGGCCTCGAGCGCCATCGCTACATCGAGGTGAACAAGCTGCGCAACACCGGTCATGCCAGGGGCCGGCACGCGATGAGCATCAGCCGCGGGGGCATCCGCGTCTTCCCGCGCGTCGATGAGGCGCTGCCCCAGGTGGAGTCCACTCCGCTCGCGCCCAGCCGGCGGCGGCTCTCCTCCGGCGTGCCGCAACTCGATGCGCTGGTGGGCGGCGGGCTGCTCGATGGCAGCGTGACACTGGTGTCGGGCAGCCCCGGGACGGGCAAGAGCACGCTCGGTCTGCACTTCGTGCTCGAGGCGGCGCGCAACGGGGAGCGCGCGCTCTACATCGGCCTGGAGGAAGGCCCCACCCAGATCCTCCAGGGGGCCGAGTCGCTGGGGCTGCCGCTGCGGGAGGCGCTCGATGCCGGGACGGTGGAGATCCTCTTCCTGCCTCGCGAGCAGTTGCACGCGGCGCGCTTCCTCAGCGTCGTGGAGGAGCGGATCACCAGGCTCAAGCCCTCCCGGGTGGTGCTCGACAGCGCCAGCGACATCGAGGTCCAGGGCCTGGTTTCCGATGAGCTGCGGTTGCTGCTCTACGGCCTGGTCATCCGCCTGCGCGGCCTGGGGGTGACGAGCCTCTTCACCCTCGAGGCCCGCTCACTCTTCCTGTCCGAAACCATCAGCGAGCGCGGGCTGTCTCCGCTCGCCGACAACATCCTCATGTTCCGCTATGCCCAGGAGGAGGGCCGGCTCGTTCCCATCCTGACGGTGGTGAAGACCCGCGGTAGCAGCCATGACCGGGCGACCCATCGCTTCACCATCGGGGAGGGGGGGCTGCTGCTGCCGGGTGGCCAGCCCGGGACGGCATCTCCACCTTCCGGGAAGGGACCGGCGAAGAGACGTCGCCCGGTGTCCAAGAAGGGGCGTCGGAAATAACGCCCGAGGGCCAGGGGCCATAGCCAGGAGGTCGTCTCGTGGAGGATGGAAGCTTGTCGCGTGAGTCGCCCGGATGTGGGCCCCGGGTCTTCCGCGAGCTCGAGCATGCCTGGCGTCATCTCGACCACCTGTATGAGATCAGCAAGCGGCTCGCCGCCTTCGAGGGGGCGGAGCGCACCTTCCCCGAGGTGATGGCGCTCGCCTCCGAGGTGTTGCCGCTGCGCACGGCCTTGCTGCTCGTGGGGATGGACCCGAGCGGCGAGTTCGTCCGGGCGCACCCCCATCTGCTCGTCTGGCACGCGGCGGATGTACCGAGCGCGCAGCTCTCCCTGGCCGTCGAACGGGCCGCTTCTACGTATGCCTGGCTGGTGGGGGTGAAGGCCGTGGTGCCCCTGGGCGAGGTGGTGGTCGGGTTGGGTGAGCCGGAGACCTGGCTCCTCCCGGAGCCTCCCGAGAGCTCCGGGCCAACCGTCATCACCCTTCCGCTGGTGTCCAAGGGGAGTGTCTTCGGCGCGCTCCAGGTGGATGCGGCCGGGGTGATGGCCGAGGAGGGGCTCGCCTTCCTCGACGCGGTGTCCAACCAGCTCGCGGTGGCCCTGGACCGGCACTGCGCCCTGCGGCGCGAGGTGCGGCTGCGTGAGCGCGCGGAAGCACTCGAGCTGGCCCAACGCGAGCACCTGGAGCGGGAGCGTCAGGCGCGTCTGGAGGCCGAGGAATCCCACCGGCGCCAGGCCTTCCTGTCCGAGGCCAGTGCCCTCCTTGGTGCCTCGCTGGACTACCGCGCCTCGTTGCCCGAGATCGCTCGCCTGCTGGTGCCCTCGTGGGCTGACTGCTGCGCCATCGACCTCTTCCAGGATGACCCCGGCGGCGCCGAGCGCATCGCCATGATGGCCGCCGAGCCTCCCCTCCATCCCCGTGGGAGCGAGTCCTTCGTGGCCCGGGTCCTCTCCTCGCATCCCTGGGTGGCCCTCCCGGCGAGTGCCGCGGGGTTGCAGGACGGGCACGTGTCGGTGGAGCGGGCCGAGTGGACCGGCTTCCCCTCCAACCTCCGGCTGCTCATCCGCGTGCGGGGCCGCACGCTCGGGGTGATGAGCCTGATCTCCGCCCGGCCGGAGCGCTATGGCTCCGCCGATGTCGTGCTCTTCGAGGCGCTCGCCCAGCGCATCGCGGCGGTGGTGGACTCGGCGTTGCTCTTCCAGCAGGCGCAGGATGCGGTGCGATGGCGCGAGGAATTGCTCGCGGTCGTCTCCCACGACATCAAGACGCCGCTGCTCGTGGTGAGGATGAATGCCGAGCTGCTTCTCAAGGCAGCGCGGCCTCCCGACGAGGAGCGCCGACGCCATGGCCGCCGCCATGTGGAGATGATCCTGCGCGCGACGGATCAGATGAGGGAGCTCATCGCGGGCATCCTCGACCGGGCCCGCCTGCAGGGGATGCCCATGCCGCTGGCGCCCCAGCCGTGGACGGTGGACGAGCTCTTCCATCAGGCGCTCGAGGTGCTCCGGCCGCTCGCCTCGAACAAGCACCAGGACCTGGTGGTGGAGGTGGGCCCGGGGCTGCCGCGCGTGCGTGCCGATCGGGAGCGCGTCCTCCAGGTGCTCTCCAACCTCGTGGGCAACGCCATCAAGTTCACCCCCTCGAGCGGCACCGTCATCCTGCGCGCCCGGAAGGTGGATGGGATGGTGCGCATCTCGGTGAAGGACAACGGACCGGGCATTTCACCCGAGGATGTGCCGCACCTCTTCGAGCGCTTCTGGCGGGCCTCTAGCGTGAGCGAGCGCGGAACGGGGCTCGGGCTGAGCATCGTGAAGAGCATCGTGGAGGCGCACGGTGGCTCTCTCTGGGTGGAGACCCAGGTGGGGCGGGGCAGCACCTTCTTCTTCACCCTGCCCATCGCGGAGTGATGGGTTGACCATTGGACAGACGGCGCTTCTTGTTCCGCGGATCAGGTGTGTTCCCGGCCCTCGCCCACCAGCTTCCAGGGAGCTGGTTCACCTTTCGCGAGGAGCACCTCACATGGATTCAGCCCCGGATCTCCGCGTTCCCGTCGAGTCGAGGAGCGAGGGCAAGCCGAGGGAAGTGAACCCGAAGTCCGCTCGGTGGAGGGTGACCGTGGCGGAGGACGCGCTGGGCTGGTGGGTCCGGCTCGAGGGGAGCGGTCAGGTCGACCGTTACCCCAACGTGACCCAGGCCATCCATCGCGGACGGAAGCTGGCGCATCAGAACAAACCCTCGTGCCTCGTCGTCCATCACGCGAGCGGGGTGGAGGAGCTGGCCTGGTTCGAGGAGTGAGCCAAGGCTCGGGCCCCGGGTTCTCCATGAACCCGAGGCCCTCTTCCAACTCAACGGTGAGGTGACGCCGGCATTCCGGGCTCAACGGCCCGTGCCGCCGCCGCCCGTGCCGCCCGTACCAGTCCCCGTGCCGGTTCCGGTCCCCGGACTCGTGGCCCCGCCCGACGTGCCGCCCGTGCCGGTGCCGGTGCCCATGTCGCCGCCGATGCCGCCGGTACCCGTTCCCGTGCCGGTGCCACCCGGGTCGGTGCCGGTACCCGTGCCGCCGGTGCCCGTGCCGGTGCCGCCCAGATCGTCACCCGTGCCCGCTCCGCCGGTGCCACCCAGGTCGGTACCAGTGCCGGTTCCGGTGCCGGTGCCACCCAGGTCGGTACCAGTGCCGGTGCCGGTGCCCGTGCCACCCAGGTCGGTGCCGGTACCGGTGCCAGTGCCACCCAGGTCGGTCCCAGTGCCCGAGCCGCCGGTGCCGCCCAGGTCGGTGCCGGTGCCCGTGCCGCCCAGGTCGGTGCCGGTGCCCGTGCCGCCCAGGTCGGTGCCGGTGCCGGTGCCGGTTCCACCCAGGTCACCACCCGTGCCGGTGCCGCCGGTGCCGCTGCCGCCCACGTCGCCGCCAGTACCGGTGCCCGTGCCAGTACCGGTGCCACCCAGGTCGGTGCCGGTGCCGGTGCCGGTGCCGCTGCCGCCCACGTCGCCGCCAGTACCGGTGCCCGTGCCACCCAGATCGCCACCCGTGCCGGTGCCGCCTACGTCGCCGCCGATGCCGGTGCCGCCCAGGTCACCTGCGCCTCCCGAGCCGATACCTCCCGTGCCGCCCGTTCCTCCCGTACCGGTGCTCCCGGCTCCCCCGGAACCTCCACTCGTCCCCGAGGTCCCTACGTCACCGCCGGTACCGCCCGTGGTGGAGCCTCCCGTGTCCGTGCCCGTAGCTCCCGCGCCTTGCTGGCCCGAGGGAGTGGTCTGCGGTGAAGACCTGCAAGCCGGTGCCCAGAGCAACGCCGACGCCAATGCCCCAACGACTACGACCCTGAAGTGTTTCATCACGCGTTCTCCATGTGACGTTCACCACACGGTAGGTATCGGACGCGCGATGACATACCGGCCTACAGGACTCGTACTTCGGCTCGGGGGCTGTCGAGCCGACCTTCCTCCTGCATGCAGCCCACCAGGCCAGCCGTACGGCCAGGGCCCCGTGTCCTGGCTACCCTCCGACGGTCCACTCCAGCTCCGCCTTCAGCGCGAGGTGATCGGAGACTCGCTCGGCGAGGGGGTGGTAGTGCGTGAAGCGCAGCTCGGGAGACGCCAGGATCCAATCCAGCCGCATCGTCGGCGCGCGGGCCTCGTAGGTGGGCTCGCCGCCACCCGGCTCGGGAGTGTGCAGCGCCAACTGCTTCATCATCCTCTCGATGCCCACTCCCGGGTTGCCCTGGCGCGAGTTCATGTCCCCCATCACCAGGCGTGGGCGGTGGGGACGGCGTTGGAGTGCCTCGATGATGTGGACCGCCTGCTGTTGCCGCCGACGCTCGGAGGCGAAGTCCAGGTGCGTCGACACCACGTCCAACAGGCGGTCCTCGTCCTCCACCGCGGCCACCACATAGCCCTTGTCGATGGAGGCGACTTCCTCGAAGCGTCGCGAGTCGGTCTCCAGCAGCGGCCGATGGGAGAGCAGGGCGGTGCCCCGGGTACAGAGCCCTGGCAGGTGGAGGTGGGCGCCGTGGAACATGTGCGCGTAGCCGGCGCGGGTAGCCAGGCGCTCCAGCGGGTCCACGGTTCCGCTGAAGAGTCCCGCACGGTCCACCTCCTGGAGCGCCACCACGTCCGCGTTCTCCCGTGCGAGCAGCCCGGCCATCTGGTCCAGGTGGCCCAGCAGCTTGCCGCGCGGGAGCAGGAAGGGCAGGGGGACGGGAATCGACGGCACGCCGTGCGCGATGTTCAGCGTGAGCACCCTAAGCATGCGATCCCGTCCTCTCCGCCCCGAGCGCGGGCCTACGGCTTCAGCTGGAAGTAGAGCAGATCGCTGGAGCCTCGTGACGTGTAGGTGCGCCGGAAGGTTTCCGTCAGGAGGCCTACTTGGAGGTCCGGTTGTCCACCCGCCCGTGACACATGGGGCAGGGGCGTGCCCCTCGGTGTGGAATGGCTTCCTTGGGTTGGGAAAGGGACGGCCTACCTGACAGGAGGGAAGGTGTTGCGCTTCGCGTCATGCCTCGCGCGTCCTCCACCCCGAGTGTGGGCTTGGCTATGGAGCGGCCCTGCGCTCGTGCGTGGGTCGCCCATTGTGGCCCAGGGTGGTGTAGAGGAGGAGACGCCTTCCGTTCCGAACCGGAGCCATTTCCCATGAGCACCAGCCCCCGGCTGAACAACGCCACCGCCACCGCCTCGTCCGAGCGCATCTGGGAGGAGGAGATCCTCCCCAGGCTCCACGAGTACATCCGCATCCCCAACAAGTCGCCCGCCTTCGAGCCGGACTGGAAGAAGAAGGGTGACATGGACAAGGCGGTGAGGCTCATCGCCGGCTGGTGCGAATCCCAGTCGAAGCACATCCCCGGGCTCAAGGTGGAGGTGGTCACCCTCGAGAACGAGAAGGGCGAGGAGCGCACCCCCGTCATCTACATGGAGATTCCGGGCACCGGTGACGACACCGTGGTGCTCTACGGCCACCTCGACAAGCAGCCCGAGATGACCGGCTGGCGCGCGGGTCTCTCTCCCTGGGAGCCCGTGCGCGAGGGCGACAAGCTCTTCGGCCGCGGTGGCGCCGACGACGGCTACTCGGCCTTCGCGTCACTGGCCGCCATCCGCCTGCTCAAGGAGCAGGGCGTTGCCCACGCGCGCTGCGTGGTGCTCATCGAGGCGTGCGAGGAGAGTGGCAGCTACGACCTTCCCGCCTACATCGAGCACCTCGCCCCGCGCATCGGCAAGGCGTCCCTCGTGGTGTGCCTCGACTCGGGCTGTGCCAACTACGAGCAGCTGTGGATGACCACCTCGCTGCGCGGACTCATCTCCGGCAACCTGCGCGTGGACATCCTCGACGAGGGCGTGCACTCGGGTGATGCCAGCGGCATCGTGCCCTCGTCCTTCCGGATCCTCCGGCAGCTCCTCTCGCGCGTGGAGGACGAGCAGACCGGCCGCATCCGCGTCGACGGCCTCCACGTCCACATCCCCCAGGCCCGCCGCGAGCAGGCCGCCGCCGTGGCCGAGGTGCTCGGCGAGGAGGTGTACTCGAAGTTCCCCTGGGTCCCCGGCTCCCGCCCCGTCACGGTCGACCGCGCCGAGCAGATCCTCAACCGCACCTGGCGCCCGGCGCTCTCCGTCACCGGCGTGGAGGGCATGCCGGCCCTGGGCAGCGCGGGCAACGTGCTGCGCCCCTTCACCTCGGTGAAGCTGTCCATGCGGATTCCTCCGCGGCTGGACCCCAAGGCCGCCACCCAGGCCCTCAAGCAGACCCTGGAGGCGGATCCGCCCTACGGCGCGAAGGTGACCTTCGAGGGTGAGAAGGCCAGCGCCGGTTGGGATGCTCCTCCGCTCGAGAAGTGGCTCGAGAAGGCCACCCACGAGGCCTCGTGCGCCTTCTTCGGCAAGCCCTTCATGGCCATGGGCGAGGGCGGCACCATCCCCTTCATGGAGATGCTCGGCCGCCGCTTCCCCGAGGCCCAGTTCCTCATTACTGGCGTGCTCGGGCCCAACAGCAACGCCCACGGGCCCAACGAGTTCCTGCACATCCCCACCGGCAAGAAGCTCACCTGCTGCGTGGCCAGCGTCCTCTCCTCTCACTTCTCGCGGTAGGGCGCTCCGGGGCAACCCGGGGGGCTCGTTACCCTCACCCCGTCCCTCTCCCGGTGGGAGAGGGGTGGGGGCTCAAGTGGGGGTTCAGTGACTCAGGACGGCGTCGGCTCCGTGCCCCCCTCGGGGCTTCCCTCGGGGCTCACCGTGTCCTCGGCCTGCGCGGTCTCCTCGCCGCCCTCGGTGGTGGACTCGTCGTCCTCCTCCACCTGCGGCTCCTCGCCCCGCGCCTCCGCCGCCTGCTTCTCCTTCACCTCGTCGTCACTCATGAAGCCGATGGGCAGATCCTTCCGGTTCAGGAAGCGCACCGACTTCTTGGAGATGGCGTACATCTGCTCGGCCACCGCCGCCGGCACCAGCGAGTGCTCGATCTGCGCCGGCTCCGGCCGCTCCACCACCGCCAGCGTGCCGTCCTCGAGCTGCTTCGCCTGCGTCTCCGTCAGCTCCAGCCGCCGCAGCTTCCCCTTGCGCGTCATGAAGTAGAAGACGGTGGCGCCCACGTCCACCGGCACCTGCCCGCCGTGCACCAGCTCGCGCAGCTTCCGGTCCTGCTCCACCTGCTTCTTGGACTCCATCCGCTGGGCCGCCTTCGAGCCCGGCAGCGGCGGCAGCTTGGGGACGATGCCGCCCCCCGGCTCACCGCCCGGACGCCCTCCCTGCGGACGTCCTCCCTGGGGCCGGCCTCCTCCCTGGGGTCGGCCTCCGCCCATGGGCCGACCTCCTCCCTGAGGCCGTCCTCCCTGCGGACGTCCTCCCTGGCCCTCGCGGCGCGGCGGCCGCTCCTCGCGCCCATGCGAGTCTCGCTCGTCGTGCTCACGACGGGGCGGGCCCTCGCGGCGCGGCGCTTGGGTGGGAGCAGGGCGGGCAGCCTTTGGAGCTGCGGTGGTTTCCGCCTTCTTCGCCTGGTCCTCGGAGACCAGGCCGGCCTTCAAGAGCTTGTCACGCAGGTTCTGCATAGGTGGCGTTCTATCCCGTACATTGGCGCGCGCAAGCCGTCCCTTGCCGCTCCATCACCCACCCCGTAATTTGGGCAACCCCCCGCTTGGAGCCGGAGGAACCGTGACCCGTTTCCCGAAGTCCGCCATCGCCGCAGCCCTGGCGCTCGCCGCCGTGGCCTGCCAGGACCCCGTCGACAAGGCGGCCAAGGCTCGCATCTTCTCCCCCGAGGACCCACCCAAGGTGGTGGCCTCCGCTGCCGAGAAGCTTCCACCTGAGGACGTGGCCGACAACCCCCGGGTGGCCCGCCGCATCCTCTCCATGGACGCAGCCGAGGTCACCGAGCGTCTGGGGCCCCACGCCTACAAGGCCACCGTCAGCTACGAGTGGGCCGGCGCCCCGGGGACCACCACCCCCGTCAAGCTCACCGAGACCCGCACCTTCCGTGCCGGTCCGGGCGGCGTCAGCGGCGACTTCCATGGTGTGCTGGAGAACAATCGCGACCAGGGCCTCGAGGTGATGCGAGTGGGGGGCAAGGTGTATGCCCGCAACCGCTACGGCACCTTCCGCCAGCGTCTGCGCGACCGCGGCATGGCCGAGCGCAGCCGCGCCGAGCTCACCGGCGCCATCCGGGATGTGGACGCGCTCTTCCGCGGCCGCATCCTCCTGGCGCCCCAGGGCACCGTCACCTACGAGGGCCGCACCGCCTGGCGCTACTCCGTGGACCTGGGTCCGGAAGGCGACACCGGCACCACGCCCGCCGTGCTGCCCGCCCTCCTCGAGCCCAAGGGCGGCCGGGATGAGACCACCAGGCGCCGTCTGGCCTTCTTCGAGCACCGCACCCCCAAGTCGCTCAGCGGCGAGGTGCTGGTGGACGCCTCCACGTCCGTCGTCCTCAAGGTCCGCCTGGATGGGCGCATCGCCGTCCCCGCCAACGACGCCGGGGGCGCCGCCGAGCTGCGCATGGTGCTGGAGTCCGCCCTGAGTGAGATCGGCCAGGACCCCAAGTTGCAGCCGCCGGAGAATTTTCTTCCGGACGCGGACAAGCCGCAGGGTATCGCGGATGCGTTGGATCGCTTCGGCATCCCTCGCAACAAGCCCGAGGGCGCCGGGTCCTCCGGTGCCGCCGGTGCCCCCGCGGACGAGCCCGGGGACGACGAGGGCAACTGACGCGTCAGGTGTCCTGCGCGGAGCAGGCCGCTACAGGGAGGCAGCGGCCTGTTGGAAGAAAATTTGACCCAACTCTTGCGTTCTCTACAATCCTCGACGGTTGCGGCTCGGACGCATCCGACATGAGCGGATGTTCAGGTGCCCACTGCAAGGGAGCGGAGATGGAGCGCAAGGTCGGTAGCAGCACGACGGTGACGGCCAAGGAGGTCGAGGTAGCGCTGGAGAAGGCGCGGACCCTGACGTCCGAAGAGGAGAAGGTGCTGCGCATGCGGCACGGAGCCGGGGCCGCCAAGAAGAGCGCGCCGCTCCCTCGTGCCGCGGGCAACAACGAGGAGCTGGGTGACGAGCTGCTCCTCATCGAGATGCAGCTGATGAAGGCCATGCGCGAGCGCACCGGCCAGACGAAGTCGGCCAGCAAGCCGAAGGCGACGACCGGCGCCAACGCGACGAAGGACAAGATCGTCCGCGCGCTGCGCAAGAAGAAGTAGTCCCCCGGTCGTCTCTCTCCCGGGCTGGCGCTCAGCGATTGAGCAGAGCCACGAGGCGGTCACCCGCCTCGGGGATCGTCAGCCCTTTTCCCGAAATCTCGGTGGCGAGCGTCTCGGCGTCATCGGTGCCGCCTCGTGCGAAGAGGCCCTGGAGCCAGCGGCCCGCGGTGGGGTTGCGCCACCAGTCCTCGTTGAAGCGCCCGGTGAGGTGCGCCGTGAGCCGTGTCTCCAGCGCCCAGGCGCGCAGGTAGCGCGTCACGTAGAGCTGGGGGTCCACGTCGAAGAGGAAGAAGCCCGGGTGCGGCTCGACGAAGAGCGCGCGCCGCTGGGCATCCGCGTACTCGTCGGCCCGCTCGGGCGAGGGCCCGCGCGTGTAGAGGGACAGCTCGTAGGACAGCTTCGCGCAGTGCCGGCGCAGCACCGTGAGGCCCTGGAAGGCGGCCATGCGGGTGGCGTCCCGCGCGGTGGCCGAGGGCAGGCGCAGGTAGCGCTTCAGCCACTCCTCGTCCGTGAGGAGCCGCTCGAGCAGGATGGCGAAGGCCTCCGTCACCGAGGCGTCCCCCAGCCGGCGCAGCTCCAGCGGCAGCTGCTCCGACACGTGGGCGTGGTGCAGGGCGTGGCCGTACTCGTGCAGCAGGCTGCCCAGCGCGTCCATGCCGGCGCGCTTCTGGAAGACGAGGCGCACCTCGCCCGGGATGCGCACCGCGGCGGTGAAGGGACGGGAGGCCTTGCCGGGTCGCTCCTCGTCGTCCATGCGGATGCGGCCCTCGGCGGACGGGTGGAAACCCCACTCGCCGAGCCACCGGATGACGGCGGGCAGCCCGTCCTCGCGCCGGAAGAAGCCGCTCATCCACGGCACCTGGGTGGCCGCCTGCAGGTCGTGCCTGCGCGCGTGGCCCGAGGGCAGGGGCCGCAGCAGGGGCTCCACCTTCTTGAGGGCGTAGCCGAGCACGTCCCGGTAGGCGTCCTCGGTGAGGCGCAGCGTCTGCTCGGCGGCCTCGGCCAGCTTGTTCAGCTCGATGCCGGAGACGTCCTCGCGCAGGGCGACGTAGCTGGGGGCGCGCAGCTTCTCGGTGACGCGGAAGGCGGCCTCGCGACGGGCGCCATAGCGGCCCCGGTTGTCCCAGAGGAAGCCGCCCGTGGCGCTCTCGAGCAGGGCGCGCCGGCCGCGGTTCGGCTCATGGGGGAGCTGGCCGAGCGCCTCGCCGAAGGAGAGGGTCTGGTCATCCACGGGGAGGTGGGCGCGGGCCTCCAGCTGGGCCACGGCCTCGGCGTCGGGGGCGGCGAGGGCCTCCTCGACCTGGGTGGCGATGAAGTCGCGCAGCAGCCGCAGACGGCGCACGCCGAGCGAGTCGCCCTTGGCCTGGGCCTTGGGAACGGCCTCGGTGGCGGCGGCGAAGGCCTCGGGGGAGGCGATTTCAGGCGAGTCCTCGTAGAGCTCGCGAAGGGGGAGCTCCTGGGCGAGGCCCGCGGCATGGCGGTACTGGAGGGTGGCCAGCTCGGCGAGGAAGTCGTCCAGGCTCGCGCGCAGGGTGGGGAGGGGACGGTCCATGGGGGGCCGGAAGGTAGACAGTTCGGCCTCGGGGGGAAAGGCCCGAGCACGTGGAGCGTGCCTCGTTCACAGCGTGAAGGGGCTTCCCCTCCGGAAGGCGATGTTGGATAGAGCACGCCGCCGGGTCCCCGTTCGATACGCGGGACCAATGCAGAGGGGGAAGCAATGTCGGTGGGAGTGTTCTTCAAGCCGTGGATTCTGGGTCTCGCGTCCGTCGTGGCGCTCGCCGGGTGCGGAGGGCCGCCGTCAGGGACGGGGACCGGCTCCGGCGAGGGTGCCGACAATGGCGGTGACGTCCTCGTGGATGGGGGCAGGGTCTCGCCGGAGCCGGACGCGGGCGCGGGCCCGGGTACCGATTCGGGCTCGGGTTCGGGAGGGGACTCGGGCTCCTCGGAAACGGGGGCGATCGAGGTCTCCGATGCGCCCGGGTTCGACTTCGGCCCGTCCCTCATCGGGACCACGGCCGAGCGCTGGTTCTTCTTGCGCAACCGGAGCGCGGGCACGGTGACGTCGTTGGCGGTGTCGCTATCGGGCGCCCCTTTCACGTTCGCGGGCGGCACCTTCCCGGGCATCGGAGGTATGTGCGGGGCGGAGCTCGCCCCCGGGGCCTCGTGCCAGTTCGCGGTGGCGTTCCATCCCACCGAGCGAGGAGCCGCGAATGGAACGCTCACGGTGCGGTTCGCGACGGGGCTGGTGGAGGGGGCCGTCGTCCGGACGCTCGCGGGGAAGGGGCTGGCTCCCGCGCTCGTGCAGGCCACGTCCACGATCGTTGACTTCGGAGCACTGGTTCAGGGACGGCAGAGTTGGCGCACCGTGACCCTGACGAACACCGGCGATGTGGACGCGACCCAGCTCTCGGCTCGTACACCTCCGGCGCCCTTCTCCTTCAAGGGCGGCTACCAGCCTGGAACGGGGGGCACGTGCTGGATCACCCTGGCGGCTGGAGAGAGCTGCACCCTCGTCCTGGGCTTCACTGCCTCCGAGACGGGAGTGGCGAAGACCACGTTGTCCATCTCCTATGAGGATGGCGTCGCCTTCCGGAGCATCCCGCTCGCCCTCGTCGGTTCGGTTGTGTCTCCCGCCTTCCTCTCCATCACCGACTCCCTCTCCGATGCGAACCCGTTCGACTTCGGCGATGTCGCCGTCGGAGCGGTCGCGGAGCACACCTTCACGGTCAGGAATACAGGAGATACGGCCGCCAGCAATATGACGCCACGTCCCATTGGGTCGCCCTTCGACTTCAAGGGGGGAGCCTATCCAGGCACCGGAGGCACCTGCGGCACGACGCTCGAGAGCGGCGCGAGCTGCACGCTGATCGTGACGTTCGCGCCGCTACAAGAGGGCCTGAGCCACGGTGTCGTCACTCTGACCTACGATAGTGGGAGCGGCTACGTCGGTGGTGGTTGGATGTCGGTGGACCGTAATCTCTTCGGCTCCAGTGGGCACCCGCGCCCGCTCGGTGTCTCCCTCCGGTGAGTTGAGACACGAGGCGTCCAGGTGGCATGGCGCTACGGTGTCACCTGGACGTCGACCTGCCGATGGTGCCGGAAGGTGCTGACCACGGCCGACGCGACCGAGACGCACGCTCCGAGTCCCAGGGCCACCGTGGGCCCGTGGCTCGAGAACGCCCGGAAGCACACGGCGACGAGGGTGGCACCGCATGTCTGCCCCAGGAGCCGGGCCGTCGCCTGCATGCCTCCCGCGCCGCCGCTGCGCGCCTTCGGAGCGGAGGAGAGCATCGCGCGGTTGTTCGGTGACTGAAAGAATCCGAAGCCCACGCCACAGAGGGTCATGCCGAGGACGATGATGCCGCTCGCCGCATGTGCCGGCAGGAGCGCGAGCAGCGTCAATCCCGTCGCCATCACCATCGAGCCCACGCCACACAGGATGGCCGCCGAGAAGCGATCCGCCAGCCGCCCCGCGATGGGCGCCATGACGGCGACGGCGACCGGCCAGGGCGTCATCAACAGCCCGGTCTCCACCTGACTGCGCCCCAGGACGTTCTGGAAGTAGAAGGGGAGTGAGACGAAGGCGAGCATCTGCGCCGAGAAGGAGCAGATGGACGCCGCGATGGAGAAGGCGAAGACCGGGATGCGCAGCAGGTCCACGGGGACGAGCGGCGAGGTCCTCGAGAGCTGGCGCCGCACCAGCACGATGCCCGCGGTGAGGCCACCGGCGAGCGCGAGGGCTCCAGGCAGCGCACCGGTCGTCAGGCTCTCGAGTCCGATGATCAGCAGCCCGAACGTCAGGGCATTGAGCAGCGCGCTCGTGAAATCGAACGGGAGCCCCGAGCGCCGGGTGTGCGGCAGGGCCTGGCGCGCGATGAGCAGGGAGACGGTTCCCATGGGCACGTTGATGGCGAAGAGCCAGGGCCACGACGCGGTGGACAGGATGGCCGAGGCGATCGTCGGACCGACGGCGGAGGAGACCGCGACCACCAGGGCGTTGATGCCAATGGCCCGGCCCAGCAACCGGTTCGGGTAGGTGAAGCGGACGAGGGCGGCATTGACGCTCATGACCGCGGCGGCGCCGAAGCCCTGGAGGATTCGCGAGAGCGTCAAGCCCACGAGGGAGCCCGACAGCGCGCAGGCCAGCGAGGCCAGCGTGAACACCAGGAGGCCCATCTGGAAGACCCGCCGGTAGCCCACGATGTCGCCCAGCGAGGCGAACGGGAGGATCGAGACGACGATGGCGAGCTGGTAGGCGTTGACGATCCAGATCGACGCGGCGGGCGAGGCGTTCAGGTTCCGCGAGATGGCGGGCAGCGCGACATTGGCGATCGCGCCATCCAGAACGGCCATGGAGATCGCGAGCACGATGGCGACGATTGCCCAGTATCGGCGGGGTGTGGGGAGACCATCGGAGGCTTCCATTCCGGGATTCGTCTTGATGTCTTCCATGTCCGGGGCCGTATGTTCCCACGTGGACGCCACGAGGAAACCCACTGAATGAAGCGCCGCACCTTTCGAGTCGAAGCCGCCCACGTGAACCGAGCCCTGGGAGAGGCGCTGGCGGCGGAGCTGGGCGTGCCGCGTGAGGAGGCCGCGCGCCTGGTGGGCGTGGGAGCGGTGTACGTGGCCGGGCGCCGGAGCCGGGACGCGGGGACGCGGCTGACCGCGGGGCAGGTGGTGACGGTGGTGCTGGAGGAGGGGGGACAGAGCCCTCTCGCCGCGGCGGCGGCTCCCGCCCTGGCGCTCCGGGTGCTGCACGAGGACGAGGACGTCATCGCGGTGGACAAGCCGGCGGGAATGACGGCGCAGCCCACGGAAGGGCGGGTAGGGGACAGTCTGGTGGACAAGGTGGGTGAGCACCTGAAGCGGCCGGCGGGGCTGGTGCACCGGCTGGACCGGGAGACGTCCGGGGTGACGGTGTTCGGGAAGACGCCTCGGGCGACGACCGCCCTGGCGGAGGAGTTCCGCGAGGGCCGGGCCCGCAAGCGCTACCTGGCGGCGGTAGGGCCGGTATCACTGCCTTCTGAAGGCACCATCGATCTGCCGCTGTCGAAGGACCCGTCCCGGCCGGGGCGCTGGCGCGCGACCCGCGCGGCCAATGGCATTCCCGCGTTCACGCGGTACCGCGTGCTGCACGCGGGCTCGGACTTCTGCCTGGTGGAGCTGTTGCCCCAGACGGGACGCACCCACCAGTTGCGCGCGCACCTGACGGCGCTGGGCGCGCCCATTCTCGGGGACAAGCGTTACGGCGGGGCGGCTCGGGCGGGAGGGCTTCCGGCTCCGCGTTGCCTGCTGCACGCGCAGGCGCTGGAGTTGGGGCATCCGGGCACGGGCCAACCGGTGCGGTTCGAGGCGCCCGTTCCGGAGGACCTCGCGCGCTTCTTCGAGGCCGCGCGGGTCCCGGCTCCCCTGGGGGCCATTCGTTGATTCCCAAGGACGGTCCGGTTGCTCCTACACCAACCTCCTCGTACCCTGTGGACGTACCGTGGCACGCTCCCATATCAAGCTCGACGAATTCGTCCCCTACAGACTCTCGCTTGCCTCCAACGCGGTGAGTCAGGTCATCGCCCGGGCCTACGAGGAGCACTTCGGCCTCAAGATGCACGAGTGGCGCGTCATCACCGTGCTGGCGCAGGACGGTGAGCTCACCCAGCAGGAGATCGTCGGCCGCACGAAGATGGACAAGGTGACGGTGAGCCGCGCCGCGCAGGTGCTCGAGCGGCGCAAGCTCCTGCGCCGTGTGACGAACGCCGCGGACGCCCGCTCCCTCCGTCTCTCGCTCACCGCCGAGGGAAAGAAGCTCTACGCCCGGGTCGCGCCCGCGGCGCTGGAGCTCGAGGCGGAGGTGCTCGAGGGGCTCAGCGAGCGGGAGGTCGCCGCCCTCAAGGACGTGCTCCGCCGCCTGGAGATGGCCGCCGAGCGCGTGCTCGCTCGCCGCTGACGCGCCGCGTCGGCTCCAACCCGTCCGCTCTCCAGGCACCAGTTCCCCGGCACTCCCGTTCCGGGTTCAACAGGCTCCCATCTGGTGTCTTGCGGATTTAGTTTCAGACGTTACTATTTATTCAATAGTTTCAGATGTTACTATCTGGGCCGTTTACGGAGGTCACGGGTCATGAGCGCCACGGCGGAGAATCCCCTCGGGTTGAATGGTTTCGAGTTCGTTGAGTTCACCTCGCCGGAGCCCGGCAAGATGATCGAGCTCATCGAGCGGTTGGGCTTCACGGCGTACGCGACGCACCCGACGAAGGACGTCATCCGCTACAAGCAGGGCGGCATCAACCTGCTGGTGAACCGCGAGCCGACCGGGCAGGCGGCCGAGTTCCGGGCGGTGCACGGACCGTCGGCCAACGGCATGGCCTTCCGCGTGGCCAACGCGAAGAAGGCCTACGAGATGGCGATCGAGCGTGGCGCTCGTCCGGCGGACCCGAACGCGGGCACGCTCGGCCCCGACAGCTATGTCCTCCAGGGCATCGGTGGCAGCCTGCTCTATCTCGTCGACCGCTACGGCGAGAAGGGCTCCCTCTATGACGACTGGCGCCAGATTCCCGGTGCCAGGGAGATGGAGGCGAAGAACAGCACCGGCCTCGACATCCTCGACCACCTCACGCACAACGTGCGCCGCGGCGAGATGCGCACCTGGTCGACCTTCTACAACCGCGTGTTCGGGTTCACCGAGCAGAAGTACTTCGACATCAAGGGCCAGGCGACCGGCCTGTTCTCCCAGGCGATGATCGCCCCCGATCGCGCCATCCGCATCCCGCTCAACGAGAGCCAGGACGACAAGTCGCAGATCGAGGAGTTCATCCGCCAGTACAACGGCGAGGGCATCCAGCACCTCGCGCTGACCACCAACGACATCTACGGCACGGTGGAGAAGCTGCGCGAGCGCGGAGTCATCTTCCAGGACACCATCGAGACCTACTACGAGCTGGTGGACAAGCGGGTGCCGGGCCACGAGGAGGACCTGGCGCGGATGAAGAAGAACCGCATCCTCATCGACGGCAGCAAGACGGAGGGCTTCCTGCTGCAGATCTTCACCGAGAACCTCTTCGGCCCCATCTTCTTCGAGATCATCCAGCGCAAGGGCAACGAGGGCTTCGGCAACGGGAACTTCCAGGCCCTGTTCGAGTCCATCGAGCTGGATCAGATCCGGCGCGGCGTCATCAAGGTGACCACCCAGAAGTAGTCGGCCGCCAGAGCGCAATCCGAGGAGGGAACCATGGCGATGGACGGATACCTGTCGGGGTTTGCCAACGAGTTCGCGACCGAGGCCGTCGCGGGGGCTCTGCCGGAGGGACAGAACTCTCCCCAGCGCGTGCCCTATGGCCTCTACGCGGAGCAGCTCTCGGGCTCGGCGTTCACCGCGCCACGGCGTGAGAACCGCCGGAGCTGGCTCTACCGGATTCGCCCCAGCTCGAGCCACGGCTCGTTCCGTCCGCTCCCGGAGGGACTGCTGCGCAGCGGTCCCTTCTCCGAGGTTCCCGCCACGCCCAACCGCCTGCGCTGGAGTCCGCTGCCGCGTCCGTCCCAGCCCACCGACTTCATCGAGGGGCTCGTCACGTTCGGCGGGAACGGCTCGCCGGCGCTGGGCGCGGGCGTGGGGATCCACCAGTACCTCGCCAACCGGTCGATGACCGACACGGTGTTCTACAACGCCGACGGGGAGATGCTGATCGTCCCCCAGTCCGGGCGGCTCCGGCTCGTGACCGAGCTGGGCGTGCTCGGGCTCGCGCCGGGTGAGGTGGGGGTCGTCCCGCGCGGCGTGCGCTTCCGCGCCGAGCTGCCCGACGGCCAGGCCGCCGGGTACATCTGCGAGAACTACGGCGCGTTGTTCCGGCTCCCCGAGCTCGGGCCGATCGGCTCCAACGGGCTCGCCAACCCGCGCGACTTCCTCACGCCGGTCGCCGCGTACGAGGACGTCGACCGGCCCACGCGCGTCATCCAGAAGTTCCAGGGCCGCCTCTGGGCCGCCGAGCTCGACCACTCGCCGCTCGACGTCGTGGCCTGGCACGGCAACCTCGCGCCGTACAAGTACGACCTGTCACGCTTCAACACGATCGGCACGGTGAGCTTCGACCATCCGGATCCGTCGATCTTCACGGTGCTCACCTCGCCGAGCGAGATTCCCGGCGTCGCCAACTGCGACTTCGTCATCTTCCCGCCGCGGTGGATGGTCGCCGAGAACACCTTCCGCCCGCCCTGGTTCCACCGGAACGTCATGAGCGAGTTCATGGGGCTCGTGCACGGTGAGTACGACGCGAAGGCCGAGGGCTTCCTCCCCGGCGGTGCGTCGCTGCACAACTGCATGAGCGGCCACGGCCCCGATCGCGAGACCTATACGCGCGCGGTGGAGGCCCGGCTCGCGCCCCAGAAGATCACCGACACGCTCGCGTTCATGTTCGAGAGCCGTTGGGTGATCGCCCCCACGCGCTTCGCCATGGAGACGCCCGCCCTGCAGCGTGACTACGACGCCTGCTGGTCGGATTTCCCGAAGGCCCGGCTGCCCGGAGCGGGCTCGGAGAAGGTGACGCGGTGAGGCTCGCATCGCTGAAGTCGGGGCGCGACGGCCGCCTGGTCGTTGTCTCGGATGATCTGGCCTGGTGTGCGGATGCCTCGGTGATCGCGCCGACGTTGCAGCGCGCGCTCGACGAGTGGGAGCGCTGTGAGGCGCCGCTCCGTGCCCTCGCCGCGGCGCTGAATCGTGGCGACGCGCCGAGGATGCCGTTCTCCGAGGAGGGGTGTGCCTCGCCGCTGCCTCGCGCCTATCAATGGGCGGATGGCTCGGCGTACGTGAACCACGTCGCGCTCGTGCGCAAGGCTCGCAAGGCCGAGATGCCCGAGAGCTTCTGGAGCGATCCGCTCATGTACCAGGGCGGCTCGGATGGTTTCATCGGTCCCCGGGAGCCCATCCCGCTCGCGGACGTGAGCTGGGGCTGTGACCTGGAGGGAGAGGTCGCCGTCATCACCGGAGACGTGCGCCAGGGCGCCACCCGCGAGGAGGCGCTCGCGGCCATCCGGCTCGTCATGCTGGTCAATGACGTGTCGCTGCGGAACCTCATCCCCGCCGAGCTCGCCAAGGGGTTCGGGTTCTTCCAGTCCAAGCCTGCCTCCTCCTTCTCGCCCGTCGCCGTCACGCCCGATGCGCTCGGCGAGGCCTGGCGCGAGGGCAAGCTGCACGGGGCCCTGCGTGTCTCGTTGAACGGGGAGCCCTTCGGGCGCGCGGACGCGGGCGTCGACATGACGTTCGACTTCGGCACCTTGATCGCTCACGCCGCCAGGACGCGCGACCTGTGCGCGGGCTCCATCATCGGCTCGGGCACCGTGTCCAACCGCGATGCGGATGGGGGTCCCGGCAAGCCCATCCGTGATGGGGGGCTCGGTTATTCCTGCATCGCCGAGGTGCGCACCGTCGAGACGCTCCTGACCGGGGCTCCGAAGACGCCCTTCCTCCGCCACGGCGACCGCGTGCGCATCGAGATGCTGGATGCGGCGGGCCGCTCTCTGTTCGGCGCGATCGACCAGGTCGTCACGGAGCCTCGTAGATGAGTGAGGGGCCGCGCTCTCGCGTCTTCGAGACTCCCGCTGGCGTTGCCCTCTGCACGCTCGATTCGCTCGCGGACCCCGGTGCTCGCAACTTCGTCCTGCAGATCGATGAGGCCTTCTTTCATGGCTTCCTCGTGCGCACCGGAGAGAGTGTTCGGGGCTATGTGGACCGCTGCCCGCATCAGGGGCTGCCGCTCGCGCAGAAGCTCGACGGCTATCTGACTCCCGATGCCCGGTTGATCTCCTGCTCGTGGCATGGGGCGCTCTTCCGCATCGAGGATGGGGCGTGCGTCGGAGGGCCGTGTTCCGGTGCTCGGCTGACTCCGTGGCCTGTGACGGTCCAGAATGGCGTGGTGCGCACGGCCTGAGGGGGGAGTACGGGGGCGGATACCGTCACCCCGACCCTCTCCCGGAGGGAGAGGGAGGGGGGCGGGTCATGCGGCACAGGTGAAGTGCACTCCCTCCACCCAGCCGCGGCTCGTGAGGGCTCCTCGGATTTCGTCTCGGATTCCTCTCACTCCCACCGCCGCTATCAGGTGGGTGTCCTCCGGCGGTGCTCCCAGTGACTCCGGTGGGTACACCGGTATCCCGTGGATTCGCGTGCCCACCTTTCGTGGGTGCACGTCGATGAAGCGCTCCACCCTCGCCCACTCCGCCAGCAGGAAGCGCGTGAGGATGAGCCCTCCAGGTCCTGTTCCCCAGATCGTCAGGGGACGTCCCGCTACCTCGCGGCTGCGCGCCAGGTAGCGCGCCTTGACCCAGATGAATCGCTTGTGCGCGTACCTCGGGTCCGTCCGCGTCAGCCGCTCCGTGCTGTCCCGCCAGCGCAACAGCACCTCCGGCAGGTTGCGCATCCGGTGGCCCCTGTCGATGAGCTTCAGCCACAGGTCGTAGTCTTCCGGGAAGTCGCCGTACTCCCACCCTCCGGCCGCCACCACCGCCTCCCGTCTCAGGCACACCGAGGGGTGGCAGATGGGGCTCTCCACGAAGCGCTCCCGGTGGAGCCGCTCGGCGGTGGTGAGCCCGTTGAGCCAGGCCGCGTAGTCCCGCATCGAGGGGCTCACCGGCTGATCCTCGCGGAACAACTCCACGCTCGTGCCCACGCCTCCGAGGCCCGGGTCCTCTTCCAGCGCTTCGACGCTCGCCTCCAGCCGTCGCGGCAGTGCCTCGTCATCCGCGTCCATCCGCGCCACGTAGGGCGAGGTGGCATGCGAGAGTGCCAGGTTGAGCGCCGCGACCAGGCCCCGGCCCCCTCCGTCGAGCACCTCCACCCGGGCATCTCGCGCCGCCAGCCCCTCGAGCACCGCGCGCGTCCCGTCCGTGGAGCCGTCATCCACCGCCAACACCCGGATTTCACGCAGGGTGCCTTCGAGGAGGCTCTCCACGGCGCGAGCCACGGTGCGCTCGGCGTTTCGGGCGGGAAGGAGGGTGGTGACGACCGGAGGCTGCATCCTGTGTAGACTGCCGCACCCATGGGTGGCGTGAGAAACGGCAACGACGCCGGTTCGTCGGAGTCAGCCGATACGCACCAGCGCTCGCCCGCTGGCCTGTCCCGGGTCGGGGAGGGCGCCGACGTGTCCGCGCTCGTCGAACGTCACCGCCAGAGCGCCGCCCGTCTGCTGAACCAGGGACATGCCGCACGGGCTTTCGGCGAGCTGGTCCGCGCCAGCCGCTCCCTGCCCATGACGCCGCGTCTGGCCTCGGCGCTGGTCACCTTCTCGCTGCGCGCCGGCACCGAGGCCTCCGCCATCGCGCTCCTCTCGTCCTCGCTCGGCCACACCCAGGGCCCCACCCGCCGTGCCGTACGGCTGCAGCTCGCTCGCGTGCTGCGCCGGGTGGAGCAGCTTCCTCGTGCCGTCGAGGTGCTCCAGGCGCTCGTCGACGAGTCCCCCGAGGATCGTCGCGCCCGCGGGCTCCTCGACGTCCTCCTCCGCCGGCTCTCTCGAGAGGGCACCGGCGAGCCCTCCTCGCCCTGGTCGGAGGATGAGCGCACCATGGAATCCCTCGGTCCGCCCGATGCGCGCTTCACCCCGCGGGCTCCCCAACCCCGAGCCGTGGCTCCCGAGGCCGCCGACGAGGAGCGACACGCCACCCTGCTCGAGCAGCCCGCTCCCTGGTTGCAGGACGAGACCACCTCCCAGGCGTCCGAGCAGCCCGTCTCGCTCGCCGCGTCTCCCGCCTCCGCTCCGCGGGACGACTCCGCCGGGGAGGATGAGTCCACCTCCGACGCTCCCGCGTTCCGGTCCGTATCCCCGCTCATTGCTCCACCGGCGGGGCTCAGGGCGGATGCACCCATTCCCTGGAGCAGCGACGAGGACACCGAGCCCTCCCGTCAGTTGGTGCCCCGGCAGGCCAATCCGGACGAGACGCGTCTCGAGGCCCAGCTCATCGCGCGCCGGAGCTGGCGCGAGCTGGCCCAGTTCTACCTGGCCCAGGCCGATCGCGCGCAGGACCTGGTGGTCCGCGCCGAGACCCTCACCCGGCTCGCCGAGCTTCTCGAGGACGAGCTGCAGGACACCGCGGAGGCGGCCCGGGTGTATGGCCAGATCGTCTCACTCACGGGGGACCAGGCCGCGCTCGCCGAGCAGGTGCGGCTCCTGACCCAGCGCGCCGATGGGGATGACTGGGTGGTGCGGCGCGTGCTCGACGAAGCCGTGCAGCGCGCGAGCAACCCCAGGGCACGTGCCGCGGCGTTCCTGGCTCGGGGCGAGCGGCTGTTGTCCATGGGCGAGCTGGCCCGCGCCCGCTCGGACTTCGAGGCGGTGGTGGCCATCTCCCCCCACTCGCTCCCGGCCTTGATGGGGCTCGCCCGGTGCGTGCCCGAGGCGGACCGCGCCCGGATGGCCGAGCGTCTGCGTGTCGCGCTCGCCGCCGTACCTCGCCGGACCGCCCACCGCGCAGAGGGGCTGCGGTGCCTCGCGGAGCTCGCCGGAGGGTCGCTCTCCGATGCGCGGCTCGCCCACTGGGCCTGGTCGGAGGTGCTCGCGGAGAACTCCGAGGACCTGCTCGCGCAGGACCACCTCCTGGAGCTGACGCGACAGCTGGGGGACAGGGTCGGGTTGAGCCGCCTGCTGCGTGCCCGTCTCGCTCGCGAGCCGCGTGGACCGGCGGCGCGCAAGGCCCGGCTGGAGTTGGTGGCCACGCTGGAGGCCGCGGGGGACCACGAGGCCTCGCTGGCGGAGCTGCGCCAGGCGGTGCGCTTCGAGCCGGGGCACAGGGAAGCGTGGCTGCTGCTCGTGGATCGTCTCGTCTCGCTGGGGCGGAACGGCGAGGCCGCGTGGGCCATGGAGCACGCCGCCACCGCCACCGAGGACGACGAGGCCCGGCTTGGCAGCTGGGATCGTCTCGCGCGCTTCTGTCGCGAGGTGCTGGGGGACCCGGCCCGCGCGCAGGTGTACGCCAACCGGGCGGAGAACCTGCGCAAGGCCATCGCCGAGCGCGCGGTTCCATCGCTGCACCCCGAGCCGCCTCGCAGCGCCGTCCCCAAGCGGGAGCCGAGCGGCTCTCGCACCGCCCTCCTCGTCCCGCCGCCCGGCACGGTGGAGCTCACGCCCACGCCGAAGGCCCCGGCCCCCGTCCCCTCGCCCGAGTCCGCGCCAACCCTCCTCGAGATGCCCGTGGTCCCCGCGGGCAAGGGCTCTGCTCCCACGAGCCCTCCTCCGCCCCAGCTCGCGCCCGAGCCGCCCTCCTCTCCGATGGCCGTGGAGAGCACCCGGTTCATCGCCTGGGAGGCGCCTCCGGGGAAGATGGACCCGGTACGCCGGCGTGCCCGGGTTGGAGCCGCGACTCCATCTCCCGTGGCCTCCGAGTCTTCCGCTCCTGTCGCTCCCTCGGTTTCCGCCAGGCCCGCTCCGGTTTCCGCGCCGGCTCCGGTTCCGGCTCCGCTGGAGACGGCTCGTCCGGCGGCCATCGAGCGTGTGCGCGAGCGCCCGCTCGATGCGGCGGCCTACCGGGAGCTCTCGGCCTTCTTCGTGAGCCGGGGCGACACGGCGCGGGGCTCGTTGATGGCGGAGGTGGCTGCGGCGCTCGTGGGGGAGAAGGGCGCCGTGCCCCGGCCTCCGCGCCACACGCTCACCCGCGAGGAGCGCGCGGGCCTGCGACACCCCGGTCTGCGCAACCCCGCGGGCGAGCTGCTCGCCTCCGTGGGTCATGCCCTCTGCCGCCTCTTCCCCACCTTCGGCAGGGCCGCGGGTTCCTCCGAGCCGCTTCGTCCGGACTCGGGCCCGGGGGCTCGCGCCGCCCTGGAAGTGCTGCAGTCCGTCGCTCGACTGCTCGATGTGCAGCTCCCCGAGATCTTCATCTCCGAGGACGAGGGGCCTCCCTTCTCGCTCGTCCACCCGGGAGCCCCGCGCCTGCTGGTGGGCCGGCTCGCGGTGCGCCAGATGCTGCCGGAGCCGGAGCTGCGCTTCTTCGCCGGGCGCGCCCTGTCCTGTCTCGGGCCGGACCTGCTCGCGCTGCGCTGCCTGAAGAAGGATCAGCTGCTGCGCGCGGTGGCCATCCTCTCCTCGGTGCTGCGCGGCGGGACGGAGTTCGGCCCCGAGTCCCGGGTGGTGCGCGAGGCACTGCATCCCCGGTCCCGAGAGCGGGCGCTGGCGCTGATGGAGTCGGCCCTGCGGGAGTTCGATGCCTCGGCGCTCGCGGAGGCAGCCCGTCATTCGGCGAATCGCGCGGGGCTCGTCGCCTGTGGAGGCCCGGGGCCCGCGGTGGCGGCGCTGCGTGCCCTCAAGTCCAGCGAGCAGGAATTGGTGGAGCTGGTGCGCTTCTCCGCCTCCGAGCGCTACCTCCCGCTGCGCGGCTGAGCGCGCTCAGCGCACCTGCACCTTGAAGGTGAGGGCGACGAGCCGTCCCCGCTCTCCGCCGAAGTCGTGGTGGTAGGCCAGGTCGATGCCGCCGCCTCCTCCCGTCAGCAGGCCGATGCCCACGCCGAGCTGGGAGGCACGGGCGAAGCCATCCCACGTGTAGCCCGCGCGCAGCGGGAAGCTCTGTCCGAGGACGTACTCGAGTCCACCGCTATAGGTGAACGTGGTGCGGTCGTTCGTCTCGAAGTCCGCGCGCACGTCCGCCGCGACGGTGAGCAGGCCGGCGAACACTCCCGCGTGGGCCGAGTAGTACCGGGTGAGCTCGGGGTTGCCGGTGCCGATGAGGTTGTGGGCGGAGACGCCGATGGAGAAGGCGTCGCTGGGGCGCACGAGGATGCCGGCGTCGGCGGTGAGGGCATTGGCCTGCCGGGCGCCGCGCAGCAGCAGGTAGCGCGTGGAGGCGCCGATCATCAGGCTGTTGGCCAGCGGCAGCGCGAGGGCCAACGTATTGAGGTGGCCGGTGGCGCGCTGCGTGCCCTTGCCGAGCGTGATGAGCTGGTAGGACACCCCGGCGGCGAGCAGGCTGGTGGACGAGTCCGCCACGGCCACCATGCCGAGCGCATCCTTGCCTACCCAGTCCCAGGAGCCGGTCAGCTCGATGCGGTAGGTGCGGAAGGCGGCGAGGGCCGCGGGGTTGCCGGTGCCCGCCTCGGCCCCGACACCCAGGGCGCGCCAGGCGCCGCCCATGCCCACACCCCGGGCACTCATGAGGTTTCTCAGGTCCTCGGCGGGCGGACGGATCGAGGTATCGGCCCCGGAATCCTCCTGGGCGGCGGCGAGGGTGGACAGAAGGACGGCCAACAGGACAGTCAGGCGAGGCCACATGGGGGGCACATCCTAACTGTCTTGATGGAGGGGTGGGCCATCACTAGATTCGCCGCCCCATGTCCACCCCATCAACGAGAGAACTCCTCATCCGCCAGTGTGTCGAGTTGGCCACGAAGGCCCTTCCGAAGACGACGTCGCCGATCGTCGACACACCGACACCCCTGTCGTGGACGCGGGGCGGGATTCGGATGGGGCGGTCGTGATGAAGCGCTCTCTCTTCGTCATGGGACTGCTGGCGGCGTTGAGCGCGGGCGCGTACGTGCTGCCCGGGGGCTCCATCCTGCGCCGGATGTCGGCGGCGAACGCGGATCAGCAGGTGTCCTCGCTGAAGGTGGATGGCTCGCTGCACTTCTACGGGCCGGCGGTGAAGGAGGCTGGAGCGGCACTGGGGCTGCCCACGGATCGGCCGGACATCGAGGCGGATGGCTCGCTGTACGTGAAGCTGCCGGGCCGCTGCCGTTTCGAGGCGCAGGCGCCGGAGGGGAACACGGTGGCGTCGGTGTCCTCCGGGGGACGCAAGCGGGTGGAGGGCACGGAGATTCCCGCGTTGTCGGAGGCGATTCAGCAGGTGTGCGCGTTGCTGGCGGTGCGCGCGGGGACGGTGCAGGACAGTCGCGAGGTGGTGGAGGAGCACCTGCGCTCGCTGGGCATCGAGCCGCGCTCGACGTCGCTGGCGCGCTTCGGCGGTGACGTGGTGTACGTGCTGGGGCCGCAGGGCGAGGGCAAGCCGCAGTTCTGGGTGTACAAGGAGGACTTCCGGCCGGCGCGGCTGCGCTACAAGGACGCGAAGGGCACGGCCTGGGACGTGCGCCTGCTGGACTACTCCTCGCCGGCCACGGGTGGGGCCCTGCCGCGCACCATCGAAGTGTGGCGCGGAGAGGACCGGGTGATGCGCTTCACGGTGCTCACGGGAGACACGCGGGCGACGCTCGCCGACACGCTCTTCTGATCACCGCTCCCTCTCCCTCTGGGAGCGGGTCGGGGTGAGGGTCGTGCCGACACTGCTTCAAATCCAGGCTTCACCGGAGCCCGGCGTCCCGCAGACGGCTCCACAGGAGCGAGAGTTCCGCTCGCTCCTTGGGGCCGGGTCTACCACAGAGCTCCACGCCATCCCGTGAGAGCAGGTACAGGGGCTCGTTCTCCTCGCTCTGACTCACGCGGAGCTCGCGGGCCTCGCGCAGCAGTCCGCCCGATTCCACGGCCGCATGAGCGAGGAGCCTGTCGAACTCGGTGTCGGGTAGCCAGCGGAGCTGCTCGAGGAGCCGCGAGACCGTGAGTCCCGCGCGAGTGGGAGCGCTCCAGGTTCCGCCGAGTGCCGCGAGCACGCGGGCTCCGTCTTGCGTCGGGAGGAAGGCGACCCGGTCGGGGCGGATGACGAGACAACCCGGCTCGACGTGGGGCTCGACCCAGGCACCACCGGGCACCTGGCGGCGGAGCCCCGGGATGCAGACGGCCTCGAGCGGACGCTCGGACACGGCCGCACCGAGGAGCGGGGGCTGGCGGTAGAGCTCCATCAAGGTGATGAGCCGTTCCGCATCCGTGAGGGACTCCAGCTGGACGGGGAAGCCGTCCTCCACCTCCACGCGCACGCTGTCGAGGATGCGCCGGAGGCCCTGGGGAGGAATGGAGCGCAGGAGCACCTGGACGGGTTGACCTCGCCGGGGCTTCCACACGAGCCGCTCCTGGGTGAGCCAGCAGTTCCCGGAGCGCCGGTACTGGAGGCCGAACCAGAGCAGCGCCATCAGCAGCCACAGGGCTCCAGCGGAGGGGTAGGAATGAAGGGAGAGGGGGATGGCCAGGGAGAACCAGAAGGGGGACTTGAGACTCGGTCTGAACGCTCCCCGGAACAGCAGCCGTTCCCGGGCATGGAGGGGCGAAGGGATGCCCTGGAGGACGTGCTGCGCGAGCTGACCGAGCGCCTCGGCGAGGGTGCCCTCCCTCTCGGACCAGCGGAGCCGCTCGTGGATGAGACCGCCCAGCCGCTGACGCCGGGCCTCCAACTCGCGTGAGAGCCGGAGCTCCGGAGTCTCCTCGGGCCAACCTTCCGCTTCCGCGCGCTTGTGGAAACGGACGAGCAACTCCTCGAGGACGGGCTCCTGGCGGGTCACTTCCCGCAGCAGCTCCAGGTTCGCATGCAGGAGGCGCTCCCATTTCCAGGAGCGCAGCAGCCCCTCCAGTTCCGCATAGGGCTTCCGCGCCGCTTCCAACGCATCGAAGCGGCCCTCGAGCTGGCGACGGATGTCCGAGGATGGGACGGACGTGGGCTGCATACCTGGCGAGCGTAACCCGTACGCACGGAGTAGGCTCGGCCCTCCGGGAAGAGTGACGAGAATGAGACGACTCCTGATGGGAATGGTGCTGTTGTGGCTCACCGGGGCGTGCCATACGAGGCGGTCCGAGCCTCCCGCGACGGTGCGCTATGTGGAGGTCCAGTGTGCGCCCTGCTCCATCGAGGAGCTCGTGCTCCAGGAGGCGGGGCCCTCGGCGGTGGACTGCGGGTGGGGTCGCGAGCCAGCGGCGTGGAGCACGGTCTCGGCATGCGTGCGGAAGGCGGATGCCGAGGGCCGTCCCTTCCGCGCGCTCGTGACCTTGCAGGGGATAGACTCGGAGATCATCGCGGGTTACGTCCGCAAGGCGGACGGATCGCGATGGGAGCTCTGGTACGACAGCAACGTGTCCGGGGGGCGCGGCTCCTGCAATGCGAGCGTGTCGCGGGTGTCATGTGCGAGCCTGGGCCAGGGTTCCGCGTCGACCTCGGGTGCGCCCCTGACCTGCGAATCTCCTGGCGAGCGCATGTCGCTCTGTCGGGAGCGCACGTCGCGGAAGGTGCGGCTCGGGCCAGTGCGAGATGCGACGGACGTGGAGTGTGATCCGGCGGACTCCGGCAAGAAGCGTCGCCTGTGCGTCAGGGGCCAGGCGCGTGGCAACGTACCGGCGGGGACGCCTCTGGTGTGCCTGCCATGGACTTCCGGTGGTGAGGATCTCGACTGCGTGGTCTCGTCCGGGGAGGAGATCCCCTTCCGGGCGTTGGCGCCGGAGGCGGAACGCGAGCTGGACGCGAAGTGAGTGCTCCGGAGGAGGGGCCATGTCCGAGCAGGATCGGCAGAGGTGGAACACCCGTTACCGCGAACAGACGGGGACAGGGGAGCCCTCCGGGTTCCTCCGTTCTCTCGATGCTCGGCTCCCGAGCACGGGCCGGGCGCTCGACGTCGCGGGAGGAGCCGGACATGACGCCCTGTGGCTCGCGAGACGAGGCCTGGACGTCACCCTGGCGGACATCTCGGATGTCGCGCTCGAGCGGGCCGGGGAGGCCGCGCGCGAGGCGAAGGTGGAACTCCGGCTCCAGCGTCTGGACGTGGAGATGGAGCCACTTCCTCCCGGGCCCTACGCGCTCGTCCTCTGCCTGAACTTCCTCTGGCGGCCGCTGTTCGCCGAGTTCCCGAAGGTGCTCGCGCCGGGTGGCCTGCTCGTCTTCGCCCAACCCACCCGGAGCAACCTGCGGCGGCATGCGCATCCCTCGGCGCGCTTCCTGCTTGAGGATGGTGAGCTGCCCAGCCTGATCCAGGGGCTGGAGCTCGTCTCGTACACCGAGGGCTGGACGGAAGAGGGTCGGCACGAGGCCCGGCTGGTGGCGCGAGCCTGACTCCGTCCCTCGAATGAGACGCGCGGGGCGTGAGCTGGAACGGACGCGCCGCGCTTCCCGGCGACGCCCGCTCGGAGGGGCGTGCCTGTGTCACATGGCCCACCGCTTGCTCACCGGCGCCGCGGGGACGATTGACCGGGCCCGCCGCGCGCCTCACCCTGGCGGGCATGGCACGGGACGAACAGGAGCGGGAGGACGCCTTTCCCCGGGCACCCTCTCGGGAAGAGTGGGCGAGGATGAGCGAGGAGGAGCGGGCCCGGGTGGTGGAGGCCCTGCCCGGGGAGGTGACGTGGGATGAGATGGCGATGCCGGAGGGAGACCTGCACTCCCAGGCGAAGATGGGGGCGTTGCAGGCCCTCAAGGGGTTCTTCTCCCGGCAACGGCGGCGGGTGTACCTGGGCACGGAGCTGCCGGTGTACTACCCCGCCGAGCGGCGCTTCGCGCCGGACCTGCTGGCCGTGCTGGACGCCGAGACACACCCTCGGAACAAGTGGGTGGTGAGTCACGAGGGCAAGGGGCTGGACTGGGTGCTGGAGGTCCACGTCGGCGGCGATCGGAAGAAGGACGCCGAGTACAACGTGAGGCGCTACGCGCGACTGGGTATCCCCGAGTACTTCATCTACGACCGGGCCCGTCAGCGGCTGGAGGGTTATCGGCTGCCGTCGAGCGAGGCGAGGGAATACGTGCCCATCACACCGGAGCAGGGCCGCTACGGCTCGGAGGTGTTGGGGCTGGAGTTGCAGGTGGAAGAGGGGCGGCTGCGATTCTGGGCGGGGCACGCGTTGCTGCTGGAGTACGAGGAGCTCATCGCCCGGATGCAGGAGATGATGGAGGGGTTGCAGCGGCGCGCGGATGAGGAAGCCCGGCAGTTGGAGGCGGCGGAGCGGCTGCGCCAGGAAGCGGAGCAGCTGCGCCAGGAAGCGGAGCGGCGTCTGGCGGACGAGACGCGGCGGAGGGAGGAACTGGAGCGCCGCCTCGCGGAGTCACAGGCCGAGCTGGAGCGCCTCAGGCAGCGCGGGGGATGAGTGGTTTCGTCGGCGGTTCCCCCAGGGCTGAAGATGTGCGGAGGTCCCGGTGGTTTCCCGGAGGGCCGCGCCGTAGAAGAGGGACCTCATGTCGCTCCAGAAGATCTCCGTCCCCCGCGAGGCCGCAGGTGAGCGGCTCGACAAGTTCCTCTCGGCGCACCTGCCCGGGCTCTCGCTGGAGCGGGCGCGGGTGCTCATCGAGCAGGGCCATGTGCGCATTCGCGGCAAGAAGTGCCAGATGTCGCGCAAGCTCTGGGGCGGAGAGGAGATCGAGCTCAGCCGCCCCCCCCCGCGAGCCCCGGCGCGGCGCCCCGTCGAGGGACCCGAGCTGCCCGTGCTCCACGACGACGCCTCCCTGATCATCGTGAACAAGCCGGCGGGCCTGGTGGTGGAACCCCAGGGGGGGAGCGTGCCCTCGGTGGTGGAGTTGCTGGCGGCGAGGATGCCTCCGTTCGACGTGGAGGGCGTGGCGCAGCCCGGGGTGGTGCACCGGTTGGACCGGGAGACGAGCGGCTGCCTCGCGCTCGCGCGTACGGACGAGGGCGTGGGGGCGCTCGACCGGGCGTTCCAGGAGAAGCGCGTGGACAAGCGCTATTGGGCGCTGGTGCTGGGAGAGACGCCCGAGCGCGACCGGCTCGAGGCGCCGTACGGGAGGGATCCCAAGGATCCGAGGCGCTTCACGACGAAGGTGCGCTCGGCGAGGCGCGCGGCGCTCTCGTACGAGGTGCGCGAGCGGTTGAAGGGCGCGACGCTGGTGGAGGTGGAGCTGGAGACGGGACGCACGCACCAGATCCGCGTGCAGATGGCCGAGGCGGGATACCCGGTGCTGGCCGACTCGTTGTACGGCCCCGAGGAGACGCGGGAGCACCCGGCGGCGAAGGAGCTCGGCCGGCATGCGCTGCACGCGGTGCGTCTGTCATTGCCGAGCCCCGCCACGGGTGGAGTGGTGAGCGTCGAGGCGCCGCTGCCCGAGGACTTCCAGAGAGCCCTGGCCCTGCTCCGGGCGTGACTATTGCGGCTGCTGTGCATCGTCCTCGCCCTGTTCCTCTTCATCCAGGGCAATGGAGAACGGGTAGAGCGCGCGGTGGTTGATGTTGCGATGGTACACCGCGAGATAGGATTCACCTGAAATCGTGATGAGGGATTGTGCAGACGGCTCGGTCTGACTCGTGAACCATGCCTCCGCTTCCTCACGTGTATCGAATGAGGCCACGGCAGGAGGGAGGCCTTCGCGCTTGAGCCGGCCGAGGTGATATTCGATCACGGCGAGTGGGATCAGGCGACGGTGGTTCAGCTCTCGGATGTACATGACGGTGTGATACTGGCCCGCGATCAGCACGAGAGTCGAATCGGGTGGTTCGGGCTGGCTGTTCAGCCAGGTTTCCGCCTCCTCGCGTGTCTTGAACGAGGCCACCACGGGAGGTGGAGCCTTGGACTTGAGGTACTCGAGGAAGTCCGCGAAGGCGTATCGCTGGCCCGTTGAAGTAATGAAGAGGAGCGCGTTGATGGCGACCCCGAGGAGCTCCTGTTCCTCCTCGGATTGCGTATTGGCGCGAATCCGCGCGAGAAGGTCCATCACGTCCGCGGTGGGCGTCCTCTTGTTCATGGCGACACCCCCGCGATGTAGGGCTCGGAGGGAATTCCTGGTGATGCCACGAGCGCAATGGGCGCGAGGACGGTGTGTCTGGTGCTCATTGAGGGGGATTGTTCCTTGCGGTCTTGACGTCCAACGGCGTCCAGTGACGTCCAGAGAGATGGAGCTTGTTCGGGGGTGATGGCGCTCACCGACTGTCCATCGTACACCACCCGGCGAAGACATGACCGCTGGAGTGGGCCGATGTGAGCCCGTGTCCTGTCGAGAGTTTTGTAAGTGCCTGAAAACAGGGGATAGGGGGCTCGAGCGAGCCGCTGAGGGGAGCGGCTCCACCGCGGTGGATGCCCCGGGGGATGTCAGACCCGGCGAGTAGTTTGCATCCTTGCCGCTGAACCGCAACCGACGCGCCATCGGCGTGGAGGAGGGTGTCAGTCGGCCAGGAGGTTCCATGCGAACGAAGCTGTGTGTGTTGGGGGCGGTGTTGGGGACGGCGTCGGTGCTTCCGGTGGTGTGCGCGCCGTCGGTGGCTCCAACGCAACAGACGAAGGAGGAGCAGACGCGAGGAGGCGTCTCGAGACAGGCCGGCCAGCCTTTCGATGGCCACGCAGCCGAGCCGCTCTCGCCGGTCGAGGTTCCGGCGGGTCCGGTGCTCGACGAGCCGAAGCACCCGTGTGAGCTCGTCACCGTGATGCGGGTGCCGTGCAATCCCGCGACCGCCACGTGCGAGTACACCTATTGGGAGTGCCCGCGGAACGCGAAGCCGCTGAGGGCATGACGGAGTGAAGACGCGCGGCCCCTTACTGGGCCGCCTCAGGCGCGGCGGGTCGGGCTCCTCGGAGCCTGGCTCGCCGCGCGGCCGTTTGCGGGCCTGGGGCATCCCGTGAGGACCCAGCAGGTCTCACGTGGGTTTACGGCATTGGAGGGTCGGATTAAGGTCGTGACCGAAGGGATATCTCGTCCAGAACTACCGTTGCCGGCTTCGCATCCTGGGTTTGGATCCGGTGCCGGTCAATTGGTTGCACGCACGTCGCGAGGCACAAACCCTTCAGGATACGCAACGTGAGGCCCCGGAGATGTGGGCTTCATGGCTTCGCGGCTCCAATCCCTCTCTCTCCCTGCCGCTGAATGCCGAGCCCCTGGCCTCGCCGGCGGCAGCCGACACGAGCAGGCCCTCGGGACAGGGGTTCTCCTCCAACACCCAGATGCGCAAGGCCGTCGAGCTCTACGCCATGAAGCGAGCCAGGGAGTACTTTCATGAGCAAGGTTTCTCCTCGATCGAAGACGTCTCGAGCAGGATGCCCTTCGATCTTCACGCGAAGGATGAGACGCGCGAGGTCTTCATCGAGGTGAAGGGCACTCAATCGGCGGGTTCCAGTGTCTTCCTGACCCGCAACGAAGTGGAGTTCGCGAGGAACAACAAGAGCAGGATGGTCTTGTTCGTCCTTCATTCCATCCAGATGAGCGAAGATCAGGGCGAGCCCCTGGGCGGGGTGCAAACCGTGTTCTGGCCCTGGGATGTGGATGGCGGCACTCTTGCTCCCATTCAGTACGTCTACGGGCTTCCGTAACAATTCCTGGGAATGTGGTTGTCCAGTTTCCGACCCGTGTTGATGGCCACGGGATGCATGTGAGCCTCTCGCCCCACTATGGGTGAGTCCCTGTGCGCCCGCGGTGGGAAGCGCGGTCGGAAACTACCGGTGTCAGTGGCCGCCGCTACAGTGGTCCCCAGTCGCCGTGAGCCCCTCGAACCTCGCCTCAGTCGCCGTTGGCCGTCCCGTCCGGGGCGAGTTCACCTATGTCGTCCCCGACGGCCTCTCCGGGCGTCTGTCGCCGGGCCAGCGCATCCTCGTGCCCTTCGGCAGCAGCATGTCGCTCGGCTTCTTCCTCGGGCCGGCCGCGCCTCCTCCCGATGGCGAGAGCGTCAAGCTCAAGCCCATCATGAAGGTGCTCGAGGACTCGCCGTCGCTCCCGCCGGATCTCATCGCGCTCCTGCGCTTCGCCGCCGAGCATTACCGCTACCCGCTCGGCGAGGTCATCAAGAGCGCGCTGCCTCCCGGGCTCACCAAGGCCGAGGAGGAGAAGGAGGCGAAGCCGGACGTGCAGGAGTTCGCCGTGGCGCTCGTCGCCGAGGCCCCCGCCGTCCTCCGCCGCGCCCCCGCTCAGTCCGCCGCGCTGGCCTATCTCCTCGCCGTGGGAGGCCGCGCCCCCATCGAGGAGGTGGCCCACGCCATCCCCGGCGCGCGCGAGACGCTGCGCAAGCTCGTCGAGCGGGGCTTCGTCCGCATCGACGAGGAGGTCATCGCCCCGGGCGTGAAGGAGGGGCTCGCTCAAGGCCGTCCCGAGAAGCTCACCCCCGAGCAGGCCGCCGCGGTGCTGGAGCTCCACTCGGCCATCGACGCCGGGGGCTTCCAGCCCTTCCTCCTCCACGGTGTCACCGGCAGCGGCAAGACCGAGGTGTACCTGCGCGCCGTGGAGCGGAACCTCGAGCGGGGCAGGGGCAGCCTCATCCTGGTGCCGGAGATCGCCCTCACGCCGCAGCTCGTGGGCCGCTTCCGCAGCCGCTTCGGCGGTGACGTGGCCGTGCTGCACTCGGCCCTCAAGGACCGCGAGCGCCTCTTCCACTGGCAGGCCCTGCGCAAGGGCACGGTGCGCATCGCCGTGGGCGTGCGCTCGGCGGTGTTCGCCCCCGTGGAGAACCTCGGCCTTGTCGTGGTGGACGAGGAGCATGATCCCTCCTTCAAGCAGGAGGACAAGCTGCGCTACCAGGCGCGCGACCTGGCCGTGGTGCGTGCCAAGCAGGCCGGGGCCGTGGTGGTGCTCGGCTCGGCTACGCCCTCGCTGGAGACGCTCGAGAACACCCGCCGCGGTCGCTACCGCAAGCTGGAGCTCAAGAACCGCGTCGATGACCGGCCCATGCCCACCATCGAGCTGGTGGATCTGCGCCAGGAGCGCCCCCGCGAGCCGCTCGTGCAGGAGGAGGCGCCCATCCTCTCCGCGCCACTGCTCGACGCCATGGCGGAGACCATCGGGCGCGGCCAGCAGGTCATCCTCTTCCTCAACCGCCGCGGCCACAGCACCTTCCTCATCTGCGAGGTGTGCGGCACCTCGGTGAAGTGCTCCGATTGCGACGTGTGCCTCACCTACCACCGCTCGCAGAACCGGCTGGTGTGCCACTACTGCGGCGTGGCCCACCCCGTGCCCGAGCACTGCCGCGAGTGCACCGGGCCGCTGCTCAAGATGGGCATTGGCACCGAGCGCGTGGAGGCCGAGGTCGCCGAGCGGATTCCCCAGGCCCGCGTGGCCCGGCTCGACAGGGACTCGGCCTCCAGCGCCGAGCGCCTCACGGAGATGCTCGCGTCCTTCGCCCGCCGGGAGATCGACGTCCTGGTGGGCACGCAGATGGTGGCCAAGGGACACGACTTCCCCGGGGTGACGCTGGTGTGCGTGGTGATGGCGGACACCTCGCTGGCCATCCCCGACTTCCGCGCCTCCGAGCGCACCTTCCATCTCCTCACCCAGGTGGCCGGCCGCGCCGGACGCGGGAAGGATCCGGGGCGGGTGCTCGTGCAGACGTACAACCCAGAGGCGGATCCGGTGAAGCGCGTGCTCACCCACGACTTCGACGGCTTCTCCGAGCGGGAGCTGGAGCGGCGCAAGGTGCTCGCCTGGCCGCCCTACACGCGCATGGCGGCGGTGCGGCTCGAGGGCGAGAGCGCCGAGCAGACCGCCAGCGTGGCCCGGTTCCTCGGGGACTTCATCGGCCGCAACATGCCCCCGGCCTCGTGGGGCGTGCGTCTGCTGGGGCCGGCCATCGCCCCCATCTCGCGCATCCGGGGTCGCACCCGGTGGCAGTTGCTCCTCAAGGCCCCTACCCACGCGGCGCTCGCCCCGTTGCTCGCCCGCCTGGAGGCGAAGCTGGTCGACATTCCGTCCGCCGTGCGTGTCACGATCGACGTGGATCCAGCGGCCATGCTGTAGACTCGCCCCCGATTTCCAATGGCCGAATCGGTCCTCCTCGTACACGACGACATCGCCACCATCGCCACCGTGCGCCGCCTGCTCGCGCGCGAGGGCTATGAGGTCATTCTCGCTACCTCCGTGGCGGACGCCCTCATCGCCTTTGGCCATCACCTGCCCGTGCTCATCATCCTGGCACCGGGGGTGGAGAGTGGTCGCGGCCACCTCGTCCTGGAGGAACTGGGGCTGCACCCGGACATGCGGCTCGCGCGCGTGCTGCTGCTTGGCGAGCCCGTCCCCGGCAGCGCAGCCCCGGTGGCTCCGCTGCCCCTGGATGGCTCCGGCTTCATGGAGCAGGTGGCCGCGGTCATCAACTCGCCCGCGGGCCCGGAGGCCTGGTACGCGGTGAAGGACGAGGTGGAACCTCCGGCTCCCGAGCCGGTCCCCGCGCGCTCCGGGCCGCCGGGGCTCGTCCAGAAGTCCTCCGTGTCCAGCCGCAACGCCGCGTTGGAGCACGCGCTCTTCGATGATCTGCCCAAGCCCGAAGGGGCCCGGCAGTCCCCGTCCTCCCTGGATGCGGAGGATCTGTTCTCCCAGACGGAGCAGGCGGTGGTCACGGCCGAGATCCCGAGGGTTCCGGGGCTGACCGAGCAGGATTCCGGGGACGAGGCGGAGTCGCTCTTCGGCGCGACGGAGCAGGCGGTGGTGGTGTCGGGCCAGGTTCCGGTGGTGACGCCCCCCGGGCCCGACGAGGACGAGATGCGGCGCATGGAGGACGACGTGCGTCGCGAGGCCGCTGCCCGGCGGCGGTTGAAGAAGGAGGAGCCCTCGCTGCCCGTGTCGTCGGCGGGGCTCTTCGCGCGGACCCCCGCGATGGGCTCGGCGATTCCCACCATCACCGCGGTGTCTCCGGTCGAGATGGGGCCCGTGGTGGACGCGGCGCCGGTGCCGGAGTCCGTCGAGCCCCTGTCCGCGCTGCCCGAGCTGCCCCCGGTGAAGGTCGTCGACATCGAGGCGGAGGCGCGTGCGGAGGCCGAGCGCCTCGCGCAGCTGGAGATCGAAGCGGCGTTGGCGCGGGAGCGGGCGGAGTCGTCCGGGAATGCCTCGCCCCAGCTCGGGGAGGAGGGGTTCTTCGATCTGGAGCCGACCCCGACGGTGCGCACGGCGGCCCTTCCCCCGGAGGACCTGGAGCCCGTTCCGGAGGACGCGCCGCTGCCGCCGGAGGGCGATGCGCCGGATGGATGGGAGGAGCCGCACCAGGAGAGCGTGGGCTCGGACTGGTTCGGCTCCGAGTCCACCGGGGGGCCGCGCGGCGAGCCGGTGAAGAACGAGCCGGTGGCGGAGGCCCGTCCCGTGCCGAGGGGCGTGGCGGAGACCACGTCGAAGTTCCCGCTGCGGCCCGTGCCTGGAGCGGCGGGTGCGCGGGATGTGGAGTCGCTTCCGGCGGAGGACGCGATCGCGGTGCTGGAAGTGCGCCTGATGCGGGCGGAGCGGCGGATCTCGCAGATTCTGTCCGAGCGCGATGGGGCGGTGGCGCGCCGGCGAGAGGCGGAGAGCAAGGCGTCGGAGCTCGAGACGCTCGTGGCGGAGCTCCGGTCCTCGCTGGAGAAGCAGGCGGATGCGCCGAACGCGCGGGAGGAGTCGCTGCGGAGCGAGGTGGAGGCGGCGCGCGCGAACGAGGCCTCGCTGCGCTCCGAGCTGGAGCGGCTGAAGCAGGAGGCGTGGGCCCGGGAGGAGTCGCTGCGGCACGAGGCCGAGGCGCAGCGGAGCCGGCTCGCGGCGCTCGCGGAGGAGCGGGGACTCGAGGCCTCGCTGCGGCTCGAGGTGGAGCGGCAGTTGGAGGCGGCGCGGGCGCGGGAGTCGGAGCTCGAGCAGGCACGTACCGCCGAGGCCCAGCGGCGTCAGGAGAAGGAAGCCGAGGGGCTCGAGGAGCTGCAGCGGCAGCTCGCGGAATGGCGTGCGAAGGCCGAGGAGCAGGAGCGGCGGCGCACCGAGGCGGAGCAGCGGGCCGAGGAGCAGGAGCGGCGGCGCACCGAGGCGGAGCAGCGGGCCGAGGAGCAGGAGCGGCGGCGCACCGAGGCGGAGCAGCGGGCCGCGTCCGAGGCGGAGGCGAGGGCCCGGGTGGAAGCCCGGGTGGAGGCGGAGAGGGCCGCGCGGGCGGAGGCGGAGGCACGGGCCGAGGCGGAGAGGGCCGCGCGGGCGGAGGCGGAGGCACGGGCCGAGGCGGAGACGAAGTCCCGCAAGGAGTGGGAGGCCCGGGCGCATGGAGAGGCGAAGGCGCGCAAGGACGTGACGGCGCGCGCCGAGAAGGAATCGAAGGCCCGGGCGGAAGCGGAGGCGCGAGCCGAGGCCGCGGAGAAGGCCCGGGCGGAGGCCGAGGCCCGTGTCGCCGCCGAGAAGAAGGCGCGGGCGGAGGTGGAAGCACGCGCGCGCTCCAACGCGGATTCGCGTGTGCAGGCGGAGATGAAGGCCCGTACCGACGCGGAAGCGCGGGCCGACGCGGCGGACAAGGCGCGCTCCGAGGCGGAATCGCGGGCCGACGCGGAGTCGCGGGCCCGGGCCCGGGCGGAAGCGCGCGCTTCCCAGGCGGAGCAGGAGCGCACCGAGGCGCTCGGGCAGGCCGAGGAGTTGGAGCGGGCACGGGTCGACGCGGAGACGCGGGCCGCCAACATGGAGCGGCAGCGCGTCGAGCTGGAGGCCCGGCTCGAGCGCGCGGAGAAGGCGCGGACCACGTCGGACGAGCAGTCCGAGGAGTTGGAGCGGGCACGGGTCGACGCGGAGACGCGGGCCGCCAACATGGAGCGGCTTCGTGTCGAGATGGAGGCCCGGCTCGAGCGCGTGGAGAAGGCTCGCGCCGCCCTGCAGGCTCGCGCCGCGGAAGAGAAGCAGGCGCGCGCGGAGGCGGAGGCGCGCGCCGAGGCCTCCGAGCAGGCTCATGCCGAGGCCCAGGCCCGGGTGGAAGCGGAGTCCCAGGCGCGCGAGGAGCTTTCCCGCGAGCGCTCGGAGCTGGAGGCGCGGCTCTCCCGCCAGCTTCGCGAGGCCCGGGAGGAAGCGGAGCAACTCGCGCGGACGCTGGCCCAGGAGCGCGAGGAGCGGGAGTTCCTCTCCCAGGAAGTGGAGCGGCTCGAGGCCGCGAGGGCCCAGGCGGAAGCGGAGTTGGCCGAGCGCCTCGCCCGCGCCGAGCGGGCCCGCCGCGAGGCCGAGGAGAAGGCCGTCCGTGATGCCGAGGCGACGGTCACCCGGGTGCGCGCGGAGACGGACGCGGCCCTCGCGAAGGCCCGCGCCGAGGCCGAGGAGATGGCATCCCGGGCCCGCGCGGCGATCGTCTCGCTCCAGGTTCCCGGCCGGTTCGAGGTGGACATCCCCCGCAGCGGTAGCGTCAACCAGGAGGGGCTCGCGCGGCTCGTCACCCGGCTCCAGGAGGCGCGTGCCCAGGTGCGCCTCGAGCTCAAGGTGACCGGGGCCCTGCGCATCCTCTGGTTGAAGGACGGGGTGCTGGTGGGCGCGGTGTCCTCCGCCCCCGACGAGTCGCTCGTGGAGCGCGCCCGGGCGGATGGGCTCATCGACGCGCGCCAGGAGAACGAGCTGCGTCTGGTGCGTGGTGCCTCCACGGGGGCTCTCATCGACGCCATGCGTGGCCGCGGCTACCTGCGGGAGAACGAGGTCGTCCCGCTCGTGCAGCGCTACACCGAGCAGGTCGCCCTGGACGCGCTCGGGGAGTCCTCCTCTCTGTACCGGCTCACCGAGGAGCCGCCGCCGCACGAGGTGGCCCTCGCCGCCTCCACCCGGCCGCTGCTGCACCTGTTGGCCGAGTCCCTGCGCAACGGTGTCTCCTCCGATTCCCTCGTGGAGGCCGCCGGCGGCCTGCGCGCGGTGGTCGTCCGGGGTGAGCCCGAGCCCTCGCCGGAGGCCTTCGGGCTGTCCTCGCGCGAGCTGCGGCTCCTGGAGGAGGTCGATGGCGAGCAGTCGCTCGAGCAGCTCCTGCTCGGCGCGGGCATGCCCCAGGACAGCGCCCTCAAGGTGCTCGCGGTCGCGCGCGCCCTGGGCCTCATCACCCTCCGGCCCGCCCCGGCGGTCTCCTCCGCGCAGGAGGCTCCGGGCGAGCTGGACGTCCGCCGGCTCGAGTCCAAGTTCGAGGAGATCCAGGACGCGGACTACTTCACCGTGCTCGGGCTCTCGCGCGGCGCGGGCAGCGAGGAGGTGAAGCGTGCCTTCGCGTTGCTGGCCGCCGAGTTCCACCCGCTGCGCTTCGCGGGGCATCCGGATCCGGCGCTCCAGCACCGCGCCCAGCAGATCTCCAACGCCCTGTCCGAGGCGGCGCGGGCGCTCGCGGATGATCGGCTGCGCGAGGAGTATGCTCGCAGCCTGATGGACTGAGTGGCGGCGGCGGCCCGTCCTACTTCGGCGCGACCTTGAAGGGGTTGGACTGGGCGACGATGTCCTTGCCGACGCGCACGGTGAGCACGACCTGTCCGCCCTGTTTGTCGAGGACGACCTGTTCCCGCCGCACGCCCTGACTGAAGGCGTTGCTCAGGTTCGGGCTGACGCGCCCCTTGTTGGAGGAGATCTGCACCTGCCCCGCGAAGCTGGCCGCCGCCGGGCCCTCGGCCCGCAGGGTGATGACGAACGGGACGTCGCGAACCTGGTCCGCGATGGGGTCGATGCTCAGTCCGGTGATCTCGGGGGCGGTCGGCGTGTCATTCCCCGGGTCGGTGTCCCCGGTGAGGGGACTCAGCTCGGGAGGGACCGGGAGCACCGTGAGTTCCTGTTCCCGGTGCGACTCGTTTCCGTCCTCCATCTCCAGCCGGACCTCCTGGGGCCCGGCCGGGAGGTTCGTGGGCACGTTGGCCCGCAGCATCCCCTTTTGCTCCAGGAGCGCGATGGCCACCTTCTGCCCGCCGATCAGGACGGTCGGCGTCAACACCGTCGCCGTCCGCTGGCCGTAGTCCACCTTCACGGGGAGTGGCGCGTCCAGCTCGAGGGTGATCGTCGACGCCTCGCCGCTCACCACCTCCTCGGGCTCGATGGAGACGATATTCGGGGCGGGCGACGAGTAGCTCCCACAGGCGTAGAGCAGTGAGGTGGACAGCAGCGCGATCTTCCGGAGCACGGCGAATTCCTCCTGAACCGACCTACCGGGGAATCCGGACTGGCTCAGTGTGCTCCTCCTCTCACCCGTTGGTAAAGAACCCCGGCTGCTTTTTTGTCACGGCCCTCGATGTGAGGGACCGGATTCCCTGGAAGTCGGGAGCACGGCTCGGGAATCCGGCTGGAGGGGCAGGGGGCCCTGCCCGAGCGGGTGACAGGCGGGGCACATGGGGGGGCCTGGGGCGGGTTGCCCGTCCGTGACCAGGGAGTTAAGAGGGGCTCCATGGTTCGCGAAATCCTCATCTGGCCCGATCCCATCCTGAAGCAGAAAGCCAGGCCGGTGGCCCGGGTCGACGATTCCATCCGCACGCTGGTCAAGGACATGTTCGAGACCATGTACGCCGCCGATGGCGTGGGGCTCGCCGCGCCGCAGGTGGGCATCCTGCAGCGGGTCATCGTCCTGGACACCCGTCCGCGCCAGCCCGAGTCCCAGCCGCTGGCGATGATCAACCCGGAGATCATCGCCCTGGAGGGGAAGACGACCTACACCGAGGGCTGCCTGTCCATCCCCGGCGAGGCCGAGGACGTGGATCGCGCCGCGGTGGTGACGGTGAAGTTCCTCGACCCCGAGGGCCGTGAGCAGACGCTGACGTGTGACGGGCTGCTGGCCATCGCGGTGCAGCACGAGACGGATCACCTCAACGGCACCGTCTTCGTGGATCACGTCTCCACGCTCAAGCGCGAGCTCATCCGCAAGCGGATGAAGCGCGTCAAGGCGTCTCGCGAGGACCGGCTGTCGGTCTAGTCGTCACGCCCTTCCTGGGGCAGAGGTCCGCCACGGGGCAGCGCTCGCACGCGGGCGCCCTCGCCAGGCAGGTCCTCCGTCCGTGCCAGACCAGGAGCTGGTGGCCCTTGGCCCACCGCTCCGATGGCAGCAGGGCCTGCATGTCCTCCTCCACCTTGTCCGGATCCTCGTGACGGGTGAAGCCCAGCCGGTAGGCCAGCCGCTTCACGTGGGTGTCCACCGGGAAGGCGTCATCGCCTCCCAGGTGGATGCACACCACGCCGGCCGTCTTGCGGCCCACGCCGGGCAGTTGCTCCAGCGCGGCCCGGGAGCGAGGCACCTCTCCGCCGTGCTCCTTCACCAGGGCCTGGGCCGCCGCGATGATGTTCTTCGCCTTGGCGCGGTACAGGCCGCATGACTGGATGAACGGCTCCACCTCGCCGACATCCGCCTGGGCGTACGCGCGCGCGTCCGGGAAGCGTTGGAAGAGGGCGGGGGTGACCAGGTTGACCCGCTTGTCCGTGCACTGCGCGGAGAGGATGACCGCCACCAGCAGCTCCAACGGGGTGCGGTAGTCCAGCTCGATGCGCACGTCCGGCATGGCCCGCTCCAGCCGGTCCAACACCTCCACCGCCCGTTTCCGTTTCGACTCCACTGTCTCGCGTGCCACGTGACCGCTGTATGCCAGACCGACCTGCGACGTAAAGAGGATTCCACTACCTCGCAGGACACCCCGGTGGAGTGCTCCTCCAGGGGCCAGGCGGCTCGGCACGGGAGCCGGACCCCGTTCCGTTCCGGACATTGACGAGGCGTGGGTCCGCCTCCACTCGGCGGCTGGCTGGCCGATTCCCGGGGCGTTGGTAGACTGGCGACGCCTTGCGTCGTCTCGCCGCCCTCATGCTGCTCGTCCTGTCTGCGTGTGCCGCCCCTCGCGCGCGCCAGAAGATGAGTTTCGACGAGCTGTATGCCGAGGACACGTCGCCTCCGGCCGACCTGTCGGCGGGTGCGTCCCAGGAGGGCACGGGCGAGGGCATGCTGCGGACGAAGAAGGCCGAGCCGCTGCTGGACGCCCCGGCTTCGATGGAGCTCCGGGCCGCGCTGGCGGAGTTCGCCACGCTGGCACGCGCCTCACGGGCGCAGGTGCCGCGGGGCAGTGCCATGCCGCGCGAGCAGGCGGACAACTGGCGGCGGATGAACGCCACCCTGGATGCCTTCCTCCGGCAATCCGCGCGCAAGACGTCCTCGCTGGACGTGGTGCGTGCCCGGGTGACGCTGGAGGCCGAGCTGGAGGAGGACGCGCGCGCCTACGGGGACATCCCCGGGGACCTGGCCGACGCGGTGCTCGCCCGGGTGGACCTGCTCGCGGTGCGCATGGCCCAGCTGCGCCGCCTGCAGCTCAAGCCCTCGAAGCAGCCCCTTCGGTTCACCTGGCCGGTGGACCCGGTCATCATCACCAGTGTCTTCGGCAGCCGGGTGCACCCCATCACCGGCAAGGAGAGGGATCATCTGGGCCTGGATCTGGCGGCGAAGCGGGGCCAGCTCGTCTCGGCCGCGGCGAAGGGCGTGGTGATCCGCGCCGGGTGGAACGGCGCCCATGGCAACCAGGTGGTCATCCAGCACGAGGGGGATGTCACCACCCGGTACAGCCACCTGTCGCGCGTGCTGGTGACGCCGGGCGAGGTGCTCGAGCCGGGTGACGTGGTGGGCGCGGCCGGCAAGACGGGCCTGGCCACCGGCGTGCACCTGCACTTCGAGCTGTGGCGCGGGGGCGAGCCGTGTGATCCGCTCGACGAGCTGGGCCCCACCGAGTCCGGGGAGGAGCCCGCCTTCGTGCGGCACGAGCAGCACGACGTGGGAACGAGAAAGGGGCGCCGTCCCATGCTCGGACGACGCCCCCGGTGAGGTCGGAGCGCGCTCGCGGGCTTTGCGCCGACTACAGCGAGTTCTTCAGCTCCTTGGCGGGCCGGAAGCCGATCGTCTTCGACGCCTTGAGCTTCATCATCTCGTTGGTCTGCGGGTTGCGGATCTTCCGCGCCTTGCGAGAGCGGACCGACCAGGTGCCGAAGCCGGGGTAGCTGAAGCGCTGGTCCTTCTTCACCGCCTTGCCGATGTTGGCGAAGACGATGTCGAGAATCTCCGCCGCCGACTTCTTCGTCAGCCGCGACTGCGCCGCCACCACCTCCACGAGCTCTGCCTTGGTCATCCGCTCCTCCATGCCGCGTTGAAATGCGAAAGCCCGAGGTTGGTAACAAATCGCTCTTTTGTCTGTCAATGCTCGCAAACCGTTGCGAGGCCGGAAGATCGGCCTCCGCGCGATTCGCGAGGAATTTGACGGATCGCCCGGCTCCTCTAGAGAGGAGGAGCACGTCGCGCACCGGTCCTCCAGCCTCGTGGCTCCGGGGGCCGGGATGTGTGGATGTGATCGATTGAGAGGGTTTTTCTTTGTCATTTCGATCACTTGCGTGGGTGTTGCTGATCCGGACGAGCGGGGAAGGCTGTCAGGTAATAGTGTGGGCGATCGAATGCTCCGCTGCCTGCTGATGATCGCCTGCCTGACGTTTGCACCCCGCCGCGCCGCCGCCGCGGTGATCGCCCCCGAGACGCCCACCGGACGGGCCGAGGTCTGGGTGGACGGCGCCCATCACGGGCCCGGAGATGGCTCGCGGGAGCGGCCCTTTTCCACCCTGGCGGAAGCGTTGACGCGTGGGGCGGAGGGCGGCCGTCCGTTCCGGGTGTACCTGTCACCGGGGCGTTACCCGGGGTCCTTCGTCCTGCCCGCCGGGCTGGAGCTGGTGGGGGCGGGGGAGGGCTCGGTGTTGCAGGGGGAGGGGGCAGGGCCGGTGGTACGGGCTCCGAAGGGTTCCTCGTTGAGGAGCCTGGCCATCCAGGGGGGAAGCTGGGGGCTGGAGGCGGCCGGAGGGGTGCGGCTGGCGGCGGTGCGCTTCAGCGGGCAGGGCACGGGGGCGGTCCGGGTGGAGGCGGGGCACCTGTCGGTGGAGGGGGGCGTGTTCGAGGCTGGAGGCGCGGGGACGGTGGGGGTGATGCTGGTGGAGGGCTCGCGCGCGGAGGTGCGGGAGGGCTCGTTCGCCGGCGCCTTCCGGCGGGGCGTGGAGGCACGGGATTCGGAGGTGGAGCTGGAGTCCGTGCGGTTTCGGGGGCCCCTGACGGCGCTCTACCAGGCCGGTGGACGGGTGCGACTGCGGCATGCCGCGGTGGAGGGCGGGTCCGAGGTGGGGCTCTTCGTTCAGCGGGGCACGCTGCGGCTCGAGGATGTCACCGTCACCGGGCACGAGTATGGACTCCAGGGCCTGGAGGCCACGCTGGAGGCGCGCGGCTTCACCTCGGTGCGAGCGGTCCGGGCGGGCGTGGCGCTCATCGGCTCGCGGGGGACGCTGGAGGACTCGTGGGTGCTGGGCAGTGGCGGCTTCGGGGCGGTGTCGCTGGTGGGCTCGGACATGGTGCTGCGTGGCATCCGGGTGGATGGGGCGGACGCGTATGGCATCTCGGCCACGCGCGGGCGGCTCCGGCTCCAGCGGACGCTCATCACCCGGCTGACGACGCGCGAGGGAGACTCCGGTGACGGGCTGCACCTGCGCGACGCCGAGGTGGAGGTGGAGGGGCTCGTGGTGCGCGACGTGGCGGGCGTGGGCGTGCTGGCGGCGCAGGGCTCGCGGGTGGTGCTGCGCGACGTGTCGCTGGAGGCGTGCCGGGAGGCCGGAGTGTGGGCGGAGACGCTGGCGCGGGTGACGGCCGAGGGCCTGGAGGTCCGAGGCTCCGGCGGGCCCGCACTGGTCGCCCTGGAGGACGGCGTGCTGCGGGTGGACGCGCTCTTGGTTCGGGACAACGCCGGGGGGCTCGTGGTGGCCGACTGCCAGGGCGCCACCTCGGTGAAGCTGGAGCGCGTGGTGGGGCGGGGTCCGGGTCAGGTCGCCGCGGAGCCCGGGGCGAAGTGTGTGATGGGGGGGGGCTCGCCCTGAGGTTCGCTCCGGGGGGACGCGGAGATGGGTGTGGCGCGGGCCACCAGCCAGTCGCGCACCTCGGGTTGGATTTCGAGCGGCGCGCCCGTGCCGAAGAGCAGATCTCCATGCCCGTAGTCCATCTTGTCGCCGCGCTCGCAACCGAAGACGTGCAGCTTCTTGTCCGGGGAGCCGATCAGCTCGTACTGCGCGCGCAGGTTCTTCGGCGAGGCCAGCCGGTCCACGCTCCCGCCCATCACCATCACCGGCAGCGAGAGCCGGGCCAGCCCCGCGCGCCAGTCCACGCTCCCATCGAAGGAACGGAAGGCGTCATGGTCGATCCAATCCTGGAACTGGCGGAGCACGCTGCGGCTCATCGACGCCATCATGTTCGCGTAGACCTTGCGCTGGATGGGCGGGGGGATGTGCCTGGGGTTGATGATGACGTCGGACAGGGGAAGGGGGACGTAGCCGAGGAAGGGGGCCAGCGTGCAGCTCAGCCACTCGTTGCGAAAGCCGCGCGGCCACGCGGCCCGGGTGCCCACGTGGATGAGCCGGCGGATGAGCGGATCCGGCGGAAAGAAGACCGGCGAGCCCAGCGTGAGCAGCCCCGCGAGCTTCGCACCCGCGGGGCCCTGCGCCACCGCGTAGCCCACGAGTCCCCCCAGACTATGGCCCACCCAGAAGGCGCGCCGGGCCCCCGTCTGGGAGAGCGCCAGCTCGATGAGCGCGGGCGCGTCCTGGGTGACCAGGTCATCCACCGTGACGTCCGGCCAGCGGCGGCCCCGGGGCGGGGGACGCGAGGCGCCGATGCCTCGCCACTCCACGCTGAAGCAGTCGAAGCCGGCCTCGGTCAGGGCGTGGGCCAGGGAGTAGGGCGGCTCGAAGTCGAAGGTGCAGCGGTTGGCGGCCAGCCCATGGCACAGCAGCACCGGCTCCTCGAAGCGCCGGTGCGCGGCACGCCGCACGTACACGGTGAGCTCCCAGCCATCCTGGCAGCGGACCCGCAGCCGCTCGGGAGGAGGTGTGCGCAGGCGATACCACCAGCGCACACCCAACACCCACAAGGCGTTCACACCCACCAGGGCGAGTCCCGCGAGCAGTACCCAAAGGGTCCAACGCACTGCGTCCATCAGCCCTCCGCGAAGAACGGGCAAATAAAACCCTGATATGATCCGTTCCCCCCCGGCTTCAACCGGAACGGCCAGTGGCCAACACCAGGAGGCAGGAGAACAGATGAGACCGCGTAAGTTGTTGTTCGTCCTGCCCAATCTGTTCACCGTCACCTCCATCCTCTGTGGCTTCTACGCGATGACGTTGTGCTCGGGGGACGCGGGCCCGACGCAGCTCTACCAGGCCGCCCTCGCCATCCTCTTCGCCATGTTCTTCGACGGGTTCGACGGCCGCGTGGCCCGCCTGACGAAGACGCAGAGCGACTTCGGGATGCAGCTCGACAGTCTGGCGGACGTCGTCTCGTTCGGCGCCGCGCCTGGCCTCCTGATCTACAAGTGGGCGCTGGAGCCGCTTGGCTTCCTCGGCCTGTTCCTCTCCTTCTGCTTCGCCACCTGCGGTGCGCTGCGGCTCGCGCGCTTCAACGTGCTCGCCATGCGCAGCCCCCATGGCGGTGGCGGGAGCTTCTTCGTCGGCCTGCCCATTCCCCTGGCCGCGGGCGTGCTCGTCTCGATGATCATCGCCCACCATGCCGCCACGGGCGGTGAGGTGCTCGATGAGTCGGCCCGGGGCCCCGTGGCGGTGGCGACGACGGCGCTCGCGCTGCTGATGGTGTCCACCGTCCGCTACCGGACCTTCAAGGACCTGCGCCTGTCCCCCCGTTCGGCGCTCATCCTCATGCTGGTGCTCGCCAGCGGCGTCATCATCGGGACCCGTTTCCACCCGGCCTACGTGCTGGTGGCCTACTCGTTCGCCTACCTCGCCTTCGGCCTCATCGAGTCCGCCTTCGGAGTGCGCAAGCGCCTCGTGGCCCGGAAGCTGGGGCGCGGAGCAGCCGCCGCCGTCGTCCTCGAGGAGATCGACGACGAGTCGGAGGACGAGCAGAAGGTGGCGTAGAACCCGCGACCTGGCACGTGCCGGGGGCGGGGTGTGCGGCTAGGATGCGCCGCCCATGCGAGTCGAGCTGCTGTGTACTGGTGACGAGCTCGTCACCGGACTGACCACCGACACCAACAGCCCCTACCTGGAGGCGCGGCTCTTCGAGCTGGGCGTCAAGGTGCGGCGGGTGGTGCTGGTGGGCGACGTCCGGGAGGACATCACCCTCGCCCTGAGGGAGGCCGCCGCCCGGTCGGACATGGTCATCGTCTCGGGAGGGCTGGGTCCCACTGCGGATGACTTCACCGCCGAGTGCGCCGCGACGGCCGCGGGCGTACCGCTCGTCGAGGACGCCGGGACACTCCAGTTCCTCCGCGAGCGTGTCGCGAAGCGGGGCCGGGAGTTGACACCCAATGTGGCCCGCATGGCGCTCGTGCCCGAGGGCTCGGAGGTGGTACCCAACCCCGTGGGGGCCGCGCCCCTGTTCATCCTCCGGCTGGGCGGCTGCCGGCTCTTCTTCCTGCCCGGCGTGCCCCGCGAGTACCGGGCGCTGGTGGACGGCGAGGTGCTGCCGCGCGTGCGGGCGGAGCTGGAGAAGCGGCCGGGGCGCACGTACCGGGCCTTCCGCCTGCTGCGCACGGTGGGCATCCCCGAGTCCGTGCTCGACGCGCGCGTGGCCCCTCTGGCGGCGGCGCACTCCCGGGTGGTGTTCGGCTTCCGCACGCATGCGCCGGAGAACCAGCTCAAGCTGATGGCGGAGGCGCCCTCGCAGTCCGAGGCGGATGCCGCCCTGGCCGCCGCCGAAGCCGCGGCCCGCCGGGAGCTCGGCCTGGCGGTGTACGGCTCGGACGCGGACACCTACCCCGAGGTGTTGGGGAGACTGCTGACGGAGGCCCGGGCCACGCTGGCGCTCGCCGAGAGCTGCACCGGGGGCCTCATCGCCGCGCAACTCACCGGGGTGTCCGGCGCGAGCAACTTCCTGTTGGGCGGAGCGGTCGTCTACACCGAGCAGAGGAAGAGGGCCTGGGCGGGAGTGCCCGCCGAGCTGCTGGAGCGCCACGGAGCGGTGTCTCGCCCGGTGGCGGTGGCCATGGCCGAGGGAATTCGCGCGGCCTGCAAGACGACCTACGGCCTGTCGGTGACGGGTTTCGCGGGCCCGACGGGGGGAACGCCCGAGGACCCCGTGGGCACCGTCTACTGTGCGCTCGCCGCGGAGGGAGCCCCCACCCGCTGCGAACGCTTCTCCATTCCAGGCGATCGGGATCTCGTGCGTCTCTTCGCCGCCTCGAACGCGCTCGAGCTGTTGCGTGAGCGCCTGCTGACTGTTTCCGCCCCATGAGCCGCTCCAAGTCCAAGCGTCCCAAGTCATCCGCCGCGCAGACGCCCGAGTCCGTGGCGTCCGCTCCCGAGTCCACCGCCGAGCCTCGGACGGCCACGCCCGTGCCCGGGCGCCCCACGGAGCCGGGAGCTCCGGAGCAGCCCGTTGCGCCCACCGTGTCCTCGGACGAGCGGGGTGGGGTGGTGGGGGCGGCGCTGAGGATGTGGCTGGCGGCGTACCGGGTGGAGGTGGTGCTCTTCCTGGTGAGCTTCGCGGTGCTGGCCAGCTTCAGCTCGCAGCGCTTCCTGCGGCAGAGCGAGGCTCCCCACTTCGTGTACCAGGCGAAGGCGTGGCTGGAGGGGCGGCTGGACCTGGACCCGGAGGTGTTGCCGAACCTCGAGGACTGGGCGTGCGTGCGCGAGGTGGCGGGGAAGAAGGTGCGGTGCGAGGGGCGGCTGAGGCCGGGGGACCGCTGGTACGTGAGCTTCCCGTCGTTCCCGGCGGTGGTGATGCTGCCCTTCGTGGCGCTGCACGGCTACCAGTTCAACGACACCTCGTTCGGGGTCATCGTGGGGGCGCTGGCGGTGGCGCTCTTCTACTCGCTGCTGCGCTTCCTCGCGAAGGAGGGGGAGACGGCGCGAGATCGCATGGAGAACGTGGGCCTGGCGCTGGTGCTGGCCTTCGGCACGCTCTTCTTCTACGCGTCCATCCGCGGCGAGGTGTGGTTCAGCGCGGAAGTCATGGGCGTGGCCTTCACGTGCCTCTACGTGCGCAACGCGGTGCGGGCGCACCGTCCGGTGCTCGCGGGCCTCTTCTTCTCCATGGCGACGCTCACCCGCACGCCGCTGCTGTTCACCGGGCTCTTCTTCGTGCTGGAGGCGCTGTGCCCCGGTCCGGACCGGATCGAGCAGCTCAAGGCGCTGGGCTCCCATTGGAAGCCCGCGCTGCGCAAGCTGGGCCTGTTCGCGCTCGGGGCGGCACCGCTCGCGCTGCTGGCGGCGGCCTACAACTTCTACCGCTTCGGCAGCCCGGGCGAGTTCGGCCACGCGTTCCTCTACAACAACCGCGTCAACGTGGACATCGACCGTTGGGGCCTCTTCGACCTGGTCTACCTGCCTCGCAACCTGGAGGCGGCCTTCCTCCTGCTGCCGAAGGTGTCGTTGAACCCGCTGCGGCTGGGGTACAACCCGCATGGCCTGTCGCTGCTGCTGACGCTGCCGCTGCTCGTCTTCCTGGTGGTGCCGAGGCTGAGGCCGCGCCTGCACTGGCCGCTGTGGCTCACCGTGGCCGTGACCGCGTTGCCCGGGCTCTTCTACCAGAACGACGGCTACATGCAGTTCGGCTTCCGGTTCAGCATCGACTACACGCCCTACCTCCTGCTCCTCTTCGCCCTTAGCGGCTGGTCCCTGCGCAACCGGGCCGTGCTGGCCACGGTGGTCTTCGGAATATTGGTGAACTTCTGGGGCGCGGTGGCCTTCCGCGGCTATACCGAGCTTGTCCGGAACTGGTAGGGCCGGGCGCGTTGGCTTGACCGGCCGCCTTCGGGCGAGCAGATAACGAGACGTGACCCAACCGCCTCCAGGACCTCCCTCGGGACCGCCTCCCCCCGGCAAGCGCTGGCACACCCGCGAGGACAGCGGCATCCGGCTCGATGCGCGGCTGCGTTGGTGGCACGATGACGAGCCCATCGAGCACCCGCGCATCATCGAGCTCTTCAACACCTCGCTCGTCCTCGACGAGCAGGGGCGCTACCAGCTCCAGATTGGCAAGGACTGGTGCTACGTCCAGGTGGAGGACGCCGCCTACGAGGTGCGCACCGTGGATGTCACCCCGGACGAGCGGGTATCCGTGCGCCTGAGCGACCGCACCGCCGAGGCGCTCGAGCCAGCCACCCTCGCCGTGGACGCCGAGGGCGTCCTCACCTGCCGGGTGAAGGGCGGCCGGGCCGGGGCACGCTTCTCCCGGGACGCCCAGTACCAGCTCGGCGAGTTGATGGAGCAGGACGAGGGAGGCCAGTTGTATCTGCGTGCCGGCCAGCGCCGCCTTGAGGTGCCGGTGTCGCTTGAGGCCCCTGGCGCCTAGGCCATCGCCGCGGGCGCCTCCATCTCGGCGCTCGGGTTCGGCGCCGGGACGGGGCGGGTCATCCCCACCAGCTCACGGGCGAGTCCCTCCAGGGCATCCGGGTGCTCGCGCAACCACTCCGAGGCCCGCTCGCGGCCCTGGCCGATGCGCTCTCCGCGCAGGCTGAAGTGGCTGCCGGACTTGTCCACCAGCCCCGAGTGCACCGCCAGGTCCAGCACCTCGCCCGCGCGGTGGATGCCCACGCCGTACAGCAGGTCGAACTCCGCCTCCTGGAAGGGCGGGGCCACCTTGTTCTTCACCACCTTCACCTTCGCCCGCGTGCCCACCACGTTCTCCCCGTCCTTGAGGTTGCTCGTGCGGCGGATCTCCATGCGCACCGAGGAGTAGAACTTCAGCGCGTTGCCGCCCGTGGTCGTCTCCGGGTTGCCGAACACCACGCCGATCTTCATGCGGATCTGATTGATGAAGATGATGCAGCACCCCGAGCGGCTCACCGCGCCCGTCAGCTTGCGCAGCGCCTGGCTCATCAGCCGCGCCTGCACACCCATGTGCGCGTCGCCCATCTCGCCTTCGATCTCCGCGCGCGGCACGAGCGCCGCCACCGAGTCCACCACGATGAGGTCCACCGCTCCCGAGCGCACGAGCTGCTCGGTGATTTCGAGCGCCTGCTCGCCGGTGTCCGGCTGGGAGATGAGCAGCTCCTCCACGCGCACGCCCAGCTTGCGTGCGTAGTTGACGTCCAGCGCGTGCTCCGCGTCGATGAAGGCGGCCACGCCCCCCTGGGCCTGCACCTGCGCGATGGCGTGCAGCGTGAGCGTCGTCTTGCCCGAGGACTCGTTGCCGAACAACTCCACCACGCGCCCGCGCGGGTAGCCGCCCACGCCGAGCGCCCGGTCCAACCCCACCGAGCCCGTGGGGATGACCGCCACCCGCTGCTCGCGCACCTCGCCGCCCAGGGGCATCACCGCGCCCTTGCCGAACTGCTTCTCGATCGCCGCCACCGCCGCCGCCACCGCCTTCAGCTTCTCCGTCAGTTTGTTCATCGTCGCACCTCGCCGCCCTTCATGAGTGGGCCGCGCCTCGGAGCCGGAATGGCTCCGGCGCGCCGCGAGGAGCATGAGCAACGGCCGTGCCGCGCCCGGCTCACTCGGAGCACGTGGTGCGCGGGCGTCTCATTGGGTGCGAGGTGTCCCGCCGGGTGGAGCGGTGCGCGAGAGCGAACTCCTGAGCCAGGAGAGGAGCATCCTGTCAGGGGTGACAACCGGAGCCAGCGCATGCCGACCTCCGGCCGCACGTCTCTTCCACTTGTCCGACAGTCGGACAACAAGTCGCCGAAGACTGAGCCTGGGGAGGCGCCTGTTTACGAGTCGTTCGGGTCCCTGAAGGGCCGTTCTTGGGCTGGCTCAACTGTTTCCCGCGGTGGATGTGTCCTGGGGCTCTCCGCCCGCACCACCGATGTCCCGATGGAGCTGGATGATGACGTCGCGCACTTCGAGCATGAGGGCCTCGCGATCGGCTCCCTTGCGCCCCGCGGTGCTGATGGGGGGGCCCACCTTCACGCGGATGGGACTGCGGCGCAGCCGGATGCTGCCGGGAGGAAGCATGCCGTTGGTGCCCTCGACGGCCATCGGGATGATGGGCACACCGGCCTCCACGGCCAGCACGAAGGAGCCCTTCTTGAAGGGGAGGATGCGTCCGTCCTTCGAGCGCGTACCCTCGGGGAAGGCGAGGATGTTGGAGCCGGCGCGGATGCGCTCACCGGCCTCCTTGAGGCTGCGCATGGCCTCGCGCCGGTTGGAGCGGTTGAGGAAGATCATCCCCGTGCCCGCCATGTACCAGCCGAGGAAGGGAACCCACTTGAGCACGTGCTTGGCGATGAATCGGATGTTCACGGGAATCACCGCGAACGCCACGGGGATGTCGAAGGCGGACTGGTGATTCATCAAGAAGATGTGGGGCTTGCTCCAGTCGACGTCGGGCAGCGGTTCCACGAGCAGCGGCGAGCCGGTGATACGCCAATGCATGGGGGCCCAGAAGCGCCGCGCCATCATCAGCGGCACCTCTCCGTTGAGGGTGAGAAGCGCCGCGAGTCCGGAAAGGGTAATCCAGAACACCAGCCACAGGATGAGGAAGACGGCCTGGAAGAGTGCGATGAAAGGAGACAGGAGCTTCATCAAGCGGCCTTCTAGCTCGCTCCATCGCCGCCGTGTACGGTGGAGACGCGCGGACGTCGATTCCGTTGAATTTCCACTCGCCGGGAGGAAGTTCCAGTGCATGGCGACCCAAGGCGACAAGTACCCCCACGTGGTCATTCTCGGCGGTGGTTTTGGCGGCCTGTACGCGGCACGTTCGCTGCGCAACGCTCCGGTGCGCGTCACCGTGGTGGACCGGCAGAACCACCATCTCTTCCAGCCCCTGCTGTACCAGGTGGCCACGGCCACGCTCAGCCCGGGGGAGATCGCCTCGCCCATCCGCGGCCTGTTGAGCCGGGAGTCGACGGTCCTGTTCGCCGAGGCGACGGGCGTGGACGTGGCCAACAAGCGCGTCCTGCTCGCCGACGGTGAGCTGTCCTACGACTACCTGATCATCGCCACCGGAGCGACGCACTCCTACTTCGGTCACGACGAGTGGGCGAAGTACGCCTTGGGGTTGAAGACGATCGACGACGCGCTGGAGATCCGTCGGCGGGTGCTGCTGGCCTTCGAGATGGCCGAGCGCGAGTCCGACCCGGTACGGCGCCGGGAGTTGCTCACCTTCGTCATCATCGGAGCGGGGCCCACGGGGGTGGAGATGGCGGGGGCGCTGGCGGAGATTTCCCGCCACACGCTGGCGAAGGACTTCCACAACATCGACCCCTCCCAGGCCCGCATCCTGTTGTTGGAGGGGGTGCCGCGCGTGCTGCCCGTCTACCCGGAGCCGCTCTCGGAGAAGGCGCGGCGGGCATTGGAGAAGCTCGGGGTGGAAGTGCGAACCCACACGCGCGTCACCCATATCGACGAGACGGGCGTGTACATTGGCGAGGAGCACATCGCATCGCGGTGCATCATCTGGGCGGCGGGGGTGGCCGCTTCACCGGTGGCGGGCTCGTTGGGGGCGGAGCTGGACCGCGCGGGCCGCGTCAAGGTGTCGTCCGAGCTCACGATTCCCGGCCGCCGGGACGTCTTCGTCATCGGGGACCTGGCGCACTTCGTCCAGGACGGCAGCCCCATTCCGGGAGTGGCGCCCGCGGCCATCCAGCAGGGGAAGCACGCCGCGCGCAACATCCGCCGCCACCTGGAGGGGAAGGGGATGGAGCCCTTCCGCTACTGGGACCGAGGCACCTACGCGGTCATCGGGCGAGGCAAGGCGGTGGGGGTGGCCTTCCAGCGTTTCCAGTCCTCGGGCTTCAGCGCGTGGATGGCGTGGCTTGGCATCCACATCCTCTTCCTCATCGGATTCCGCAGCAAGCTGGCCGTGCTCCTGGATTGGGCGTACTCGTTCATCGCCTTCAAGCGCTCGGCCCGCCTCATCACCGGTCCGCTGCTCGAGCTGGTGCGGCCCGAGAAGCGGGCGGAGGCGGGCACGCTCAAGGATCGTCCGGGTGCCGGGAGCTCCGAGCGGGGGGTAGCAGCTGGCTGAAGGCGTCCTGTCGGCCGGGTGGGCCTCCATGGGTGTTGGTGTTCAGCCACCCCCTCCGGTCGAGCTGTCGGCATCCGATGGCCAGGTTCATGTCCACCTCCTCGATGCGGTCGTGTCCTTCCAGGTCCGCCCGGGACAGAGCCAGTTTGAGGATGCGGTCATGGGCGCGTGCGGACAATCCGAACTGGAGCACGGCCTTCTCGAGCTTCTCCGCGGCCTTGGGTGAGGGCTTGCAGTAGCGGTGCAGCAACCGCACCGGCATCTGGGCGTTGCAATGCACTCCCGGCTCGTCGCGGAAGCGGAACCGCTGGCGCTCGCGCGCGGCCTCCACGCGCTCCCGGTAGTACGCGTTCGTCGGCTCCTCAGCGCCATTCCGGGCGATGTGGTGGTACTCCACCGGGCGCGTTTGAAGGGTGATGTCGATGCGGTCCAGCAGGGGGCCGCTCACCCGGGAGTGGTAGTCATGGATGCGGTACTCCTTGCAGGTGCAGCGCTGACCGGGGACGTTGAAGTAGCCACACGGGCAGGGGTTCATCGCCGCCACCAGCATCACCCGGCAGGGGTAGGTGACATGCTGGGTGGCGCGCGCCAGGTGGATGGCGCCTTCCTCCAGCGGTTGCCGCAACACTTCCAGCACGTTCTTGCGGAACTCGGGCAACTCATCGAGGAAGAGCACCCCGTGGTGTGCGAGGGAGAGCTCGCCGGGCCTCGTGTTCGGGCCACCGCCCACGAGGCCCGCGTCGGAGATGGTGTGGTGGGGAGCGCGGAAGGGTCGCTCGCGCATCAGCGCCTGTTCGTCCCCCAGCAGGCCGAGCACGGAGTAGATCTTCGTCACCTCCAGGGCCTCGTCGAAACCCATGGTGGGGAGGATGCCGGGCAGGCGCCGGGCCAGCATCGTCTTGCCCGAGCCTGGAGGGCCGCACAGCAGCACGTTGTGACCTCCGGCGGCGGCGAGCTCCAGTGCCGTCTTCAGGTCCGCCTGCCCTCGGACATCGGACATGTCCAGGGGTGTCTGGCGCGCCCGTGAGCGGGCAGGGGAGGCATTCTCGCGGGTGAAGGGGAGCAGGGGCTTCTCCCCGGTGAGGTGGTCCACGGCCTCGCGCAGGTGGCTGACGGCCAGCACCTGGATGCCCTCCACCAGCGCCGCCTCGGCCGCGTTCGCCGTCGGTACCATCACGCCCTCGTAGCCCCCGTCACGCGCCGCTACGGCCAGAGGCAGCACGCCCTTGATGGGCTTCACCCACCCGTCCAGCGACAGCTCCCCTCCGAAGAGGTAGTGCGACAGGGGCTCCTCCTCCATCAGCTTCGCCGCCGCCAGCACCCCCAGCGCGATGGGCAGCTCGAAGGCCGCGCCCTCCTTGCGGATGTCCGCCGGGGCCAGGTTCACGGTGATGCGCTTGGAGGGCAGCTCGAAGCCGCAGTTCTTGAGCGCGGAGACGACGCGCACCTTGGACTCACGCACCGCCCCTTCCGGGAGCCCTACGACGTTGAAGTAGGGAAGTCCCAGGGCCATATCCACCTCGCACTCCACCACCACCGCGTCGATTCCCATCAACGCGCCCGACCGTACCCGCGCCAGCATGTCCCGCCCTCCGAAGGGTTTTCGCCACGCGGGAGCAATGCGCGTACCGGTCCCTCTCCGAGGATCGGCTCTCTCCTTCAGGTCCCCGGGCGCGGATGGCGCGTCCCATGGGTCGAGCACCTGCATCCGGAAGTCATGCTCGTACCGCAGGGCAGGAAGCGGACGGCCAACGTGGAATTCGGTTAATCTCACGGGCCATGGAACACACCGTCCCTGCTCCTCATACGGAGAGTTCTCTCCCTGCCCTCCACGTCCGTCGCGCGGACCTGAAGCGCAACGCGCGGCTGAAGCTGACGTTCGCCATCTTCCGCTTCTGTCTCTACGGAATGGTGGGCCTGTCGTCGGAGATCTTCTTCTACAACCTGGTCCGCATCGCCCGGCACGTGCCGGTGCTCGAGATGCTCTTCCGCTTCCAGTGGCGGGTGGATGACCGGCTGGGGCTCAACGACATCTGGGACACGCCCGTCGTCACGGCCTACGGCCAGTGCTCGCTGTGGATGTTCCTCATCTACGGCGTGGCCTGCTTCTTCTTCATCGAGGCCATCTACCGCCGCACCTTCCGCCAGCACACCCTGCTGCGCGCGGTGCTCTACGGCCACGCCATCCTCCTCTTCGAGGGCATCAGCGGGCTGTTCCTGGAGAAGCTGACGGGCTACCGCATCTGGTACTACGCGGACAGCGGAGCCATCCTCTGGGAGATGACGTCGCTCTACATCCTGCCCATCTGGATGGTGACGGGCCTCATCGCGGAGTTCATCTACAGGGAGCTGATGGATCCGGATCTGGTGGCGGCCCTGGAGTCGCCCTTGCCGGCCACGCCCGAGGAGACGGAGGCCTCGCTCCAGCTGATGCAGTAGGTGCAGCCGTGGCCGTCGTAGCCGGTCATGTCGATGCGGATGTTCTCCGCGCCGGCCGTGCGCAGGCCGGCGTGGAGGATGCCGGCCGTGAACGAGGGCAGGGGGCCGACCTCGTTCATCCACAGCTCGAACTGGCGCGGGCCCAGCTCCTTGAGACGTGACTCGGTGTAGTTGTTGCCCGCACGGAAGTTCTGGGTGGCGCGCATGAGGGCGCGGCGGGGCCCGAGCACGCGCAGCAGCGAGAGCACGGCGCGCCCCAGCATCGTCTCACGGAAGCCGTCGATGCAGGCTTCGCCCAGCTTGAAGGCTCCCTGCTCCAGGGACTCGCCGGGGTAGAGCTCCTCGGCCGTGATGCGCAGGAACGTCATCCACGCGTCGAAGGCGTACGCCGGGCGGAGTTTTTGATCCAGGTCCAACCCCGCCTCGCGCAGTCGCACCTTGCAAGCAGGCGGGAGGCGCCCGTGCAGAGCGCGCACGTAGACCGCTTCGAGGGTCTGCTCAAAAACCAGGAGCTCGTCGGGCATGGGAATGTCCCACTCTAACCGACGAGCCCCTGGATGTGAATCACACCGAGACTACGGGGCCGGGGCGGGGGCCGGCGCTGCGGCGCCCGGGTCACCCGCCGGATCCCCCGCCGGAGCGGCGGCGCCGGCCGGGATGTCCTCGGTGGCCATGCCCAGCACGAAGGCACCGGCCTGCTTGGCGCCGTCGAAGGCCGCCACGAGCTTGCCGTAGTTGGCCTTGTCGTCCGCCACGAAGAAGACGATGCGGTCCTCCTTCGACTTGGCGGCCAGCATGCGCTTGAGCTTGTTGACGTAGTCGCCCGCCGACACCGGCTCCGTGTTGATGGAGTAGGTGCCATCGGCGTCCAGCTTGACGATCAGCTGGCTGTTGTCCTGCGGCATCTGCTCCACGGGCACATCTTCCGTCTCCGGAATACGCACCTCGATGTCCTTCTCGAGGAGCGGGGTGACGACCATGAAGATGATGAGGAGCACCAGCACCACGTCCACCAGCGGCGTGACGTTGATCTCCGAGTTCGGGGGGGTCGTCGGCTTGACGAACTTGCGGGAGGTAGCCATGGCTAGTTCTTCAGCTCCTCGACACCCAGGAAGATCTTCTTGGCCTTGGCCTTGCGGGTGACTTCCATCACCTGGCGCACATCGCCCACGGAGAGGGAGCTGTCACCCTTGAGGAGGATCTTCTTGTTGGGCAGGTAGGCCAGCGTGTCCTTCAGCTTGGCTTCCAGCCCCGCCGCGTCGTACTCGTCCTGCTCCACGAACATCTTCTTGTCGGTGGTGACGGAGAGGATGATCGGATCCGGATCGTTCGTGCTGCCCTTGTCGTCCTCGACCTTGGCCGCCTTGGGCAGGCTGACGGACTTGCCACGCTGGAGCATGGGCGTGACGACCATGAAGATGATGAGGAGCACCAGCACCACGTCCACCAGCGGCGTGACGTTGATGTCGCTCTTCGGGCCCCCCTGGGGACCACCTACGGACATTCCCATGCGTGCACCTGTTACCAGAGATGAGAGCGCCCGCCCCACGTGGGGTCTCCCCTTCCGGGAGACCCGTTGCACGAGGAGGCGGGCCGGGAAATCTCGGGGTGACTAGGCCTGGGGGGCGTGCGAGCCGCCGCCCAGGTTGCGCGCCACCACGTCGAGGAACTCGTTGGACGACTCGGAGATGTCCACCGAGCGAGCGTCCACCCAACCCGACAGGAAGTTGTAGGCCATAACCGCCGGGATGGCCACCAGCAGACCGAAGGCCGTGGTGATGAGCGCCTCGGCGATACCGGCGGAGATGGTGCCCAGACCACCGGAGCCCGCGGCCGCCATGAGCTGGAAGGCGTTCACGATACCCATCGTGGTGCCGAGCAGACCCACGAACGGGGCCGTGGAACCCACCGTGGCCAGCACGCCCAGACCGCGCTTGAGGCTCTGCACCTCACGCTGCGCCTGGCGCTCCAGCGCACGCGCCACCGACTCCACCGCCACGTCCTTGTCGGACGGGCTGATGCGGTACGCCGTCAGGCCCGAGCTGATGACGCGGCCCAGGTGGCCGATCTCCTTGCCCATGTTGGTGTTGGCGGCCTGCTGCAGATCGCCCTTGGCCAGGATGGCGCCCATCTTGGCGGCGAAATTGCGCGAGTCCTTGCGCGTCTTACGGAAGACGATGATGCGCTCCGCCATCACCACCAGCGACGACACGGACATGAACGCCAGAGTGAAGATGACGCAGCGGGCGAAGAGGCCCGTGTGGTGCCAGATTTCGGTAAGCGTGAATTGCATGGCTGGGGGAAGCGCTCCTCCTCGAGCGCGGTTGGGATACGGCGGTTACGACGAACGGCGGAGCCCTACTAACGGGGCAGGCTCAGACGGATGTTGAAGGTATAGTCGACCTGGACGGGCCGACCCTGGAACGTCACCGGCTTGTAGCGCTGCGCATACAGCGAGTCCAACACGGCCTGCTCCATATGGGGCAACGGCTTGATGATGCGGCACCGCTCGATAGCTCCCTCGGTGGTGATGACGCACTTGACGATCATCAGGCCCTGGACGCGCGCCTCGAGGGCCTCGCGGGTGTACTGAGGCGCAGGACCAGAAAGCTTTTCGGGGCGAGTCATTCCCGCGCCGAACGGAAGCACGTCCGTTCCCGTGCTGCCCACCTGTCCACCAAGCACTCCACCAACCACACCTCCCACCACGCCGCCAATCACACCGCCCGGCACGCCTCCCTCGACTCCTCCCTCCACCTCTTCCTCACTGGCCTCCTCCTCCTCCTGGCCGGCGTTCGGATCAGGCTCCACCTCGGGCGGCTTCTCCTGGGGGATCTCCTTGGGCTGGACAATGACGTCCGGCTTCTTCACCACCGGCTTCTTGGTGGGGTTGCTCTTCTTCTTCGCCGGAGGCGGCGGAGGCGGAGGCGGCGGCGGGGCGGCCATCGCCGGAGGCGCCATCGCCTGCTTGAACGTCACCTCCACCTCCTTCTCCTTCTCCTTCGGAGGACGGGTGGAAAGCCAGACCGCAGCGGCGAACAGGCCGACGTGAAGGACGACCGAGATGACGGCGCCCACGCCGAAGCGAGACTTGGGGCCTTGTCCGCGGTCAAGGACAGAGTCGAACATGCGCTACGCTCCTCTACTCCGGTGGACTCCCACCACGTCCTGACCGGGATCGCAAAAGGCGCGCTACATTACAAAAACCGGGGACGGGTGCAAGTGACCCCACCCTGGAGGCCACCTGTTTGATCGCGCAATGCCCCAGTAGTCACCAAAAAGCAACGGCATATTGACAACTGGTGGACCTCGGATATTTTCCCGGACCATTTTAGTTGCAGTGCAAGCCCACCTTGGAGGGGTTCCCAGCATGCAAGTAAGACGGATGCTCCGGGCAACTGGAGTGGTCGTGGTCGCGAGTCTGTCGTACGGGACCGCGGCTTATGCCGACAGCGTTATCGTCGGTACGGTCGTTAGCGCCGAAAACAAGAAGCCGGTCGCAGATGTGGTCGTCACCGCGACGTCGCCCAACCTTCTGGGCGAGCAGGTCGTCGTTACGGACGCTCAGGGCCAGTACCGTATTCCCCAGCTGCCGCCGGGTGTCTACACCCTGCGTTTCGACAAGGAGTCGTTCAAGCCGTTCTCGCGTCCGGACATCCAGCTGCGCCTGGACCGTACCATCCGCGTGAACGTGGAGCTGCTGCCCGAGAGCTTCACCGAGCTCATCGAGGTGACGGCCCGCCCGCCGACCATCGACGTCGGTTCGACCAACACGGGCGTCAGCGTCGACCAGGATTTCATCAAGCGCATCGCGGTGAACCGTCCGTCGGGCCGTGGCGGCGCGTCGCGCTCCTTCGAGAGCCTCGCCGAGCTGGCCCCTGGCGCGCAGAGCGACCAGTACGGTGTGTCCATCAACGGCGCCACCTCGCCTGAGAACGGCTACGTGGTGGACGGCCTGTCCACGAACGACGCGGCGTTCGGCATCAACGCCAGCCCGCTGAGCGTGGAGTTCGTGCAGGACGTCAACATCATCACCGGCGGCTACATGCCGGAGTACGGCCGCTCCACGGGCGGCGTGGTCAACGCGGTCACCAAGTCGGGCTCCAACGAGTTCCACGGCACGGTGTTCGCCAACTGGACCCCGGGCTCCCTCGAGGGGACCCGTACCGCCATCAGCAGCAGCGGCTCGGTCATCACCGGCCAGAGCTCTCTGGCGAACCTGGGTGACCTCGGCGCCACCCTCGGTGGTCCGATCATCAAGGACAAGCTGTGGTTCTTCGCCGGTGTGGCTCCGTCGGCGACCCGGTGGAAGCACCTGCGTACCCTCAACGCCTACACCGAGTTCGACGCGGACGGCAACCCCACCGCCACCCGCCTGATCCCCGGCTCCGAGCGCACCTTCTTCGCCGATCAGCGCAGCGTCCAGGCGATGGGTAAGTTGACCTACCTCATCAACCAGGACCACAACCTCTCGCTGTCGGTCAACACCTCGCCCACCACGAGCGGTGGCAATGGCCGGTTGACGATCAACCGCCTGACCGGTGGCGTCATCAGCCGCATCGACGCGAGCCCGGATGCGACCGGTCTGTCGGAGGTGAACACCAACAGCACGGCGGTTGGCCTCAAGTACGCCGGCTCGTTCATGGAGAAGAAGCTCCTGCTCGACGCCAACGTCGGTGTGTTCCACCAGACGGCCTCCACCCTGCCCATCGACGGCAGCGGAGATCTGCTGGGCACCCCCGAGGGCGACAAGGAGATTCTCTCGGGCAACGGTCTGGCGGGCCTTTCCCGCGTGACGTACGTCTACCCGCGTTCGCTGGTGGGCCTGGAGTCCCTGCCTGGGATCGCCACCACGGCCGAGTACTGCGGCACCACGCCGGAAGAGCAGCTGGCGCGCTGCCCGGTGCAGGCCTACGACATCGGTGGCTTTGGCGGCATGTCCAAGACGCTGATCGACCGCTACCAGGCGAACGTCAAGGCCACCTACCTGGCGAACTTCTTCGGTCAGCACGTGATCAAGGCGGGCGCCGACACCGAGATGCTCGTCTATGATCAGACGAAGGCCATCTCGGGCGGAGTCTCCTTCCAGGAGGTGGAGCTCAGCAACGGTGAGATCGGCTGGTCCGACTTCCGCCGCTACGGCTACCAGACGGGTCCGGACTCCCCGGTCAACCTGGCGAGCCTCCACACGACGAACTCCAGCATCACCGTCGGTGGCTTCGTGCAGGACAGCTGGTCCATCGCCAACCGGGTGACGATCAACGCCGGTCTGCGCTACGACGTGCAGTCGCTGTACGGTGGTGATCAGCTCGCGTTCGTGCTGGGCAACCAGTGGTCGCCGCGCGTGGGCGTGATCGTGGATCCGCTCGGCAACGGCCAGATGAAGGTCTACGCGAACTACGCGCGGTACTACGAGCAGGTGCCGCTCAACCTGGTGGACCGCCAGTTCCCGGGTGAGTCGCGCTACAACACCTACCGGGTGGCCGCCAGCGCGGATGCCGAGGGCTGCGATCCCAGCACGCTCGCGGGCCAGCGTGGCAACTGCGCGGATCCGGACTACATCTTCGAGTCCGCCGAGAGCAGCCGCAACCCCAGCCGTCTCTACACGGGCGGTAAGCTCGAGAACCTCTCGGTCGACCCGGACATCTCGGCGCAGTCGTCCACCGAGTACCTGGTGGGCGCCGAGTACGAGCTCCTGGCCAACACCCGCCTGACCGCGACCTACACCCACCGCGCCATGAACTCGGTCATCGAGGACATGAGCCGCGATGACGGCGCCACGTACTTCCTGGGCAACCCGGGCTCGGGCTTCGCCAAGGAGTTCCCGACGCCGGAGCGTACCTACAACGCGGTGACGGTGGCCCTGACCCGCGCCTTCGGCGAGGGATGGCTGGCCCAGGCGAGCTACACCTGGTCCCGGCTGTACGGTAACTACCCGGGCCTCTTCCGCCCGGAGACCGGCCAGCTCGACCCGAACATCCTGTCCGACTTCGACCTCATCTCGCTGCTGGACAACCGGACCGGTCTGCTCCCCTACGACCGCACCCACTCCGTCAAGGTCTTCGGTGCCAAGGAGTTCAACTTCACCAAGGACTTCTCGGGTAGCCTCGGTCTCTCCTACCGCGGTAACTCGGGTACGCCCATCAACTACCTGGGCGGCCACGTGGACTACGGTGAGGGCGAGGGCTTCGTGCTGCCGCGCGGCTCCGCCGGCCGTACGCCCTGGGTCAACAACATCGACACCAACATTGGCCTGAACTACCGCGTCACCAAGACCAGCACGGTGTCCTTCACCCTGGACGTGTTCAACATCTTCAACTTCCAGACGGAAACGCTGGTGGATGAGAACTACACGTACGCGGCCGTGCTGCCGGTGAAGGACGGCACCCCGGCTGACCTGCCGAACAAGGTGGTCGTCGTGGGCTCCAATGGCGACCAGCGTGCGATGACCGCGGATGACGTGAACCCGAACTTCAAGAAGCCGACGCAGTATCAGTCGCCGCGTCAGGTTCGCTTCGGCGTCCGGTACACCTTCTAAGCAGCCCCAAACGGATTGGAACTCAAGCACATGACCATGAAGCGCGTTTCAACGGTGGTAGCCGTGCTCGGGGCGGGTCTCCTCGTGACGGCTTGCGATATCGAGCAGCCTTCCGCGGGTTGCGTCGTGCAGGACTCGATCAATTGGATCGCCCGGTATGACCTCAAGGAGGGGCAGCCGACGTGCGTGCGGCCCCTGCCGCCGGGTGAGCTGGTTGGCGTCTTCAAGTACCGGGATCCGAACAAGGAGAACTCCAACGTCCTGGCGCTGCGGCCGGCCGGGCTCGCCTCCCGCGGCGCCCGCGACACCAGCAGCGACCAGAGCAAGCAGACGGCGATCGGCTCCCTGGGCTCGGAAGTGGATGCCAACGACTTCTGCAAGGCGGAGACGCTGAGCGAGGCCTCGGTGGCGGCTGCTTCCAGTGATACGGAGGACGCGACGCAGATCAGCTACAAGTTCTCCAACGTGGAGGTCTACTCGGCCCCCCGCGCTCCGGGAACCCAGCTGAGGGCGGATCTCACCTACACCCGCGATGGCTGCACCGCGGAGTACGAGGTGCATGCCATGTGGCCGGCCCGTCCGTGCGATCCCGCTCACCCCGAGGAGCCGGCGCTCAACTGCGGCAAGGGCTCGCTGATCAACCCGGACATGGCGGTCACCTGCCACCCGACCCTGAAGCTCTGCGTGCTGGCCAAGGACGTTCCCTCCTTCGTCGACTAGCAAGGAGGCGAGCTCGGCCTCGGCCGTAGACGCCTGAAGTGAATCGCGGCCCCGGTTGCTCTTCCCCCACGTGGGAGTGGCAGCCCGGGGCCGCGGTGTTTATGGACGGTTGAACTCCGTTTCGAGACTCGTCGGGAAGGTGCATGGAGGGTCGGTACTCACTCGTTGAACGTGTCGCGGCGCTGCTGGCGGACGAGCAGGGCACGCTCCGCAAGGAGGCGCCCTACCGGGTGGCCCTCTGCTACCCGAGCCCCTACCACGTGGGGATGAGCTCGCTCGGCTACCAGGCCATGTACCGGGAGATTCACTCCCACCCGGGGGCCACCGCCGAGCGCGCCTTCCTGCCCGATGACGTGGAGGCCTACCGCCGCACGCGCACGTCCCTCTTCACCTTCGAGTCACAGGCCCCCGTCTCCAGCTTCCACATGCTGGCCTTCTCGGTGGCCTACGAGCTGGAGCTGTCCGGGCTCTTCTCCATGCTCGAACTGTCCGGCATCCCCCTCCTCAAGGAGGAGCGGGACGAGCGCCATCCCCTCGTGGTGGCCGGCGGGCCGCTCACCTTCTCCAATCCGGATCCGCTCGAGCCCTTCGTGGACGTGCTCGTGCAGGGAGAGGCCGACGATCTCATCCACGTGCTGGTGGAAGCGGCGGCGTCCATGGAGAAGGACGCGCTCCTCACGCACCTGGCGGGCATCCCCGGCTTCCGAGTGGCGGGCCGTGGCGGCATGCGCTACCACGTCGCCAAGGCCTCGGACGCGCGTCTGCCCGCCCGCTCGGCCATCATCACCCCGCACACGGAGCTGCGCTCGATGTTCCTCATCGAGCCCGAGCGCGGCTGCTCGCGCGGGTGTCACTACTGCGTCATGCGACGCACCACCAACGGGGGCATGCGCACCGTGCCGCCCGAGCGCGTGCTGTCGCTCATCCCCGAGCACGCGAAGCGCGTGGGCCTCGTGGGCGCGGCCGTGACGGACCACCCCCGCATCGTCGAGCTGCTGCGGACCCTCGTGGACTCGGGCCGCGAGGTGGGCGTGTCCTCGCTGCGCGCGGATCGGCTCACCCAGGAGCTGGTGGATCAGCTGCGGCGCGGAGGTGCCACCAACCTCACCGTGGCCGCGGATGGGGCCTCGCAGCGCATGCGCGACCTGGTCGACCGTAAGCATTCGGAGGAGCAGATCATCCGCGCGGCGAACTTCGCCAGAACGGCGGGGATGCGGCAGCTCAAGGTGTACAACGTCGTCGGCCTGCCCCTGGAGGAGGACGCCGACATCGACGAGCTGGCCCGCTTCACCGTGGAGCTGTCGAAGATCCTCCCGGTGGCGCTGGGAGTGGCGCCCTTCGTGGCCAAGCGCAACACGCCGCTGGATGGGGCGCCCTTCGCCGGCATCCGCGAGGTGGAGGGCCGGCTGGAGCGACTGCGGCGGGGCCTCAAGGGACGCGCCGAGGTGCGGCCCACCTCGGCCCGCTGGGCCTGGGTGGAGTACATGCTGGCCCAGTGTGGCCCCGAGGCCGGCCTGGCCGCCATGGACGCCTGGAGGGCCGGTGGGAGCTTCGCGGCCTTCAAGCGCGCCTTCCAGGAGCGTAACTGCCAGCCCTACCTGGCCCGCCGCGTGGAAGACGGGCGGCGCCGGCCCACCGAGTGGCCCCGGGTGGAGAACGTCGCTCCGCATTACGTCTGACACTGCGCGGCCAACCCTTGCCCCTGGTCGCCTTCTCTCTGTTAGAAGGCCGCGTGCGCCGTTTCCAGGCGCCAGGAGGCTTGCATCCGCAGTGAGCACGGATCGCGTGGACAAGGCGTGGCAGCGTAAGGGGCTGAAGGACTACTCGACGGAGGCCATCATCGGGACGCTCGGGCACTACGGCGTCCAGGTGAGCGAGGCGGACTTCCGCCAGCTCGCCGAGAAGAAGTATCCCAGCGGCATCGCCGAGGGCTGGATGTCTCAGTGGAAGGGCACCGGTCAGTTCGCTCCCTTCCCCTATGCCGCCGCCGGGGAGCTGTGGAAGCGCTGGTTGTCCGACCGGCTCGCCCCGTACGAGCTCTCCGAGAGCCTCGCCCAGCTCATGGGCGCCCTCGGCCAGCTCCTCCAGGGCTCGCAGCAGGCCCCCGTGGACTCCTCCTTCGCGCGCATGAACGAGGTGCGCCAGCGCGTGCCCGTCAATGACAAGGGCGAGCCCGAGCCGGCCTTCATGCAGGAGGCCCTGCGCGTGTTCGACGAGCGCGCCGCCCGTGCCTTCGACGACCTCGCCGAGATGCTCGCCAAGGCCGGCCACGTCCAGCACGCCGAGGCCTTCTCCGACCTGGAGGAGTTCCTCCTGCCCGACCGTCGCGGTGTTTCCAAGCCCATCATCCGCGCCGCCCGGGGTGAGCGGGACGCGGCGCTCGAGGACCTGCAGAAGGTGGCCACGGATGGCTCGCGCGCGCCCATCTCTCGCGTGCTCGCCGTGGATGGCCTGCTGCACCTGGGTGCCAATGATAGGGTCGCCGCCGTGGGCCGCCCCATCCTGGAGGAGGCCGAGCGCGCCCAGGACTGGCACCTCGCGCTGGACATCGTCGCTCGCCTGGAGCACGCCTATAAGCAGCTCGGCGACCGCACCTCGCTCGCGGCGCTCTCCCAGGACCGCGCCCGCGTCGAGAAGGCCCACGACGAGGCCCACCCGGGCCACCGGCGCCACCAGCACCAGCACTGACGGGTTGCAGCCCGTGGTCCCTCGGTTGGGGCCACGGGTTGAAACCGGGGTTCCCTAGACCCTCACCCCGTCCCTCTCCCAGGGGGCGAGGGTCAGTAGGGCACGTCTTCCTCGGGCTTGTCCTGGGCCTCCGGTGGCACGGGAGGTCCTTCCCCCGTCGACTGCGTCTCCTCCGCCGTGCGTCCCCGGCGGGGCAGGGGGATGAACTTCACCTCGGGCACCGCCTCCTGCACATCCTTCACCGGCACCACCGCTCCCACCGTCGTGTAGCGGATGGCTCCCGTCTGCGTGAAGGTGTGCCGCAGCTCGTAGGACTTCGCCCTCGGCAGGAACCACTCGCGCACCGCCTTCAACGGCAGCACGTGCAGCTCCCCCTGCGCCAGGAACACGTACACCAGCAGATCCGCGCCGCTGTAGAGGAAGCAGCCCGGTGTGTCCCGCTCCAGGTTGGAGACCAGCTCGAAGAAGTAGCGCCGGCGGCGCGGCTGCCGGTCACCCTTCACCTCGATGCCGCGCACCTCTCCCGAGGGCAGCTCCCACAGCAGATCCACCCCGCGGTGCTGGAAGCGCGGGTCTTCCTGCACGTCGTGGATCCGCGAGCCGGGCTCGGCCGATAGCAACCAGTTCCGGGCGTATTGCACGGCCCGGTCGGCCGCGCCCATCACGCCCCTCATGCTGAAGCCGCGTGCCATCGTTCAGCGGCGCAGCTCAACGCCCGTGGCCACCAGCTGTACCTCGCGCGGCTTGCCGTCGCCGCCACGCGGCACCATGGCGCCCTCGGCCTCGTAGTGCTTCGCCATGGCCTCGCTCAGCTCCGTCACCTTCACCACTCCCTCCACCCGCGCCGCCGAGCCCGCCGAGTCCACGGGCACGAAGAAGCCGTAGTCCTTGAACGTCACCCGCACCCCGGCGCCCTTCTGGCCCTCGGCGAGCTCCATCCAGCACCCCTTCTTCTGGCAGGCCTTGCGCACCTGGCCCTCCACGCGCACCGTCTTGCCGTCGTGGGCCTGCGGCTTCGTCAGCAGCTCGGCGAGCGTCACCGCGGGGGCCCCCTTCAGCGCCTCGCCGCGCGTCAGCGTCCAGCCCGAGGCCGGCTTCGCATCCGCGGGGGGCGGCGGGTGGGGACAATCCTCCTGCACCTTCCCCGACTTCGCGGCGGCCTCGGCGGGCTTCTGCGCGGCCGGGGCGGGGGCCTCGGCGAGCGCCACGAGGGGAAGGGCGAACAGCGTCAGCAGGGCGGAGCGGAAGGTCTTCATCCCTCACCGATAGCCCGAAGCCTTTGTCCGGGCAAGGAGCCCTCCTTCCCGGTTACACTACCCAACGTGAAGGTCTCCCTCCCCAAGCCCAACCGCACCTTCGGTCTCGCCGACGTGCTCGGCCTCGTGGGTCTCGTCGGGTTGTTCGTCGCCCGCTACATCCCCGTGGCCAGGCTCATTCCCTTCTGGGGCTGTGCCCTGCGGGAAACCACCGGGTGGCCCTGCCTCGGCTGCGGGCTGACGCGGGTCGCGGACCGGGTGGCTCACTTCAACCTCGCCGGAGCCTGGGACGCCAACCCGCTCGGGACGGTGGCCGCCCTCTTCTTCGCCCTCATGATCGTGGTGATGTTGCTGCACCTCGTCTTCGCCATGCCCATCCCCCAGCTCGAGCTCTCGCCCACCGAGTGGCACTGGGTCCGCATCGCCGCCGCCGCCATCGTCCTCGTCAACTACGCCTGGGTGGTGGTGAAGGCGAAGTTCCCCTACCTGCTCGCCTAGGGGGCTCCTTGCACGCCGCCGCCCTTCTCCTGTTCGGTTACCTGGCGGGCTCCGTGCCCTTCGGCGTCCTGCTCACCCGCTGGCTGCGCGGCGTGGACGTCCGCCAGAGCGGCAGCGGCAACATCGGCGCCACCAACGTCACCCGTGTGGCCGGCAAGAAGCTCGGCGCGGTGGTGCTGCTGCTGGATGCGCTCAAGGGCGCCCTGGCCGTGGCCCTCGCCCTGTGGCTGATGCCCGGTGCCCCCCGGGTGCACGCGGCGGTGGGGCTCGCCGCCTTCCTCGGCCACGTCTACCCCGTGTGGCTCAAGCTGCAGGGCGGCAAGGGCGTGGCCACCGCGCTCGGGGTGCTCGCCGTGCTCGTGCCGCTGGCGGCCATCTCCGGGGCGCTCGTCTACGCGGGGCTCGTGGCGGCCTGGCGCGTGAGCTCCGTGGGCTCCCTGGCCGGGGGCATGACGGCCGTCGCCGTCGCCTCCCTCATCGCGCTCGCCCCCGAGTACGCGTGGCTCTCAGCCCTGCTCTTCGCCCTCATCCTCTGGACGCACCGAAGCAACATCCTGCGTCTTCTCCGGCACACCGAGCGGCGCTTCTGAGCCCTGCGCGCCCGTGCGCACCGGCACCGCCGAGTAGCCGAGCAGCGTGCAGGCGATGGGGCCATTCCACAGGTCGCGTCGGCTCCGCGGGCGCGCATGGAAGGCGCTCTCGAAGGCCGGGTTGCCCGAGAGCACCCACACGCGCCAGCCCGGCAGCGAGCGCAGGCTGTCGCCCAGCTTGAAATAGAAGGTCTTCATTCCCTTCTGTCCGCCCGAGCCCAGCCGGTCTCCATACGGGGGATTGGTGAGGATGAGTCCGCCGCTCTCGGGCAGGGGAGGGAGCTTCGTCGCGTCGCCCTCCTCGAGGTGGATCTCCTCCGCCAGCTTCGCCGCCTTCACGTTGCGCCGCGCGGCCTCCAGCGCCTCCGGATCCTTGTCGAAGCCGAGCAGCGGCACCGTCACCTTGCGCTCGCTGCGGCGGGCATCCGCGCGCAGGTCGTCGAGCAACTCCCGTGCACGCGCGCCCAGGTGGGGCCACTTCTCCACCGCGAAGTCCCGGTTGATGCCAGGGGCGCGTCTCCGGGCGATGAGGCCCCCCTCGATGAGGATCGTCCCCGAGCCACACATCGGGTCCACCAGCCCCTCCTCGCCCGTGTAGCCCGCGGCGCGCAGCAGGGCCGCGGCCAGCGTCTCCTTCAGCGGGGCCGGCGTTGGACGCACCCGGTAACCCCGGCGGTGCAGGGGCTCGCCACAGAGGTCCAACGAGAGCGACAACCGCTCGCGCACCAGGTGGGCCACCACGCGCACGTCCGGATTCCGGGGGTCCACGTCCGGCCGGGCCCCCCGCTTGTCACGCATCCGGTCCACCACCGCGTCCTTCACCTTGAGCGCCACGAAGCCCGTATGGCTGTGCTCGCTGTCCTTGAGCGTCGCCTCCACCGCGAAGGTGGTCTCCGGCGTCAGGTGCTCCTCCCAGGGGACGCTGGCCACGGCCTCGTACAGGCCCTCGGCGCCGCGGGCCTCGAATTCGCCCAGCGGGTAGAGCACGCGCATGGCGATGCGCGACCAGAGACATACCTTCAGCGCCTCGTCGAGCGAGGCCATGAAGCGCACCCCGCCCCGGTCCTGACGGATGCGGCGCGCGCCGAGCTCCTTGAGCTCCTCGGCCAGGAGGTCCTCGGTTCCGCGGGCGGTGGTGGCGAAGAGGGCGAGACGTTCAGCCATAGGGGGGCTCGCCTTAACGGATGCTGGCCCGGTTTCAAACGGGAAAGCCGTTCGGCTCTTCAGAAGCTGCTCACTGCGTCACCACTTCGTACATGCTGCAGATGGCGTCCTGCCGGGCGCTGGCCGCCTTGGTCGCCCTGAAATCCTCCGACTGGAAGGAGGCCTCCAGGCGCTCGGCCTCCTCGGCGGACGTCCGGAAGCGGTTGATGGTGACGATCATCGTGCGGGCAACGGTCATGGGCGGGAGTTGTATCCCGCCCCGTGCCCGGGTGCTCAGGGGGTCCGCTTGCGCCGACGGCTCACGCCGAGCAGCAGCACCACGACTCCGAGTGCGCTCCCTCCCAGCACTCCGCCCAGGCCGCCCCCGTCCGTCGAGCAGCCTCCGCCGCCCCTCATGCCCGGCGTGCAGACCGCGCCCAGCCCCGGGTAGAGCGAGGACTCCTCCTGGTCGGTGTTGGCGTCCTGCGGGCAGTTGTCGCACGCATCGCCCACGCCATCGCCGTCCACGTCGACCTGGGAGGTGCCGGCCTTGGCGGGGCAGACATCGCACGCATTGCCCAGGCCATCGCCGTCCGTGTCCTCCTGTTGGGGGTTGGGCACTGACGGGCAGATGTCGCACACATCGCCCACCCCATCGTCGTCCACGTCCTGCTGGCCGCTGTTGGCGATCGCGGGGCAGACATCGCACACATCCCCCAGCCCGTCCCCGTCTTCATCCCGCTGGTCGGGGTTGGCGCGGCCCGAGCAGTTGTCACACACATCGCCCAGCCCATCCCCGTCCGAGTCCCGCTGATCCGCATTGGATTGGCCCTGGCAGACGTCACACACGTCTCCGGCTCCGTCCCCGTCCGAGTCCCGCTGGTCGGGATTGGCCCGGGAAGGGCAGTTGTCACACGCGTCACCAATCCCATCTCCATCCGAGTCCAGCTGGTCGGGATTGGCCTGGGCGGGGCAGATGTCACAGGCATCCCCGACCCCATCTCCGTCCGAGTCCAGTTGGTCGGGATTGGCCAGGGCGGGGCAGTTGTCACACGCGTCACCGAGCCGATCCGCGTCCTGGTCCACGGCGAGCTGTGGGCCGCAGGTGGCCGCCTGTCCGGGGCCCTGAGCGACATAGTCATCGCACGCGCGCAACGGGGGGAGCTCACCCTCTCGGCACGACAGGCCGTTGAGCGAATAGTCGATGCAGTCTCTCGGCGGGAAGGACGTGGGATCCTTCTCGACCGAGCGATCGATGCCGTTGCAGTTGACGTCCTCGAAGGCGAACGCCGGCGCGGCCGAGGCGGCGAGCACCACCAACATCAAGTAGGGGGCATGGCGCATGGTTGCTCCTTACTTTCGGGACTGGGCCTGGTTCGGGGTGGGGGTGGGGGCCGGGGTCGGAGTGGGCCGCTCGGGGCACTCGCCGGGGCGAGGGTGGCGGCGCTCGCGGTTGACGAGGATGAAGTCCACCCGCCGGTTGACGGCACGGCCCTCCTCGGTCGCATTGGAGAGCAGGGGGCAACGCTTGCCGTAGCCCACATGGCTCAGCCGCTCCGCCGGCACGCCCTTGGTGCCGAGGTACTCGCGGATGGCCTTGGCCCGGCGCTGCGACAGCTCCAGGTTGTACTGATCGCTCCCCACGTCATCCGTGTGGCCGTCGATGCGGATGGGGCCGAGCTCGGGGTGCTCGCGGATGAAGCGGGCCACCTCGTCGAGCAGCGGGAAGCTCACCGGGTCGATGGTGTCCTTGGCGAAGGCGAAATACACCGGCTCCCACAGCTGGAGGCGGACGTCCTGCTCGCCCACGGTGATGCTCGGTGGCTGGGACGGAATCACCGGGAGCACGGAGGGCGGAACGAGCGGCGGCGGCTTCGGCCGGTACTGCCACGAATAGGACAGGCCCGCCATCACCCGCACCCGGGGCTCTCCATAGCCCGCGTTGAGTCCCGAGCCCGCGCCGAGGAAGACGCTCCAGTCACGCACCTGCGCCTTGCCCGCGAGCATCGCCTCGGCGGGGCTGCTCACGCCATCGGTGGCCCCTGGAGCGGCCAGCCCATACACCTCACCGAGCAGGGAGATGGGCATGTTCGCGTAGCGCGCGACTTCGACCTCCACACCCGCGCCGTAGAGCAGGCCGTTGCCGGAGCGGATGTTGAGCAACCGCTGCTCGCTCGCCGCCCACCGCCAGCCGAGGTTGAGCGCCACCGTCAGCCGCTGGAACCGGGCGTGGCCGACGAGCCTCGCCGTGCCTGTCACGCTCTCCGAGCCGAGGAAGCTCCCGGCGTTGCCCGTGGGTGCCACCACCTCGGCCACACCGCCGAACCCGAACTGCTCGTTGCTCCAGAAGCGCCCCTTGAGGCCCAGCCGCAGGTCCTCCAGCCCGCTTGCGGAGATGCCCGGAAGCGCGCGCGGCTCGCGCGTCACCACGTCCGGGTAGGTGATGAGATCTCCAGCCTGGTGGAGCGTCACCGGCAGGGCCACGCTGAGCTGCACCCTGTCCAGCAGGGAGAAGGCGAAGGACAGGTCCGCCGTGATGCGATCCCTCACCAGCTTGCCCGTCACTTCATCGCCGAAGGTGTAGGCGAGCGGCAGGTCCGCGTAGTGCAGCACGAACTGGGACACCACCCCGGGCGAGCGGCCCACGTCGGCGAGGTCGACGGTGAGCAGACGGCCGGAGCCCGGCGCGGGGTGAAAGCGATTGACGTCCAGGCTCGGAGCGCCATTCTGGGCCTCCGCGGCCGGGGCGAACAGCGCTCCCGTCAGGGTGGCGAGCACCACCAGCGCCCGGGAGATGGAACCCGATGGGGTGTAAAGTTTCATCAGGACTCGCAGGGTAGAGAAAGGACCGGCACGGGAAAGAGGACACGCGGTTCTTCTTCACATTCCCGACTCTTCCGGTTCTTTCATGACTGCTATCGGATGGAGCCCTCCGACCCGGGGGATGGGAGCGGAGGGCCCAGGGCTCACGCGGCGCCGGGCATCTCTCCCACGGCGCGGATGAGCACCTCACGCGGTTTGGCGCCATCCGCCGGGCCCACCACACCGTCGCGCTCCATGCGCTCGATCATTCGCGCGGCGCGGTTGTAGCCGATGCGCATCTTGCGCTGGAGCATCGAGATGGACACCGCCCGCATCTCGCTCACCGTCGCGAGCGCCTGATCGTACAGCTCGTCGGACAGCTCGTCCTCCTCGCCACCGCCACCCTCGCCCTCCTCGTCGCGCGGCTTGAGGATGGACTCGTCGTAGACGGGCTTGCCCTGCGACTTGAGGTGGTCCACCGCCTTCTTGATTTCGTTCTCCGAGACGAAGGCGCCGTGCACGCGCTGCAGGTGCGCGCTCGTGGGCGGCATGATGAGCATGTCGCCCATGCCCAGCAGGGCCTCGGCGCCCACCGTGCCGAGGATCGTCATCGAGTCCGGCTTGGAGCGCAGCATGAAGCTGATGCGCGTGGGGAAGTTGGCCTTGATGATGCCCGTGACGACGTCCGTGGACGGGCGCTGCGTGGCCACCATCAGGTGGATGCCGGCCGCGCGAGCCATCTGCGCCAGGCGCGCCACGTACGTCTCCACCTCGCGGCTGGCCACCATCATCAGGTCCGCCAGCTCATCGATGATGACCACGATGTAGGGCAGCTTCTTCCACTCCTTCTTCTCCTCGCGGGGCGATTCGGCGCCGGCGGCCTCGAGCGCGGCCTCCACGGCGTCGGACATCCCGTCGTCGTCGTCCTCCTCGGCGGCGGCCTGGACGCTCTCCGGTGCCTCCTCGGGCTCGGGCAGGGTCTCGCGCAGCTCCTCCACGTCGTCCCTGGGCGCGGCGACCCCGGGGCCCGAGCTGGCGCTGGCGGACGCGGGCTCCTCGATGATGGCGTCCTCGGGGGTGGCCACGTCCACCACGACCACCTTCTTGGGCTTCTTCGGCGTGGCCTTCTTCGCGGACTCCTCGGCGGGCTTCGCGTTGGCCTTCTCGGCGTCCTGCGTCTCCACGAACTTGTTGAAGCCGGCGATGTTGCGCACGCCCGCCTCGGACAGCATCTGGTAGCGCCGCTCCATCTCCTCCACGGCCCAGCGCAGCGCGAGCGCCGCCTTCTTCGGATCCGTCACCACCGGCAGCAGCAGGTGGGGAATGCCCTCGTAGACGGAGAGCTCAAGCATCTTCGGGTCCACCATGATGAAGCGGACCTCCTCCGGCGTGGACTTCAGGAGGATGCTCATGATCATCGAGTTCACCGCCACGGACTTACCGGAGCCGGTGGTACCCGCGATGAGCAGGTGGGGCGCCTTGGCCAGGTCGAAGACGTACGGCATGCCCTCGATGTCCTTGCCCACGCACATGGTCAGCTTGCTGGCCGACTTCTGGAAGACGTCCTGCTCGGCGATCTCCTTGAGGTAGACCGTCTCGCGATCGCGGTTGGGCACCTCGATACCGACCACGCCCTTGCCGGGGATGGGGGCGACGATACGCACCCGCATGGCCTCCATGGCCATGGCCAGGTCGTCCTGGAGCGCGGCGATCTTGCTCACCTTGATGCCGGGTCCCGGGAGGAACTCGTACATGGTGACGACGGGGCCGGGGCGGATCTCCACCACCTCGCCGGAGATGCCGAAGTCGGCGAGCTTCGCGCGCAGCTTCTCCGCCGTGGTGAGGAAGGCCTCCTTGTCCAGCGCGGAGCGCTCCTTCTTCTCGATCTCCAGCACGTCCAGCGGGGGCAGCGAGAAGCTGGTGCGGCCGCCCACGAACTGGAACTGCTCCTGGTCCTTCTTCTTGGCGACGACGGCGGTGGGCTTGGGCGGGGCCTTGGGCTCCACGATGAGCGGCATGCGAGCCGCCAGCGCGGAGGGTTGGGCCGGGACGATGGCCGCGGGCGAGGCCGGAGCCTGGGCCGCCGCCGGAGCGGGCGCAGCGGCCACGGGCGGAGCGGCCACCGCGGGCTCCGCGGCCGGAGCGGCGGGCTGCTCCGCGGAGGGGACCGGACCGGTGACGATGTTCGGCGTCTTGCCGCGCTTGCCCTTCGCGGCGTCGGCGGGAGGCGGGTTGGGCACCGCGTTGGCGGCGGCCGAGGGCGCCAGGAAGTTGGCCCACACCGGATCCGCTCCCGGAGCGAGCGCGGGGGCGGCGGCCTCGGTGGGCTTCTTCTCGCGGGACGCCTGCTTCGCGGCCTCGCGAGCGTCCTTGGCGGCCTGCTTGGCGGCGGCGGCGCGCTCCTTCTCCTCCTGGCGGGCCAGGCGTACGGCCTCCTCGGCCATGGCCTCCGCATCGGCGGCCTCGGCCTCGGCGGCCAGTCGCTCGGCCTCCTCGAGCTCCGCTTCCTCCTCCTCGAGCTGCGCGAGGAAGGCGGCCTCCTCCTCCCTCTCCTGGGCGGCGCGCTCCTGGCGCTCCTTGTAGGCCACCTTCTGCTGCTCCCAGATGGCGAGGGCGTTCTCCTGGATGCGCCGGCCGAGCACGCACGCTCCGGCCCACGCCAGCGAGCACAGCTTGAGGAAGGTGTACTGGGTGCCAACGATGAGCGCGGCGGCGCACACGGTCGTCACCAGGATGATGGTGCCGACGGTGGAGAACATCCCCACCAGCATGCCGCCGAGCGTGGCGCCCACGAAGCCTCCGGGCGGGTGGGCCTGGCCGGGCTGGTTACCGATGAAGAGCTGGGCCAGCACCGCGCCGCTCAGCGTCAGCAGCACGAAGGCCACGATCTGCGGCCAGCGGCGCCGCTCCCGGCTGCCCACGAAGACGACCATGGCGGCGTAGACGCCACACAGCGGGAGCAGATAGGCCCACATCCCGAGTGCTCCGCGCAGGCCTTCGGCGATGAGGTGGCCCATGGGGCCCACCGCGTTCTCGAAGCCGGGGCCCTTGCGGTCCTTCGCGCTGAAGGTGGCCACCGACACGAGCGACAGTACCGAGGCGGCCAGCAGGAAGAGTCCCACGAGGGCCCGTTGACCGGGGCCCGCGTCGCCTCCTCCTCGCTTCGCCTTCTTCTCCGCGAGCGCCTTGCGCCGCGTGGCGATCTCCTGCCGCGAAAGGACCGACTTCTCCGCTCTGGCCTTCCGTTCCGACATGACTTCTCACACTCCCCGTAGCGGGCTGTAGCAGCCGTCCGCGGAGTGTAGGGAGGGAGGGGGGGCGGTCAATTTTCCGGCTGGCCGTCCGGCGGTATACGAGGCGGCCACTTTGCGGCACCGGTCCGTGGCGGAGCATGTATGTTTCCGGCGCCGAGTATCAAGAAAAGGAGACCTACATCATGGCCACCCAGGACAAGCCGTCGTCGACCGAAGAGGAGTACTTCGCGCGCGAGGAAATCGAGAAGAAGCGCAAGCTGGCCATCCAGCAGTCCCAGTCCATGGCCGCTCAGCAGCGCGAGGAGCTCAAGAAGCTGCACTTCATGAAGTGCCCCAAGTGCGGCATGGACCTGCAGGAGCTGAAGCGGGGCGACATCGAGATCGACACCTGCTTCAACTGCCATGGCGTCTTCCTGGACTCGGGCGAGCTGGAGCGGCTGCAGGAGCAGATGGCGCACGAGAAGGATGGCAGGTGGATGGGCGCCGTTCTCAACCTCTTCAAGGGCAAGTAGTTCATCAGGAGGTCGGAGCCATGAAGCTCACCGTCGAGCAGGTCCGCCATGTGGCCACCCTGGCCCGGTTGTCGCTCACGTCCGAGGAGGAGACGCGTTACGCGGAGCAGCTCTCCGCCATCCTCGATGCGGTGAACCAACTCCAGGAGCTCGACGTGAGCGGAGTGGAGCCGACCTCGCATGCCACGCTCGCGTCCTCGCTCCTGCGCGAGGACGTGTCGAGGCCCTCTCTGCCCCCGGAGAAGTCGCTGGCCAACGCGCCGGCCAAGGTGGGCACCAGCTTCGCCGTTCCGAAGATCCTGGAGTGACACCATGCAGCTGACCGACCTGACCCTGCTGGAGCTGGCGGCGAAGCTGGCCTCGAGGGAGACGAGCTCCGTGGAGGCCACCCAGGCGTGCCTGGCGCGCATCGCCCAGGTGGATGGGAAGGTGAAGGCCTTCCTGCGGCTGGACGAGCACGGAGCGCTGGCGGCCGCCGAGGCCAGCGATGCGCGCCGCAAGGACGGCAACCCGCTCGGGCCGCTCGATGGCGTGCCGGTGGCCGTCAAGGACATCTTCCTCACCGAGGGCGTGGAGACGACCTGCGCCTCGCGTATCCTCGAGGGCTTCGTCCCGCCGTACGACGCCACCTCGGTGAGGCTGTTGAAGGAAGCGGGCCTGCCGATCCTCGGCAAGCTCAACCAGGACGAGTTCGCGATGGGCTCGTCCAACGAATCGAGCGCCTTCGGCCCCTGCCACAACCCGTGGGATCTGACGCGGACGCCGGGAGGCTCCTCGGGAGGCTCGGCGGCGGCGCTGGCGGCGCGCGAGGTGTTCGGCACGCTGGGCACGGACACGGGCGGCTCCATCCGTCAGCCGGCGGCGCTCACCAACACCGTGGGGCTCAAGCCCACGTATGGGCGCGTGTCGCGCTACGGCGTCATCTCCTACGCCTCGTCGCTGGACGCGCCGGGCCCCATGGCTCGCACGGTGGGGGACGTGGCGGCGCTGCTGCAGGTGCTGGCGCGGCATGATCCGCTGGACTCCACCTCGGCGCCGGCGGACGTGCCGGACTACCTGGCGGACCTGGAGCACGGGGTGGCGGGGCTGAGGCTGGGCGTGCCGCGCGAGTACTTCGTCGAGGGCATGGATCCCGAGGTGGAGGCGTCGGTGCGCGCGGCCCTGAAGGAGTACGAGCGGCTGGGCGCCACGCTGGTGGACCTCTCGCTGCCGCACACGAAGTACGCGCTGGCGGCCTACTACCTGATCGCCCCGGCGGAGGCCTCGAGCAACCTGGCCCGCTACGACGGCGTGCGCTATGGCCACCGGGCGCGCGATACCAAGGGCCTCAAGGACATGTACGGCCTGACGCGCGATCAGGGCTTCGGCCCCGAGGTGAAGCGCCGCATCATGCTGGGCACCTACGCGCTGTCGGCGGGCTACTACGACGCCTACTACCTGAGGGCGCAGAAGGTGCGGACGCTCATCCGCGAGGACTTCGCGAAGGCCTTCACCCAGGTGGACGCGGTGGTGACGCCCACGTCGCCGGTGCCGGCCTTCAAGCTGGGCGAGAAGGTGAACGACCCGCTGTCCATGTACCTCATGGACGTGTGCACGCTGCCGTGCAATCTGGCGGGACTGCCCGGCCTGTCACTGCCGTGCGGCTTCACGAAGGCGGGCCTGCCCATCGGGTTGCAGCTCATGGGCCGCCCGTTCGACGAGGCGAAGCTGTTGCGGATTGCCCGGGCCTTCGAGCGCGAGCACGACTACGTGCGCCGCCAGGCCCCCATTTGAGAGAGGACTTCCGGGAGACGCCATGCCCCTGAGCGATTTCCAGCCGGTCATCGGGCTCGAGGTCCACGCCCAACAGCTGACGAACACGAAGATCTTCTGCGGCTGCTCCACCGAGTTCGGCGCGGCGCCGAACCACAACACCTGTCCGGTGTGCCTGGGCCTGCCCGGGGTGCTGCCGGTGCTCAACGCGCGCGTGGTGGAGTTCGCCATCCGCACGGGACTGGCGCTCGGCTGCACCATCAAGAAGACGAGCGTGTGGAGCCGGAAGAACTACTTCTATCCGGATCTGCCCAAGGGCTATCAAATCACCCAGTTCGACCAGCCCATCTGCGAGTGGGGCCAGCTCTCCATCGACACGCCCGAGGGGGAGAAGGTCATCCGCGTGCGCCGCATCCACATGGAGGAGGACGCGGGCAAGAGCGTGCACGATGCGTCGGCCTCCGAGAGTCTGGTGGACCTGAACCGCGCGGGCGTGCCGTTGCTGGAGATCGTCAGCGAGCCGGACCTGCGGAGCGCGGACGAGGCGGTGGACTACCTCAAGGCGCTGCGGGACGTGCTGGTGTACCTCGGGGTGAACGACGGGAACATGGAGGAGGGCTCGTTCCGCTGCGACGCCAACGTGTCGGTGATGCGCAAGGGCGCCACGGCGTATGGCCAGCGGGTGGAGCTCAAGAACATCAACTCGTTCCGGTTCGTGAAGCAGGCCATCGAGTACGAGATCTCCCGGCAGGTGGACCTCATCGAGTCGGGCGGGAAGGTGGATCAGGAGACGCGGCTGTACGATCCGAACAAGGGCGTGACGCGCTCGATGCGCTCGAAGGAGGAGGCGCACGACTACCGCTACTTCCCGGAGCCGGACCTGCCGCCGCTGCACGTGACGGACGCGCAGATCGACGAGGTGGCGAAGTCGTTGCCGGAGCTGCCTCGGGCGAAGATGTCGCGCTTCACGAGCCAATACGGGCTGCCGGCGTATGACGCGAGGATTCTGTGCGCGGAGCGCCCGCTGGCGGACTACTTCGAGGCGGTGGCGCAGCACTTCAAGGACTACAAGCGGCTGTCGAACTGGTTCCTCGGGGAGCTGCTGCGGCTGCTGAAGGACGAGGGCGGGAGCGTGACGACGCTGCGCTTCTCGACGGTGCAGTTCGCCAACCTGCTGGCGGCGGTGGAGAAGGGGAGCATCTCGGCGAACGCGGGCAAGGACGTGTTCGGGGAGATGTTCCGGACGGGGAAGGACCCGGAGGCCATCATCGCGGAGAAGGGCCTGTCGCAGGTGAGCGACACGGGCGCCATCGAGGCGGTGGTGGACGAGGTGCTGGCGAAGAACGCGGGCGAGGTGGAGAAGTACAGGGCGGGCAAGAAGCAGATTTATGGCTTCTTCGTGGGCCAGGTGATGAAGGCGATGAGGGGCAAGGGCAACCCGGCCCTGGTGAACGGGCTGCTCAAGAAGAAGCTGGGCGAGTAGCCACGCCTCAGCGCCAGACAGTGCCCGTCAGGTCATACACCTCCTGGATGTTGCGCAGCGTCTCCCGGAAGTCGAGGTTCAGGTCCTTGATGAGCCCGTTGCGCAGGTCGAACACCCAGCCGTGCACGGTGGGGTAGCCGCGGGCGAGGAAGGACTGCTGCACCGCGGCCGTCTTGATGATGTTGGTGTACTGCTCGGTGACGTTGAGCTCCACGAGGCGATCGTAGCGCCGCGCCTCGTCCTCGAGGGAGTCCAGCTCGGCCTTGTGCATGCGGTACACGTCGCGGATGTTGCGCAGCCAGGGATTGAGGATGCCCAGGTCCCGGGGCTGCATGGCCGCCTTCACGCCGCCGCACCCGTAATGGCCGCACACGATGATGTGCTTCACGTCGAGGTGCTTGACGCCGTAGTTGATGACCGACATCACGTTCAGGTCGACGTTGTTGACCAGGTTGGCGACGTTGCGGTGCACGAATACGTCGCCTGGCGACAGGCCCATGATCTGATTGGCGGGCACCCGGCTGTCGGAGCAGCCGATGTAGAGGAAGTCCGGGCGTTGCTCGCGCGCGAGCCGGTTGAAGAAGTCGGGATCGGCTCGCAACTGCTCCTCCGCCCAGAGGCGGTTGTTCTGGAAGAGCTGCTCGTACGGGGTCATGGTCGGAGGGCCCTCGCGGAGGACAGGGTGCGCATGCGGCGGCATCACCCTACTCACGGGCGGGCGGAGCCGGGAAGGCAGTTGATTCAGAACAGACGGATGCCCGCCAGGAGGAGGGTGCTGAGGCCTCCTCGGACCCAGTGACGGCCGTCGTCATAGGAGCCGGAGGCGAAACGCAGCCGGGCCTCGCCGCCCACGAAGAACGGCGGGGAGAGGAAGTAGCTGCCGCCCACTCCGAGACCGAATGCCAGACCCCGCCCACGTCCCTCATAGTGGTCGTCCGGAGAGCGCTGGGTGGTGCGCGCTTCCATCACACCCGCGAGCAGGAAGCCAGAGAGCTTCATCCTGTCGTCATTCCTGTCATCGAGGGTGAAGTGATAGCCCACGCGGCCGAGGGCATGGATGTCACGGTTCGAGACCGTCCGCAGGTCGAGGAGGTCGCGCACCGAGCACGCGAGCACGCATTGATGGATGCCGATCTCCGCGCCGACGGAGAGCGTACCGGCACCGAGCCGCACCATGCCGAGCTCCGTGCTGATCCCCGCTTCGATGGAGGGTGGCAGGAGCGAGGCCCCACCTTCGACGCGGAGGTCGAGGTTCCCCGGATGAAGGAGCGGATGGAAATCCCGGGCCACGGCCACACCTGGAGTCATTCCGAGCCATCCGAGCAGGAGCAATTTCCACATAGGCTGTAGAAACGACGCTTCGATGTCAGCCCGGCTCAAGAGTTTTTCACGTCCGGGGTGACATCCACTAGGATTGGCGCCGCAGTCGACGTGTTTCCATTTCAAAAGAGGGGCAGAAGAGATGAAGAAGTTGGCGCGGGTGCTGTGCGCGGCGATGGCGGCTTCGATGGTTCTGACGGGCTGCGGTAACTCGGCGTGCGAGGATTTCGTGGACGCCTTCGTGGAACTCGGTGAGAAGGGCGCCGCCTGTGGTGATGATTATTCCAGTGGTATCACGGACGCCAATCGGGACGAGTCCGTCGAGCAGTGCGAGGCGGAGGAAACGTTCGAGAACTGCTCGAGTGATGATCAGGCGGCGATCCGCGACTTCGCCGAGTGCGTGAGCGATATGCCTACGTGCACCACCGCCAACGAGGAGAACTTCCAGGTTGCCTTCTCGGGCTGCATCTTCACCCTGGCAAGCGATGTGAGCGATGAGTGCTTCTCGACGAGTGGCGAGAGCATCCGGCGCAAGGTCGCCCGCATGACCACCTCGCACTACTGATTCTCGTAGCAGGTGTTCAGGAACCCAGCCGCCTTCCCGGGGCTGGGTTTCGCCTTTTCTGACCCAGGAGGTTCCACGCGGCCCCCGCTACTTGATGAGGCCGATCTCCCGCAGGCGCTGATTAAGGAAGGCTTCCGCGGTGATGGGGGGCTGGCCCGGCTTGTCCGGCGTCACCGTGCACTCCAGGGGTTCGAGCACGCACTTCGGATGGGGGTGCACGAAGAAGGGCATGGAGTAGCGCGTGTTGTCCTCGGCGGCCGAGGGCGGGTTGACCACGCGGTGGGTGGTTGCGGGGATGACGCCGTTGGTCACCCGGCTCATCATGTCGCCCGAGTCCACGACGATCTGCCCGCGCAGCGTGTCCACGGGAAGCCACTCGCCGTCGCGGGTGAGGATCTCCAGGCCCGAGGCGGTGCCCTCGCACAGGAGGGTGAGGAGGTTGATGTCCTCGTGCTCGGCGGCGCGCACCGCGCCGGGGATGAACTTTTCCTTCAGGGGCGGGTAGTGGATGACGCGGAGAACGGAGGTGCCGTCCTGCGCCATGTCGCTGAAGGTGTTGCGCTCGATGCCGAAGTACTCGGCCACGGCCCGCAGCATCACCGCCGCCGCCTCGTCGAGCGCGCGGTAGAGGGCGAGCGTGTGGGTGCGGAAGGTGGGCACCTCCTCCGGCCAGACGTTGTAGGCGGCGAGTTTGGGGCGGCGCGGGTGTCCCTCGGGGAGGTCGCGGCCCACGTGCCAGAACTCCTTGAGGTCGCCCACGGTGCGGTTCTTCGCGTGCTCCTTGCCGAAGGGGGTGTAGCCGCGCTGACCGCCGAACTCGGGGACGTGGTAGCGGTGCTTCACCTGCTCCGGCAGGTGGAAGAAGGACGCCACATCCTCGTAGGTGCGGCGGATGAGTTCGTCGTCGATGCCGTGGCCCTCGATGGAGACGAACCCGAACTCCTTGAGGGCATCGCCGAACACCCGGACGAAGCGGGCGCGCTCCTCGGCGTTGCCGGAGCGGTAGTGGGACAGGTTGACGAGGGGGATGCGGCGGGTGGCACGGGACATGGCGTGCGCACTCTAGCGGTTCGCCGGGTGGACCGTGAACCGCCCGAGCGTGAACGCCGTGGACCGGGGCCAGGATTGCCACCGGTTCACGGAGGGGCGCCGTGAGCGATTATCCGCGGGCGCAGTGCGCCTCTGGGGCTCACTCTTCGGCGACTCCGGCGATGGCTTTCTCGCAGGGCTCGCTGAGGTTGGCCACGTTGGTGAGGGCGCAGCCGAGGAGCGCTGCTTCGAACTTATCCTCCTCGGCGGGGGAGCACGTCTTCATGTCCCGGAAGCAGTCGGCCATCTTGCTGAGGGACTCCTTGTCCTCGTCCGTGCAACTTTCCATCGTCTCGCTGCACTGGTCGATGCCGATGCTTGTCACCTCGCCAGCGTCCCGGCAGGGCTCGTACTTCTCGGTGACCTCGTCGTACGCGTTCTCGAGGTCATCACAGACGTCGCCACACCCCGTCAGCGCCATGGCCGCGAGGGCCACCATTCCGAACATCTTCTTCATGTGTCTTGTCCCCGCTTGTTCCTCACGAGTGTCCGCAAGGAGGGCGGGCATCCTAGTGATTCGCATGCTGGGAGCGAGTAAAGACGCTTACGCACGGTGTGTTGAAGCGGGGATGCCCATTCGCTGGAGTTGGGGGACCTAGAAGATGGCCGCCTCGCACGCGTTGCTCAGGGCATGGCTGTCGCAGAAGGTGATGTCCTGGAGGAATGACGCACTCTGGTCCGGCTGGCAGGTGCCGAGCTTCTGGTAGCAGACGATCTGGGCCTGGAGCTGATCCAGATCCTCCCCGTCGCACTCTCGGAGGTTCTGTTCGCACAAGTCAGGGTCGAAGGCGGGCAGGGGAGCGCTCTCCAGGCAGGGCTGGGACTTCCGGGCCACGTCGGCATAGGCGTCGGCGAGCTCCTCACATGCCGCGCTCCGGCACCCGCCGAGGATCGCCACCGTCGCCAGGGAAACGAGCAACCATCCGGACTTCCTCATGGGGGGGTCATCCTTTATAAGGGAAACCGCTATCCTACCCACCGGGCAGGCAACCGGGCGGTGGGTAGGGCTCCCCGTGTCCACAGGAGGGTTGGAGCGGGGGCGGGTGTCAGGAGGATGCAGTATGTGCGCCGTCCCTCTGCATCTGCCTTGACTCCCCTGGCCTTCTCCCGTAGATCGGGCGCCCTTTGCATCGTAGGGCGGGTTTACCCGTCCGAAATGCGCGCCGGCCTTTCACGGGTTGAATCAACCCGGAACAAAACTCAGGGGTTCTACGATGTACGCAGTCATTCGCACGGGCGGGAAGCAGTACCGCGTGGCCGAGGGCGACGTGCTCCGGATCGAGAAGGTCGCGGGGAACGTCGGCGCCGAGGTGACCTTCAATGATGTTCTGATGCTCGGTGGGAGCGACAGCCCGAAGGTGGGGCAGCCGACCGTGTCGGGCGCCAGGGTCGTGGGCAAGATTCTCGCCCAGGACAAGCACCGCAAGGTGCTGCACTTCCGCAAGGAGAAGGAGGGCTGGACGCGCCGCCGTGGCCACCGTCAGCCCTACACCGAGGTCAAGGTGACCTCCATCTCCGGCTAGTCCGGGTCACAACTTCCCGGAGCGCCGCGGGGCGCGCCGGCAGCATCAGGAATCGGTGTCATGGCTCATAAAAAGGGACAGGGTTCGTCGCGCAACGGTCGCGATTCCAATCCGCAGTACCGCGGCGTGAAGGTGTTCGCGGGCGAGACCGTGAGCGCGGGGAGCATCCTCGTGCGGCAGCTCGGCACGGTCATCCACCCGGGCGCCAACGTGAAGCTCGGTCGTGACTACACCCTCTATTCCACGGTGGACGGGGTGGTGAAGTACGAGCGGCAGGGTCGGGACCGCAAGAAGGTCTCGGTCTATCCGGCCCAGGCGAGCGCCTAGTCAGGTGTCGTCTGAAAGGGGAGCCTGGCGGTAGCGGGTTCCCCGGGTTGCCTCGCGAGCGGGTCGCTCCCGGTCCATACGCCTCTGGCGCTGGACGCGGAGGCGGCCCGTTCCGCATTTCTGGGGTCTGGGATGAAATTCGTCGATGAAGTCCGCATCCACGTGAAGGCCGGAGACGGAGGCAACGGGGCCGTTGCCTTCCGCCGGGAGAAGTACGTCGATCGCGGTGGCCCGAGCGGTGGAGACGGGGGCAACGGGGGCTCGGTCATCTTCGAGGCCGATCCCCAGCTCACCACGCTGCTGGACTACCGCTACCAGCAGCACCACCGGGCGAAGAACGGTGAGGGCGGCATGGGCAGCGACTGCAACGGTCGCTCGTCGGATGATCTGATCCTCAAGGTGCCCGTGGGCACGCTCATCCGCGACGCCGACACCGACGAGGTGCTGGCGGACCTGAACACGGCCGGCGAGCGCGTCGTCGTGTGCAAGGGCGGCCGGGGCGGCCTGGGCAACATGAACTTCGCCACCTCCACCCGGCAGACGCCGCGCTTCGCCCAGGAAGGCACTCCGGGCGAGGAGCGCACGCTGCGGCTGGAGCTGAAGCTGCTGGCGGACGTGGGCCTGCTGGGCTACCCGAACGCGGGCAAGAGCACGCTCATCTCCATCGTGAGCCGGGCGCGGCCGAAGATCGCCGACTACCCGTTCACCACGCTCGTGCCGAACCTGGGCCTGGTTCAGTACAAGGACGGCCTGTCCTTCGTGATGGCGGACATCCCCGGCCTCATCGAGGGCGCCAGCGAGGGCGTGGGACTGGGGCTCCAGTTCCTGCGGCACGTGGAGCGCTGCAAGGTGCTCATCCACCTGCTGGACATGGGCGCCGAGGGCGAGGGGCGTGATCCACTGCACGACTTCGACGTGCTCAACGAGGAACTGCGCAAGTACAGCGAGGAGCTGGCGCGCAAGCCGCAGGTGGTGGCCGCCAACAAGCTGGACCTGCCGCACGCGCAGGAGCGGCTCGCGCCGTTGACGGAGGAGATGCGCAAGCGCGGCATCGCCGTGTTCCCCGTCTCGTGTGCCACGGGTCAGGGCATGCAGCCGCTGCTGGACGCGGTGGCCGAGGTGCTCTTCACCGGCAAGACGGACAAGCTGCACGTGGAGCCGCCGCCGAAGCCCCGGGCGGAGAAGAAGGCGCTCCCCTCCGAGCGTCGGCCCGCCGAGGCCCCCATGAAGAAGACCGCGGAGAAGAAGGCCCCCGCGAAGAAGGCCGCGGCGAAGAAGGCTCCCGCGAAGAAGGCGGCGGCGAAGAAGGCCCCGGTGCGCAAGGCCGCCGCGAAGAAGGTTCCCGCGAAGAAGGTGGCGGCGAAGAAGGCTCCGGTGCGCAAGGCCGCCGCGAAGAAGGTGGCGGCGAGAAAGGCCTCCTCGAAGAAGGCGGTGGCGAAGAAGGCCCCAGCGCGCAGGGCTCCCGCGAAGAAGGCCGCGCCGAAGCGGGCCCGGAGGTCCTGAGGTAATGGCTGGCGGCGGTCCCCGTTACGAGAAGCTCGAGAAGGCTCCGATCGACCCGGAGTCCCTCCTGCTCGATGTGCGCAAGGAGAAGATCGACAAGGTCATCTCCCACCGCACGCGCACCTTCACCATCGTGCTCGATCGGCTGGAGGACAGCTTCAACATCGCCGCCGTGCTCCGCACCTGCGAGGCCAATGGCCTCCAGGAGGTGCACGTCATCGTCAACCCCGAGGCGCCCTTCATGCCCAACTCGCGGGTGGGGCAGGGGTGCGACAAGTGGCTCGACGTGAGGCTCTACAAGGACTTCGCCTCGTGCCGCGAGCACCTCAAGTCGCGGGGCTTCTCCCTGTACGCCTCGGCCATCCGCGAAGATGCCACCAGCCTCTACTCGATGCGCTTCGACTCGAAGATCGCCCTCATCTTCGGCAACGAGCGCGAGGGCGTGAGTCCGGAGGTGCTGGCGGGCTCGGATGGCACCTTCTGGATTCCCATGCGCGGCTTCAGCCAGAGCCTGAACATCTCCGCCGCGGCCTCCGCGTGCATCACCCGGGCGATCTCCTGGCGCGAGGAGCACCTGGGCCGCGTGGGAGACCTGACCGAGGCCGAGGCCCAGGAACTGCGCGACCGCTTCTATGTGCTCGCCGTGAAACAACGGAAGCGCATCTTCAAGAAGCCCTCTACCCCCAGGCCTTGAATCCCGGGCCCGGGGCCCCGTCTGTAGGTACAGTTGGAAACGCGGGCCGCTCGCCCGCCTGGAGAGAGCCCAAGCCATGTACCTCGAGAAGCTGCTCGTGACCCTGCTCGCCGCGCCGGTGATTGCCCCGGTGCCCTCCACCGTTGCCCATCAAGTGGTCGCCCAGGCGCCAGCCCCGCAGGCCCCCGCTCCCAAAGCCGCCCCCAAGGCCGCCGAGGCTCCCAAGGCCGCCGGGAAGAAGGTGGCTCCGGAGGTGAAGGACCTGGTGGAACGGATGCAGGCCTTCTACGAGAAGACGCAGGACTTCTCGGCCGACTTCAAGCAGGACTACAAGTACAAGGCCCTGCGGCGCACGCAGAGCTCGACGGGCACGGTCATCTACAAGAAGCCGGGCCTGATGCGTTGGGAGTACGAGAAGCCCTCCAAGCGCACCTTCGTGCTCGCGGGCGAGAAGGTGTACGCGTACGACCCGGAGGCGCAGACGCTGAGCGTGGGCCGCATCGACACCAGCCAGTTGTCGGCCTCGGTGACGTTCCTCTTCGGCCAGGGGAAGCTGGCGGACGAGTTCTCCATCAGCAAGGGCGCATGCAAGGACTGCAAGGGCACGCTGCTGGTGCTGGATCCGCTGAAGGACGAGCCGCGCTTCCGCCAGGTGCGCCTGGAGGTGGACCCGAAGACGGCGCAGGTGCTGAAGAGCACGGTGGTGGATCCGGATGGCAGCGAGAACGCCATCGCCTTCCTCAACCTGAAGACGAACGTGGGCATCGACTCGGATCGGTTCAAGATCAACCCGCCCGAGGGCACGCGCATCGACGACTTCACGAAGGCGATGCGGAAGTAGCCCGTGCGGCGCGCGTGTCTCGGGGCCCTGTTGTTGCTGCTCGCCGGGTGTCACCGGGCGGCGGGCCCCGCCGCGCCCGTGGCTCCGGGCAGCCTCGCGGGCCAGACGCTGCCGCTGCTGCCCTCGCCCAACCTGCGGCTCGTGGTGGAGGGCCACCTGAATGGACGTCCGGTGCCGGTGGTGTTGGATGTCGCCCGGCCCCTGTCCGCGGTGTCCTCGGGCTGCTGGGATGACAAGCGGCCTCCTCCTCCTGTCATGGGCTCGGCACGCGTGCCGGATGTCTACGCCGGACCCGGGGGCCTGAGGGACTGGCCGCTGGTGCGCCTGTCTGGCCTGCGCGTGGGAAGTGTTCCATTGGGGCCTCGGGGGATGGGGCTCACCGGCGAGCGCGCCTGCGCGGTGACGCTCGGCGCGGATGTGCTGTCCCCCTATGCCTTCACGGTGGAGCCGCTGCGCCGTGAGGTGTCCTTCGAGAAGTCCCGCCCCCGCTCGGAGTACCTGGCCGAGGCGTCCGCTCCCGGTGCGGACCCGGCCGAGGAGGTACATCGGCTCGAGCTCTCCCGTGATCCGGTGGGCGACTGGCCGCTGCTGGCGGCACGGGTGACGCAGGGCGAGGCGGTCCTCACGGGACCCTTCGTGCTGGGCTCCCGCGAGCCCTTCTCGCGAGTGGCGCTGGGTGCCGCGCAGGCGCAGGGCTTCCAGCCCCTGGAGACGGGCGCCAACCTGCCGCCAAGGGCCTTCCTGGTGGACGCGGTGGAGGTGGCCACGGACGTGGGGGTGAAGCCGCTGGTGCTGGAGGCCGGGGTGGGGTGGAGGAACCCGACCACGCTGGGCCGGCTGGGGCCAGACGTCTGGGGACGCTTCCGCGCCACGGTGGACGTCCAGGGAGACACGTTGGTGCTTCGCCGGCCACGCGTGCAGGTCATCGAGGGCCGTCAGCGCTGTGCTCGATCGGGCTCCCAGAATCCCGAGGAGCCTCGCGAGGAGTCCTGCTTCGGGCTGCACGTGCGGCGAGGGACGGACGGACGGATGGCCGTCACGGGCGCGGTGTTCCGAGATCTGCCAGAGGGCGGGCGGCTGCACCTGGATCCACTCGGCGAGGACGGCAAGCCGCTGACGTTGGACTGTCAGGTGGGCTTCTCGTTCGCGCCCACGAGCCGGGGCGTGACGACGCAGCACCTGGTGCCGTGGCCAAGGCTGGCGCAGGCGATGCCCGAGTGCGGTGAGACCCTGAAGTCGGTGCGTGGGTACACCCTGGCCCTCTTCGAGGAAGGGCAGCTCCAGGAGTGCCCGAACGCCTGCATCTTCGTGCACCAGCCGAGCACCCGGCGCACGGTCTGCGAGTGCCAGCCGACGCCGCTGGGCGAAGTGGCCGTGCCCCGGCGGAGCAACACGCCGCAGCCGCCGACGCGGAAGGAGCGCGAGAAGGAGCCCGAGGACCCGAAGTAGCGGAACGGCGGTATAAGGGGGACGGAACATGTCCCGAGAGCCGTTGGCCGCACCCATTTCCCCGCACGAGCCCTGGAAATTCGCCGTCCTGCTGGTGGCCTGGGGGAGCTTCGCCGCCTGGTGCGTGAGCGGTATTCCTCCCTCGGTGGATCTGCCCGCCCACGCGGCCCAGATGCAGACGCTCGCGGCGCTCGTCCGGGGCGATCCGTCGGTATCCGCCGTTTACGAGGCGCACCTTCCGCTCGGCTACGGGCTGCCCATCTGGTTCTTCCTGCCGGTGACGTTGCTCACGAATGGTGCCTTCGCGGCGCGCCTGGCCGCCTGGACGGGGTTGATGCTCTTCCCCCTGTCCCACCTGGCGCTCGCGCGCGTCCTGCGGCGGCCCGCGTGGACGGTGGTGCTCGGGCTCCCGCTCGCCTTCAACATCTCCTACTGGTATGGCTTCCTGCCGAGCTTCTTCTCGCTGCCGCTCGCCCTGTTCTCGCTGGCGCTCTACCTGCACGCGCTGCGGAGCCCCGGGCGAGCGGTGGGCGCGGTGGTGGGCCTCGCGCTCCTGTCCACCGCGACGATGTTCTCGCACCTCGTTGCCTTCGGTGCCCTGTGTGTCGGCATGGCGGCGCTCGCGCTCTTCTCAGCCTCTCGACGGCGGGCGGTGGGGCTCGCGGCGGCGGGTCTCGCGCTCCCCCTGGGCCTGTGCGCGGCGCGCATCGCGACGCTCGCGTCGAGGGCCTTCGCGCCCGGCAACGCCGCTCCCACGGACTACGGCTGGGGCTCCCACTTCAACTGGCTCCTGCGCAACTACCGCCCCGAGGGAAGGCTCGCCGTCGTGGGGCCGCTGCTCATCACGCTCGTCTTCGTGGTCGCGTACATGCGCCACCGGCGTGAGGAGCCCCGTGCTCCCTGGGTGCTCTTCCTGTCGCTGGGCGCCCTGTTCTTGCTGACACCCAAGGCGCTCTCGGGCGCATGGCTCATCCACGTGCGCCTGCCCGTGCTCGCGGGCGTCGTCGCCCTCGTGTTGGTGGATCCGGCACGCATCGCCCGGCCTCTACGGGCCCTGCTGCTGCTCGTGGTGGTGGCCTCGTTGGCGGAGACGGCGCGCTTCCACTGGCGCTTCAAGCAGGAGGTGAAGGGACTCGAGACGCTGGTGGCGAGCCCTCCTCCGCCCGGGGTGCATGGCTATGTCTCGCTCGTCGGGAACCGCTCCCAGGGCAGCCGGCTCGTCTATCTGGAGCACCTCGGCCAGTGGTGGACGGCCACCCAGGGCGGAGTGGGGCACCACTTCTTCGCCGATGGAGACCACCTGCCGGTGCGCTTCCGACCGGGCCAGTCACTGCCACAGTGGCTGGACGGTGCCTCCTCCGAGCAACTCGCTCCCTTCAGCGCGCTGCTGGTGTACGGAGCGGGGCCGCTGCCCGGCACCCTCGCGGGATTCGAGGAGTCCGGGCGCGCGGGGGACTGGCGCCGTCTGGAACGGCGCTGATCAACCGCCCGGAACGTCGTCAGCGCGCCGACGGCACCACGGCCATGGGGAAGGACTCGCGCGGCTTGTGCACGCGGTCCTTCGGGTTGGGGCGCTCGACCACCTTGGCCACCAGGTCGTAGTCGTGCGCCTCCGTCACCTCCACGGTGACGAACTCGCCCGGGTAGGCCAGGCCGTCGTTGATGTAGACCAGACCGTCGATCTCCGGCGCCTGGCCCTCGTGGCGGCCCACCAGCAGGTGCTCGGACTCCTCGCTCGGGCCCTCCACCAGCACTTCAATCCGCTGACCCACCAGCTTCTTGTTCTGCTCGCGGTTGATGCGCTTCTGGATGGCCATCACCTCACGCCAGCGACGCTCGATGGTCTGCTTCGGCACCTTGTTCTCGTAGTCGTACGCCGCCGTGCCTTCCTCGTCCGAGTACTGGAACACCCCGAGCCGCTCGAAGCGCTGCTCCTTCACGAACTCCTTGAGCATCTCGAAGTCCTCCTCGGTCTCGCCGGGCAGGCCGACGATCATCGAGGTGCGCATCACCAGCCCCGGCACCCGGGCGCGCAGCTTCGTGAGCAGCTCCTTGAGGAACTTCGAGTCCCGGCCCCGCTTCATCGACAGCAGCAGCTTGTCGCTCGCGTGCTGCAGCGGCATGTCCAGGTACCTGGCGATCTTCTTCTCCGTCGCCATCAGCTCGATGAGCTCGTCCGTGAAGACGCGCGGGTAGGCGTAGTGCAGGCGGATCCACCGCACGTCCACCTTCACCAGCTCGCGCAGAAGGTCATGCAGCTTCGGCTTGCCCGGCAGATCATGCCCGTACGCCGTCAGGTCCTGCGCGACGAGGTTCAGCTCCTGCACGCCCTGCTCGGACAGGCGCTGGGCCTCGGCGACGATGTCCGAGATGCTCCGCGAGCGCTGGCCACCGCGCAGCGTGGGGATGATGCAGAAGGCGCACGCGTTGTCGCAGCCCTCGGAGATCTTCAGGTATGCCGTGTAGGACGGCATCGAGTTCTCGCGCGGCGTCTTCGCGTCGTGGATGTAGTCCGGGTCCGGAATCACCTGACGCGGGCTGGCCTCGGCTGCGAGCAGGTCGCCAATCTGGGCGTAGGCGCCCGTGCCGAGGAAGTGGTCCACCTCGGGCATCTCCTTGGAGAGCTCGGCGCCGTAGCGCTGCGAGAGGCAGCCGGTGACGACGAGCGTGCTGCACGCCCCCGACTTCTTGAACTCGGCCATCTCCAGGATGGAGTCCACGGACTCCTGCTTGGCGGGCCCGATGAAGGCACAGGTATTGACGACGATGACCTGGGCCGCGGCGGGATCCTGCACCAGCGAGTAACCGCGCTGCTTGAGGGTGCCGAGCATCACCTCGGAGTCCACCCGGTTCTTCGGGCAGCCGAGGGTCATCATGTAGAGGCTCTTGGTCTCTGGGGGATTCTGCACAGCGCTTACCGCTTTCCGAGTTCGGTCCGCTCGAAGTGGTCGCCACTCCAAGCAAAGTTGATGGTCGGGCCGTTCGAGTAACGGATGCTCAACGCGCCCTCTTCATCGAGCACCACTGAAGTAGCTCGTCCCAGCGCACAGGTAGCGGCCGGCCATTCGAGCACCCGTTGCGCCGTCTTCCCCTTCACCAGGTAGAGGCCGAGGCGCAACTCCTTGTCCGAGTCGCACGTGCCCGGGGCACTGTAGGGGTTCTCCCCGGACAACACCGTCAGCAGGGGCGTCCCATTCGGCAGCGGGAGCGTGTCGGGCACGTTCACCCCGGCCTTCTCCGCCTCCACCGCCTGGGTGGTCACCAGCTTCTCGAGCAGCTCGGGCGTCAGGGGGGCGTCCGCCTCCACCCAGCTCGGGTAGCGCAGCACGCCGTAGCCCAGCCAGCCATCGGAGTGGGCCTCGAACGCCACCACGCTCGTGGGCGGCTTCAGCTTGAGGCCCTTGCGGAAGTCGTCGGGCAGCCGGAGCACCTCGCCCAGCATGCCGCCGTCCTTGCAGTTGGACACGGCCGGAGGTCTGGCGCCCGCCGCGTCCACGTCGTCGTAGGTGAGGCACAGGTCGAGCGCGAGCGGCTCCTCCGCGGGGAAGCGCGGGAAGGCCCGGGCGGGAATGGCCACCTCGAGCGTCAGGGCGTTGTCCTTGCGCTGCACGCCCACCTCCACCCGCTTCTGGGCGAACTCGGGCGTGCCGCTCTCCGGCGGTGAGGCGCGCTTGCCATCGAAGGCGAAGCGGAACACGTGGCCGGTGGCGGTGGGCCCGGCGTCGGGGAAGAAGAGCGAGAGGGTGAGCAGGTCTCCTGCCTGGAGCTGATCATCCGTGGCCTCCACCCCCACGTAGAGGGTGTCCTTGCGCCAGCCGACGCGGGCGGTGAAGGAGGCGCTCGCGTCCACCGAGGCCGGGGGCTTGAGGGTGAGCGTGGCGGGCACGTCCTTGAGGTTCCCATCCAGCTTCGGCTCACGGCCGAGCGAGGGGACGTTCTTCACCGCACGGGGCTTCGCGGGGGCCGGGTCCTTCTCTTGCGCGGAAGCCGCCCCCGAGGCGAGCGCCGCGAGGACGGCGGAGACGACGAGTGAGCGCACGGCTAGTCCCGGAAGTTGGTGAACTGCATGTCGAGCTTCAGCCGATCCGCTTCCTTGCGGAAGAGGGCGATGGCGGCCTGGAGGTCGTCCTTGTTCTTGCCCGTCACGCGCAGCTGGTCACCCTGGATGGAGCCCTGGACCTTCATCTTGGAGTCCTTGAGCAGCTTCACCAGCTCCTTGGACTTCTCCACGGGAATGCCCTGCTGCAGCTTGATGAGCTGCTTCACGTTGGACAGGCCCGTCTTCTCGATGGGCTCGTACTCCAGCGCCAGCAGCGGGATGCCGCGCTTGGCCAGCTTGCTGAGAAGGACTTCCTTGGCGGCCTGGACCTTCTCCTCGCTGTTGGCCTTCACCGTGATGGAGGTCTTGTCCGGGGAGAGCACCACGTCCCCGTTGACGCCCTGGAAGTCGTAGCGGGTGGAGATCTCCTTCTTGGTCTGGTTGACCGCGTTGTCCAGCTCGGCAATGTCGATTTTCGAGACGACGTCGAAGGAAGGCATGGCAGTTCGCGCCCTTATCACACCTTGATGACCATCGGCACCACGACGGGCCGCTTGGATGTATACAGCTTGAAGGCCCGGCGCACCGCGCGGGCGAGCTCCTCCCGCGCCCGGGCATCATCCCCTCGGAGTTGGGGGGACATCTCCAGGAAGAAGGCACGGGCGTCGGCGGCCACCCGGGGCAGCAGCACCTGCTCGTCCAGGTTCAGGCCCTGCCCGGAGAGCTGCGGCCCCGCCAGGACGGACAGGCTGGCCCGATCGATGACGAGCACGGCCACGATGAGCCCCGTCTCGGCCAGCCGGGTACGCTCCTGGAGGATATCGGGCGTCACCACCCCGTTGCCGAAGCGGTCGCGGTAGATGCGGCCGGTGGGAACGCTGCCCCCGAAGCGGCCCTGGCCCTCCTCGAAGACGAGCAGATCTCCATCCTGGGCGAGCAGGAGTTGCTCGGGGGCGAGCCCGGACTCCTTCGCGGTGGCGAGGTGTCGGTGCAGGTGGTGAAACTCGCCGTGAATGGGGACGAAGTTCCTGGGGCGCACCAGGTCCAGCACCCGCCGCTGCTGGGGCTGGCTGGCATGGCCGGACACGTGCACGCCGGGCTCCACGTCCGGGTAGACGACGCGGGCCCCGCGCCACAGGAGCTGGTCGATGAGGCCGGTCACGGCGCGCTCGTTGCCGGGGATGGCCCGGGCACTGAGGACGACCAGGTCCCCGGGGCCCAGACGCAGGGGGCCGTCACCCGCGGCGAGCTGGGAGAGGCCGGCACGGGGCTCTGCCTGGGAGCCGGTGGCGAGCACCAGCAGGCGCTCGGGGGGAAGCGAGGCGGCGGCGTCGAGCGGGACGAAGAGGCCGTCGGTGACACTGGGGAGGTAGCCGAGCTGGCGGGCCATCTCGATGTTGCGCGCCATGCTGCGCCCCATCGTCACCACCTTGCGCTCCAGCTTCCGGGCCAGGTCCAGCACGTGGTGGATGCGGTGCAGGTGGGAGGCGAACATGCTCACCACGATGCGGCCGGGGACGTTCTGGAAGAGGCGCTCGAAGGTCTGCTCCACGAGTCGCTCGCTGCCCGTCTCGTGGGTGCGCTCGGAGTTGGTGGAGTCGGACAGGAGACAGAGCACGCCCTCGTCGCCGAGCTCGCCCCAGCGCTCCAGGTCGGTGCGCAGGCCGTCGATGGGATCCGGATCCAACTTGAAGTCCCCGGTGTGGATGATGGGGCCCTCGGGCGTGCGGACGATGTAGCCCACGGCGTCCGGTACCGTGTGGGTGACGCGGCAGGCCTCGACGGTGAAGTGGGCGCCCACGCGGAAGGGATTGCGGGGCTCTATCTCCCGCAGGTCCGCATCGAGGCCCAGCTCCTCGAGCCGGCCGCGCACCATGCCCAGGGTGAAGCGGGTGCCGTAGACGGGGACGGGCACCTCGTTGAGGAGGTAGGGCAGGGCGCCGACGTGGTCCTCGTGGCCATGGGTGAGGACGATGCCCTTGAGCAGGGAGGCGTTCTGTCGCAGGTAGGTGAAGTCCGGGACGATGATGTCCACGCCCAGCGTGCCCATGGGAGGGAACATCAGTCCGCAGTCGATGAGGAGCAGCTCCCCCCGGCAGGCGATGACCATGGCGTTGAGGCCAATCTCACCGAGTCCGCCGAGGGGAATGACGTGGAGCATGGTCCTACATATATGGGCACTGGGGGGCAGGCGACTTCAGGAATCGCACGGCCCCCCGCTCGCGGGTTAGCTTCCGCCGCCATGCCCCCTCGTCCCTACCGTATTGACGTCCCCGACGCCGTCCTCACCGATCTCCACCGACGCCTCGATGCGACGCGCTTTCCGGAGCCGCTCCCCGGTGGCTGGGAGCGCGGTGCCGATGTCTCCTACGTGCGCGAGCTCTGCACGTACTGGCGCCACCAGTACGACTGGCGCAAACACGAGGCCGAGCTGAACCGCCATCCGCAGTTCCTCTGTGAGGTGGACGGAGTCGACATCCATTTCTGGCACATCCGGGGAAAGGGGCCCGCCCCCGTTCCCCTGCTGCTCATCCACGGCTGGCCGGGATCCATCTACGAGTTCCACCACCTCATCGGCCCTCTGACGGACCCGGCCGCGCACGGCGGAAATCCGGCGGACGCGTTCGACGTCGTCATCCCCGCGCTGCCCGGCTACGGGTTCGGCGGCAAGCCTCGCGAGGCCGGGTGGAATCCCGCGCGTATCGCCGCGGCCTTCGATCGGCTCATGCGCGAGGATCTCGGCTACTCCCGCTACGGAGCGCAGGGCGGTGACTGGGGCAGCATCGTCACCATGGCGCTCGGAACGAAGCACGCCGAGCACCTGCTGGGCATCCATCTCAACATGCCCCTGGCCGCGCCTCCTCCTGGGGTGGAACAGAGCGAGGAATTCAGGAGCTTCGGCCAGAAGGCCGCGGCCTGGCAGGCGGCCGAGGCGGGCTACAGCCACGTGCAGGGGACCAAGCCGATGTCGCTCGCCATCGCGCAGGCCGACTCGCCGGCGGGGCTCGCCGCGTGGATCGTCGAGAAGTTCCGAACTTGGAGCGACTGTGGCGGGGACGTGGAGCGCGCCTTCTCCAAGGACTGGCTGCTGACGAACCTGATGTTCTACTGGGCGCCCAACAGCATCGCGAGCGCGGCCAACCTGTACTACGAGACCAATGCCCTGCGGCTGGTGGACCTGACCACGCCCATCCGCGCCCCCACGGGGGTGGCGGCGTTTCCCCGGGAGATCCTCACCTCGCCCCGGAGCTGGCTGGAGGCACGGTTCGATCTGCGGCGGTACACGGAGATGCCACGAGGCGGTCACTTCGCCGCCGTCGAGGAGCCGGAGTTGTTCCTCGAGGACGTGCGCGCGTTCTTCCGCTCGCTGCGTTAGCTCCTGGCCCCAGGAGGGTTGCCAGGTGGCCTGCTGGGGCGGCTGAGCACGTACACCGCCCCGATGAGCATCACCGAGCCGGACATGGCGAGCACGTGCCACTTCACGCGCATGACGAACGCCATGAACAAGAAGCTCGCCGTCATCGCGGAGAGGGAGGTGAGCTTCACCCTCACCGGCACGATGCCGTACTGGTGCCACTCCTGGAGCCGGGGTCCGAAGCGCGGGTGCGTGTACAGCCAGTGGTGGAAGCGGCGCGAGCTGCGCGAGAACGCCCACAGTGCCACGAGCATGAAGGGCGTCGTCGGCAGCAGCGGCAGGAACGCGCCGAGCATGCCGAGTCCGACACAGATGAACCCGAGCGCCAGGAAGAAGAACCGGAAGCGGGGGTTCCAGTCCTCTGTGACGCTCGGGGGACTCTGCTCCAGCGGTGGTTCGGTGGACACCCCGCATGTATACAGCAGCGGTCTCACGCGCGCCCCGCCCTCATTTCGGCGGCAGGTGCTCCTGACGGAGGACCTCCGCTGGCTGGTTGCGGCGGAGTGGCTCCAGGATGATCACCACCCAGGCCGTCAGGGGCGCGGGGAGGACCACCAGTCCGAGGATGAAGAGAAGACGAATCACACGAAAGACGAAGCGCAGGCTGGCGCGCACGAAGGCGCGCACGGCCTTGGGAAGAAAGGTCATGGCGTACTCCTCCAGTTGAAAGACTTTCCAGGTACCGGTCCCCGGAAAGGCTCAGTGGAGGAGCGCACGATGCATCAGGAAGAGGCGGCGCGGCGGACCCGCGGTGCGCACCTCGTGGCGGATGCCCGGAAGCGCCGCACGGACGTGGACCCGCGTGGGAGCCGTGTCCGCACGCACCCGCGACACGGGGGCCTCGACCGCCGGACGTGGCCTCGAGGGCTCGTGCCGCTCGACCCAGACCGCCACGATGGACCCGGCGGTCGGCAGCGCGTGCGCCGGCGCGCTGGCCCCGGCGACCGTGAGGAACGCCAGCACCAGCCGCAGCCAGCGAGCGACGCGATGCAGGGGGCCGGGCATGGGCCTCAATCTGACCATGAGCGTGCCCGTGTCAAACTGTCGCCGCCTCGACGGGCCGGGCTACACTCGGGTCCACCTCGAAGCCCGCGGAGCCCTGCCCATGCCCCTGCCGCTCGAAGACTACGCCCTCATCGGTGACACCCAGAGCGCCGCGTTGGTGGGAAGGGATGGCTCCATCGACTGGCTGTGCTGGCCGCGGTTCGACTCGGATGCGTGCTTCGCCGCGCTGCTCGGGGATGCCTCGCACGGACGGTGGCTGCTCGCGCCCGTGGGGAACATCCGCAAGGTGACGCGCCGCTACCGCCCCGGCTCGCTCGTGCTGGAGACGGACTTCGAGACGGATTACGGCTCGGTGCGCGTGGTGGACTGCATGCCCCCTCGCGGCGCCGAGCCGGATCTCGTCCGCGTGGTGCAAGGCCTCTCGGGGACCGTCCCCATGCGCATGGAGCTGGCCGTCCGCTTCGGCTACGGCGACCGGACGCCCTGGTTGCGCTTCGGTGACAATCAGGTCGTCGCCAAGGCTGGCCCGGATGGGGTGGCCTTGAACACCTCCGTCGCACTGAGGCGCAGCCAGGGCGTCCTCACCGCGGACTTCCCCGTCAACCCGAGGGAGCGCGTTCCCTTCGTGCTCTCCTGGTTCCCCTCGCACCAGCCCGTGCCGCGCGCCATCGACGGGCTCTCCGCCGCCGACGACACGGAGGCGTGGTGGAAGGCGTGGTCCTCTCGCCTGCCCACCCACACGCCCTGGGCCGAGCACGTCCAGCGCTCGCTCATCACCCTCAAGGCCCTCACGTACTCGCCCACCGGTGGCATCGTGGCGGCCCCCACCACCGCGCTCCCCGGAGGCGCCGGAGGGGATGCGCGCTATTGCTGGCTGCGCGACGCGACGCTGGCACTCCAGGCCCTGTTGGACGCGGGCTACCTGGACGAGGCCCGCGCCTGGCGCGACTGGCTGGTGCTGGCCGTGGCGGGTGAGCCCGAGGAATTGCAGCCGGTGTATGGGGTGGCCGGTGAGCGCCGCCTCCCCGAACAGGAGCTGCCCTGGCTGCCCGGCTACGAGGGTAACGCGCCGGTGCGAATCGGCCGGCGGACCGAGCGCGTGCTTCAGCTCGAGACGCTCGGCGAGGTGATGGACTGCTTCCACGAGGCCGAGCGCCTGGGTCTACCTCCGAGCGGTGACATGTGGTCGCTGCAGAAGGCCCTGCTCGAGCACCTGGAAGGCGCCTGGAAGCGCGCACCCGAGGGCCATCCCACCACGCTCTCCGGGGTGATGGCCTGGGTGGCGGTGGACCGGACGCTGGCGAGCGCGGCGCGCTTCGGCCTGGACGCGCCGGTGGAGCGCTGGAAGCAGCTGCGCGCGGACATCCACGCCGTGGTGTGCCGCGAGGGCTTCGACGCGAACCGCAACACCTTCGTCCAGGAGTACACGGGCGGGAACAGGGGGCTCGACGCGCAGTTGCTGCGCATTCCCCTGGTGGGCTTCCTGCCTCCCGAGGACGCGCGTGTGCGTGGCACCGTGGAGGCCATCGAGCGCGAGCTGAGCGAAGGAGACTTCGTGCGCCGGAGCACCGCGCGTGACAGCGGCATCTCGCTCCCGTGTAGCTTCTGGCTGGCGGACTGCCTGCAACTCATCGGCAGGCGCGAGGAGGCCCATGCGCTCTTCGAGCGATTGCTGCTCGTGCGCAACGACGTGGGGCTGCTCCCCGAGGAGTACAACCTCCATCGCCGACGTGGCGTGGGTGCCTTCCCGCACACCTCCAGCCACGTGGCGCTCGTCCACACCGCCATGAGCTTCGCCCGCGGATCGACGGGGGCTCGCTAGTCCCGCGCCGGGCGCTACGTGACCTGGCCGCCCTTCATCTCGAGCGTCCGCTGTCCGTCCCTGATGACGTCCCAGCGCACCTGGGGGCGCATCCCCGAGGCACGTGCCTCCTCCTCGTGACCATCCGAGACGTCATGGGCATGGAACCAGCCCAGCGTGACCTTCAGGGAGCAGGCGCCGCACGTGTACTCGGTAGGCGTGCGCCCGGCATCAAACCACGACATGCCCCGTCCGTGACGCTGGCGCTCCCAGGCGGGACGAAGTACGCAGGGGAGCGGACGGAAGCGACCCGGTGGCGTCTCCGAAAGAGCCCCGGGAGAAAGGACCCGCTGTGAACACGCTGAAGGGGAAGACCCTGTTCATCACCGGCGCGAGCCGGGGCATCGGCCTGGCCATCGCGAAGCGCGCGGCGCGAGACGGTGCCAACGTCGTCATCGCCGCCAAGACGGCCGAGCCCCACCCGAAGCTGCCCGGCACCATCTACTCGGCCGCCGAGGAGATCGAGAAGGAGGGCGGCAAGGCGCTGCCCCTGACGGTGGACATCCGTTTCGAGGACCAGCTCCACGCCGCGGTGAAGCAGGCGGTGGAGCGCTTTGGCGGCATCGACATCCTCGTGAACAACGCCAGCGCCATCAGCCTGACGGGCACGCTGGAGACGCCGATGAAGAAGTTCGACCTGATGTTCGGCGTCAACGTGCGAGGCACCTACGCCACCACCCAGGCGTGCCTCCCGGAGCTCCTGAAGGCGAAGAACCCGCACGTCCTCACGCTCTCGCCCCCGCTCAACATGAAGGCGAAGTGGTTCCAGAACCACGTGGCCTACACCATGGCCAAGTACGGCATGAGCATGTGCGTGCTCGGGATGGCCGAGGAGTTCCGAGACCGGGGCGTGGCCTTCAACGCGCTCTGGCCGCGCACCGTCATCGCCACGGCGGCCATCAACATGATCGGCGGCGAGGAGATGATGCAGGCCAGCCGCACCCCGGAGATCATGGCGGATGCGGCCCACGCCATCCTCACCCGTGACAGCCGCGCCTGCACCGGCAACTTCTTCATCGACGAGGACCTGCTGCGCGAGGCCGGAGTGACGGACTTCGCGAAGTACCTGGTGAAGCCCGGCACGGAGCCGCTTCCGGACTTCTTCCTCGACTGAGACGGGGGCAGGGGAGGCGAGCTCCGTGGGTGTCCCCTCTCCCAAGGGGAGAGGGAGCATGCGCAACCCGACCCTGTCGATCCATCGGACACATCACCAGCGGTGCGCGTAACAGTCATGTCGAATCCTCCCTCCCGTCTTCCTGGCTCACCCTCCATTCTTGGCTCCCCGCTGCTCTGGGGGCTCGTGGGCTGGGCGTTGGCACTGATGCTGGCGCACCACGCGGTGTTGCTGTCGGGCCTGCGGGTCACCCAGGGGGACGAGGGCGATGCGCGTTTCGTGCACTACGTCCTCGAGCATGGCTTCCGCCACCTGCGTGGGGATGCCGCTCACGCGCGCTTCTGGGACGCGCCCATGTTCCACCCGGCCGCCAACACGATTGCCTACTCGGATCCGCTGCAGGGCGTGTTGCCGCTGTATGCCGTCTGGCGAGCCGTGGGCATGTCGCCGGACAGGGCCTTCCAGTTCTGGGTGTTCACCGTCACCTCCCTGAACTTCCTGTCGGCGCTGTGGCTCCTGCGCAGGGGGGTCGGGGCGTCCGCGGGCGCGGCGATGGTGGGCGCGGTGCTCTTCGCCGCGGGGGCCTCGCGCATCAATCAGGCCAACCACCCCCAGTTGTTGCCGCAGTTCTACAGCGTGCTCGCGGTGGGGGCGCTCCTCGCCCTGGCGCGCCCTGGACTCTCACGCCGGGCCGGAATGGGATGGGCCGCGCTGCTGGTGGCCTCCTGCGTGGCGCAGCTGTACGCCGGTTTCTACTGGGGATGGTTCCTGGGCTTCTTCCTCGCCCTGACGGCGCTCGTCGCGCTTGGCTTCCCCGACACACGCGCGAAGCTGTTCCAGGGCCTGCGCACCCACGGTCCGGCGCTGCTCTTGTGGGGCGTGGTGGGGGTGGTGGCCCTGCTGCCGCTCGTCCAGCACAGCCTGGCCGCGGCGCGGGAGGTGGGGCTGCGGTCCTTCGGCGAGGCCGAGGGCATGGTGCCCCGATTCGCCTCCTGGTTCCACATGGGAGACACCAACTGGCTCTACGGCTGGATGGGCCGCCTGAAGCCATTCGCGCGCATTCCCGTGGAGGGGGAGCACCGGGTGGGGCTGGGCGTGTTGACGCTGGTGCTCGCGGGAGCGGGGTTGTGGCACGCCCGGCAACGCCCGATGGCGCGGCTGCTGCTGGGGGTGGTGCTCGTCACCGTCTTGATCGCCACGCGCTACCGCGGGGGCATGACGCCCTGGTGGCTGGTGTTCCACGGCTTCCCGGGCGCCAGCGCGGTGCGGGCCGTCTGTCGGATGGGGGTCTGGTTGCTGCTCCCCGCCTCCGTGGGATTGGCCCTCTTCCTGTCGCGCCAGGCCCGAGAGGGGAAGGTGTGGCTGGCGGCGCTGCTGGGGAGTGTGTGTCTGCTCGAGCAGGGCGTGAGCGGGAGCACCTTCGATGTGGCTGCCGCGCGCGCGGACGTGCAGTGGGTGGCGGGGCAGGTGGGTCCCGGCTGCGAGAGCTTCCTCTACAGTCCGGCCGGAGGGAACGAGCCCTCATGGAAGTACCAGATCGACGCGATGTGGGCTTCCATCGAGCGGGGAGTCCCCACTCTCAACGGCTACTCCGGCAACGTGCCGCCGGGTTGGGCGCTGGAGCCAGTGGCTCCCACCGACGCGCCGAGCGCGGCCCGGCTCGACGAGGCGCTGCGGGCCTGGGCGGGGGCGCGAGGGCTGGACGTGTCGAGCCTCTGCCGCATCGAAGCCCCGCCGTCTCACCGATCCGTCAGCGTCCAATAGAAGCGCTTGTTGTCCTTCCCCTTGTTGTCGAACTTCCTGATGCGCGCCTGGCCGATCTCGCGTGTCGAGTGCACGTGCGTTCCGCCGCACGCTTGCGCATCGAACCCTTCGATCTCGACGATCCGCACGGTCCCATCGACGATGGGGGGGAGGACATTCAGGGTCCGGATGAGCTCGGGCCGTCCTCGGAACTCGTCTTCGCTGATGACCGAGGACGCCACGGGGTGACCCTGTTGGAGCACGTCATTGACGCGGCTCTCCAGGTCGGCAATCTGCTCACGCGCGAAGCCGGTCAGCTTGAAGTCGATGCGTGACTCCTCGGGACCGAGCTGCACGCCCGTGATGAAGCCCCCGAAGTGTTGGCGCGCGACCGTATTGACGACGTGCATCAGGCCATGATGTCGCATCAGTGCGTGTCTGTAGGACCAGTCGAGGATTCCCCGTACGGCCCGGCCCGCCGCGAGCTCCCGCTCGATGCGGTGCCATATCCGGCCCTCGGTATCCTCTCGGACTTCGGAGACCACGACGGTGTCTCCCTCCAGGCTCAAGTGGCCGCGATCGCAGGGTTGCCCGCCACCACCCGGGTAGAAGGCCGTCCGTGACAGGACACACCATCCGTCCGCGCTTTCGAGCACCTCGGCGTTGAACTCACGTTGGTACGAGTCCTCGAGGTAGAGCCTGACCGTCATGGGCGGACGTCCCCTTGTTTGGAGTCAAGGATGGCTGCTGGGGCCTTCGTCCGCGCCCGGACGAATATCCGCGTGGTTTCCTGACATTCAGTGGGTGGCGAGCGACGCGCCCAGGCGTGCGACCGCGTTCATATCCGCTCTCATGTCCGGGCCGCATCGTAGCGCCGCGGTCCGCGGCCCGGACACATCCTGAACGGATTACGGCACGCAGGCGCAGAGCGTCATGTCACACCGGGTGCCCGTGCCGCAGGTCCCACCACAATCGGGCTTGCAGACGCACCAGGTGCCCGAGGCTCCGCACTCCAACCTGGGGCCTTCACAGTGGTCCGGATCGATCGGGCTGTAGTTCGGGTCGTTCTCGCAGGGAATGACGCCGTTGGGAGCCTTCACCGAGTCCACCCAGTACTGGTACGACACCGCCACCTGGGTCGACTCGGTCGCGGGACGGCAGGCGCCGAAGAAGGAGAGGGTGCGCGAGTTGCCGTCGAAGTCGAAGCCGTTGACCGTGCTGCGCGGAATGTCGTTGCTCGCACTGCAAACCGCCGGGTTGAGCACGTTGTCCATGGCCACCTTGATGGACGCGCCAATGGGAGGCTCGAGGGTCTTGTAGCCCGAGTTGCCAATGGCGTCGGCGATGATCGCTTCCATCGACGCCTCGATGGAGGCGGTATCGAGGATGGAGCCGAGTACGCCACCCGAGGCGTTGACCACCGCTGCGTGGCGCAGCTTGGACACGCCGCCCACGGGCTGCGGGTTGAACTCACGGGTGGAGTTGGACAGATCGCAGATCCCCGTGGCGCAGCCGCAGGCCTGGCCGGACGGGCACACGATGCCGTGGACGGTGATCGGCTTGCCCGTCTTGTTGGTGGGGGGCAGCTCCGAGCGATCGCCGAAGAACCTCATGAAGTTCGCGACGTTCTCGCAGCTGATTCCGGCCACGTCCTTGGTTCCGCCGCTCCCGCAGTTGGCGATGGTCGTGGTGTAGCCACTGGTCTGATCGTCCGCGTCTCCGAGCAGGATGACCACGAGCGCGGCATCCTTGCGCACCTTGAGACCGGTCTCGACACCCCCTGGGTCGGTGCCCGGGGTCATGTCGTCGATGACCTTGCGGGCCGCGCCGAGCAGACCCTCGTTGCCGCTACCAGTCATGCCCACCCAGCAGCCCCCGTTGACGCCTTGCGAGGTGTCGCCAGGGCAGTCCGCGGGCATGGGCGTGGTGGGAACCACGCTGCACGTCCCCGCGTTGCATACGCTGTTCTCCGTGAGCCAGGCCTTCACCTTGTTCACGTTGCGGGTGAAGTGCCGCACCTTTCCCGCGTTGCTGCTCAAGCCCGTGGGGCCCAGATGATAGCTCGTGGTGACGAGCGCCATGCGCCAGTCCAGCGATGCGGCATTGAGTGCGTTCGCCGCGGACTGGGCGGTGGCGGCCAGCGACAGCTGCGAGCTCATCATCGAGCCGCTGTCGTCCACGACGAAGATGAAGTCCACCTTGGACTCCGGGGGGGTGAAGCGCTCGCACCGTACCGCCGTGGGCTCGCCGAACTGGGCGAGCGCGGAGCCATCCGAGAGGTCCTTCACGGAGAAGGCCGCGGGGGTACCGCGGTTGCTGCCCGTTACGCTCGCCAGGGGCGCCACCGCGATGAGCACCACGAGGCTCTGGGACGAGCGGTGCACGAAGAGCGTCTGGAGGCGGAAGTCTCCCATCACCCCCGCCGCCGTACCGCTGAGGCGGCCCGTGCTGCCGGGCACCAGGGCGTCGACCAATTGGTCCGTGCGGCGCTTGAGGTCCGTGGTCGTGCCGTCCTGGTCATAGAAGGCCTGCACGGCATCGAAGCCCTCCCAGGTCTTGAAAGCCTGGGCGGTGCGGTTGCGAAGGGCGCCCTTGGACGCGATGGCGGGCCGCAGCGCCTCCTCGTCGCCGAGCGGATCCGTGGCGCCGACGGGCGGGGTGGTGCGGAAGGCCAGGAAGGCGGTCTTCGAGGTACTGTCGTACCCGACCAGCCCCTTCACCTCGGCGCCCGACTTGATCTGGGTGACCTCCGTGAAGGTGGGCGGCAGTGCCAGCTTGATGTCCGGCCCGCTCTCGGACTGGAAGGTCACGGGGCGCAGGTTGTCGGCGGTGCATACCTGCCCGACCGGACCCGTTGCGTCGCCGCCGTTGTTGGGGTCCAACTCACCCGGGTCCACCCTGCCGTTCTGATTGTCGTCCTCGACGCCGTCGCTCACCCCGTCACCATCGGTGTCCGGTTGGGTCGCATCCGTGGTCGTGCCCGGGTCCATGTCCGGGAGGAAGCCGGTGCAGTTCGCCGCGTCCGGGTGGGTGGTGACGCCCCGTTCCACGCCGTCCACGATGCCGTCACCATCGGTATCCGCCTGGCGCGGATCGGTCTCGCTGGCCTCCCGGATTCCATTGGCGTTCTGGTCCTCGCCCTTCACGCTCCCGGTGCTCGGGCCATCGACCAGTCCGTCGCAGTCGGTGTCCTTGCGCAGCGGGTGGGTTTCGGTGTCATCCACCCTGCCGTTCTTGTTCGCGTCCTCCACGCCGTCCCACAGGCCGTCGCCGTCCGTGTCCGCGTTGACCGGGTTCGTATTCGATGCGGTATCGGCGTCCTTCGGCAGGGTGCAGTTCGTGCCCGGCACCGGCTGGTCGATGCCCAGCTCGAGCCCGTCCTGGAGTCCATCTCCATCGGTATCCGCCAGGCCGGGGTCGGTGTGCTTGCCATTGCCCCGATCCGTCTCGAACTCGACCTTGTCGCTCAGTCCATCGCAGTCGGTGTCCTTGGTGGCGTTGTTCGGGTCGCTGGGATCGGGAGGCAGCGGCGTCGTGCCGCCGTCCGGAACCTCCGAGCCGCCGTCCGGAACCTCCGAGCCGCCGTCCGGAACCTCCGAGCCGCCGTCCGGAACCTCCGAGCCACCGTCCGGCTCCGGCTCGTTGGTCCCCGCGTCACGGGGATTGTTCCGGACGCACCGGAACTCCTGGCAGACGTAACCTTCCGCGCAGTCCACCGTCTGGATGCACTCGGCGCGACACACGCCCTGCAGGCACAGGTGCGGCTCGGTACAGTCCGAGTTGTAGACGCAGCCCTGGACTCCCGCATCGAGCCCAGCATCGAGCCCAGCGTCACCGGTATCCTGGCGGACGCAGCGCTGGTCGGAGCAGATGTAACCCTCTTCGCAGTCGACGTTGCTCTTGCACTCGGCGACGCACGTGCCGCTCCTGCACACGTTCGAGCCTTCGCAATCGGAGTTGTAGACGCACTCGGGTTTCGGCCCCGGACAACCCACGACCGTCGTCAGGAGCGCCACGAGCAGAGGCAGCCCGAGGCGCAGCGGTCCTCGGGATGACGTATATACGGAAAACACGGATGGAATACCCCCTCTTGCACAGACACCACCGAGGATCGGCCCTCAGTTTCGTGCTGGCAGGGGCGCACTAAGCAAACCGGAGCGCGACGCGTCAAGCGGCGATGGTCTCTCTCTCGGTTTCGTAGATTTCCAGAGGCAGATCATCCGGATCCCGGAAGAAGGTGAAGCGCTGGCCGGTATGCGGATCGACGCGGACCTCCTCCGTTTCGATTCCGTGCGCCCGCAGGTGCGCGATGACCGGGTCGATGTCGGCGACCGCGAAGGCCAGATGGCGCAGACCGCAGGCCTCGGGCCGGGTGGGTCGCGGCGGCGGATGGGGGAAGGAAAACAGCTCGAGCTGAACCCCTGGACCCACTTGCAGGTCCAGCTTGAAGGAGCTCCGCTCGACCCGATGGACCTCCCGGATGATCGGCAGGCCCAGGATCTCCGTGTAGAAGGCCTTGGAGCGCGCATAGTCCGAACAGATGAGCGCGACATGGTGGACCGAATCGAACAGCGGTTTCATCCTGTGACACCTCAGTGCTGCGTCCCACGCCGGCGGAAGACGTCGTTCATCCGCCGCTCGCTGCGCCGCAGCGAGTGCGCCTGAACGTAGCCGAGCAGTGTCACGAAGACGAGGCCGCCCACGAGGTTGCCCAGCAGCGCGGGCAGGAAGTTCATCCACGCCCACTGACGCACCGACACGGGTGCGCCCAGGCCCATGGCCATGAAGACCTCGGCCGCCGAGATGACGACGTGGTTGAAGTGTCCGGCCGCGATGAGGAAGCCCATGATCCAGATGATGAACAGCCGCGAGCCCTGTCCGCGCGCCGCGAGCAACAGCCACGTGAGCGTCGTCATCAGCCACCCCGCGAAGACGGCCTTCATGAAGGCCGTGGACCAGGGCACGAAGACCTTGTCGTGCGCGAGCTGCACGAGGAAGTGTTTCGCGCCGTCCGCCATGACGCCCGGGCGCGAGACGAGGAACGCGAACACCACCGCGCCCACGAGGTTGAAGGCCAGCGTGGAGCCCCACAACACGAGCAGGTCGCGGACCTTCCCCCGGCCACTCATCACCCCGGTGACCGGGACGAAGAAGTTCTCGGTGAACAGCTCGCCCTTGCCCACGAGGAGGATGATGAAGCCGATGGGGAAGGCGAGCGAGCCCAGCAGGTGCACCTGATGGTGCTCCATCACGTGGCTCCACGGTCCGGCCGTCCAGGCCATGGCCACCGCGCCGAAGCTCACGGCCAGTCCGCCAATGAGCGCCGTCATCGAGTGGGCCAGCGTCATCCGATGGAGCCGCCGCTCGCCGAGCGCGATGGCGTTCTCGACGACCTCCGGTGACTCGGCGCTCAGCTCCTCGCTCGGAGTCGAGGTCTCCCTGGTCAATCCGGAGATGCGCTCGAGGACCTGCTCCACGAGGTTCGCCATTCCCTTGAGCCGGTCGTGCGAGGCGAGCAGCTCGGCGGCGGCCACCTTCCCGATGCGCTGGAAGCCTCGGTACGCGAGCTGCGCCAGACACTCGCGGGCCGCCTGGAGGCCGCGCAGCAGCTCGGTCATCTCCGTCTGGGCCTTGCCCACCGCGACCATGGCGCTGGCGGAGGCGCGTGGGCCCGGTGCCTCCATCCCCTCCAGCTCCTTCCGGAGGGTTTTCCATATCGCGTCGAAGCCGTCCACGAGCTCCTCTGCGAGCGCCGCCAGGAAGCGATCCGTCCCCCCGGGAGCGTCGTGGTGGAGGAAGCGTGCGCGGGCCTGTTCCACGGACCGGAGGGAACGTGGCGCCGCGGTGAGCACGGCGTCGTCGGTGAGCACCACGTCCAGCCGGTCCCACCGCAGGGTTCCCTCCTCGTTGAGCTCCGGGACGTTGAGCCGGACGAGGAGCTGGCGCGGGAACTCGACGGCCCCGGGCGCGAAGTCCATGTCCTGGAGCTGGTGCAGCAGGCTCTGATGGAGGCCGAGCGACTGCCGGAGTGCTTCAAGCTCCTCACGGGAGGGGTGGATGGTGCGCAGGTGGCGCAGCTCATGGTCGGGCGCCACCTTCCAGGTCACCGTGTTCAGGGAGGGCGTGGGTGTCTCGGTATTTCGCACCCGAGGAGCTTGGGCATCATCCGGGATGTGAGCAGCCATTGTCCCGCTGGTTACCCGCCAGGGGGACAGGCGCCACATCCCGGATTCGACCCGGGTGGTCCTCTACCCCGTGGTGGACGCGGGCTGCGGCAATTCCTCCGCGGGAGCAACCTCCGCGACCGGCGCCTGCTTGCGCGCCTGCCGGCGATCCACCCAGCCCGCCAGCGACACGTAGGCCACGGGGATGACCAGCAGGGTCAGCAGCGTGGAGACGGTCATGCCGCCGATGACCCCGCGGGCCATGGGCGCCCACATCTCCGCGCCGTCTCCCAGCTCGAAGGCCAGCGGCACCATGCCCAGCACCGTGGTGAGCGTCGTCATCAGGATGGGGCGCAACCGGCTCCGGCCCGCCTCCATCGCCGCCATCACCAGGTCCTCTCCCTCCAGGCGCCGCGTCTTCAGCACGTCGATGAGCACGATGCCGTTGTTCACCACCACGCCCGCCAACAGGATGATGCCGATGAGTGCCGTCACCTGCATCGTCGTGTTGCTGACCACCAGCGCCAGCACCACACCCGCCACGGCCAGCGGCACCGAGAACAGGATGACGAAGGGCTCCAGCAGCGACTCGAACTGGCTGGCCATCACCATGTAGACGAGCACCACCGCCACCACGAAGGCCAGGCCCAGCGCCATGAAGGAGTCCTGGAGATCCTCCGCCGTGCCCGCCACCATCGTGGAGATTCCGGGCGCTTCCTCCTGTGCGGCGATGGTCTCGTTCACCCGCTGGATGAGCGTGCCGAGCGCCACGCCGCTGGCCGACGTCAGATTGATGGTGGCCAGCCGCCGCTGGTTCTCCCGGGCGATGGCCGTGGGCCCCAGCGCCTGCTCGATGTCCGCCACCGTCTCCAGCGGCACCGTGACGCCCAGGGGCGTCGCCACCGGCAGCGCCCGCAGCCGGGTCACGTCCTCGCGCACCTCCTTGGGCGCCCGTACGAAGACGCGGTACTCGTCACCGCCCTCGCGGAACATGGTGGCCGTCGTCCCCAGGAAGTACGTGGACACCGTGGACGCCACGTCCGCAGGCGCGAGTCCCAGCAGCCGGATCTGCTCCCGGTCCAGCTCCACCTTCAGCTCCGGCTGGCCCTGCTCCATCGAGAACGTCACGTTCGCCGCCTCGGGCATCGCCTCCAGCCGGCTCTTCAGCTGCGCGCCATAGGCTCGCACCTTCATCAGGTCGTCGCCGAACACCTTCACCACCACGTCGCCGCCCGCTCCCGCGAGGCCCTGCTGCTGCGGCAGGACCTCCAACCCCGCCAGCCCCTTGAAGTGCTCGCTCAGCACGTTCTCGATTTCCTGCTGGCCGCGCTCGCGCTCGGAGCGCGGCGGCAGGCGTATCTGCACGCTGCCCGAGTACGAGTTCTGCCCGAAGAGCGCCGCGATGCCCTCGCCCCCACCGAACTGGGAGACAACCACCTCCGCCTCGGGGACCTCCGCGCGGACGATGGTCTCCACCTGCTTGAACAGCTCGTCCGTGGTCCACAGCGACGTGCCAGGGCTCGCCTTCACCGAGAAGCGCAGCTCGCCGTTGTCCGTCTTGGGCATGAAGTCCACGCCCAGCAGCGACGTCAGCGACATGATGGCGATGAAGACGAGCAGCGTGCCCGCCAGCACCTTTCCCCGGTGCCGCAGCGCCCGGCCCAGCACCCGCGCGTAGCGCTCGGAGAGGGGGTCCAACCACATGGTGAGCCGGGCCATCCACTGCTCCAGCCGGTTCTGTTTCGCGCCCAGCGCCATCAGGCTGGCCATCAGTGGCACCAGCGTGAGCGCCACCAGCAGCGAGGCCATCAGCGAGATGCAGATGGTGAGGCTCATGTCCCGGAAGAGCTGGCCGGCCAGCCCGGGCACGAAGAGGATGGGCGCGAACACCGCCACCGTCGTCAGCGTCGAGGCGGCGATGGGCATGGCCATCTCCTTCGTCCCGTCGATGGCGGCCTCCTTCGCGCTCTTCCCCCGGCCCAGGTGCGTGAAGATGTTCTCCAGCACCACGATGGAGTTGTCCACCAGCATGCCCACCGCCAGCGCCAGGCCCGCCATGGAGATGATGTTCATCGTCACCCCCTGGAAGTCCATCACCGCGAAGGTCGCCAGCAGCGACAGGGGGATGCTCACCAGCACGATGCTGCTGGTGCGCCAGCTGCGCAGGAACGCCAGCAGCACCGCCGCCGTCAGGAGGATGGCCAGCAGCGCGCTGTCGGAGAGGTTGGAGAGGGCCCGGGTGATGGGCAGGCCCTGATCGAACACCCGCACCAACGTGACGCCCTCGGGCAGCCGCTTCTGCAGTGCCTCCATCTCCTTCATCACCCGCCTCGCCACCTGCACCGTGTTCGCGTCCGACTGCTTGCGGATGGCCATCATCACCGCGTGCCGGCCATCCGCCCGGACCACCGCCGTCTCCTCCTCGAACGTGTCCTCCACCCGCGCCACCTCGCGCAGGTGCACCCGCTGCCCGTTCTTCTGCCCCACCACCACCTCACGCACCTGCTCCACGCTGCGGAACTCGGCGTTGGTGGAGATGTTCAGCTCCTGCCTTCCCTGCTGCAGCTGCCCGCCCGGAATCATCACGTTGGCGCCCCGCAGCGCCGCCACCACCTGCTGCGCCGAGATGCCGTAGGCCTCCAGCCACTCGGGCTCGAGCCGCACCTGGATCTCCCGCTTCGTGCCGCCCATCACCTCGGCGGAGGCCACTCCCTCGATGCGCGCCAGGTAGGGCTCCACCATGTCCTCGGCCAGCTTGCGCACCGAGTGCGGCGTGCCGGGCGCGTTCACCGTGAGGAACACCACCGGCTGCAGCGCCGGATCGAACGCGAACGTCAGCGAGCGCGTGATGTCGTCGGGCAGCGTGTCCTCGGCGAAGAGCTCCAGGTTCTTGCGGACGTCCTGCTCGGCCGTCTGCATGTCCGTGCCCCAGGCGAACTTCACCATCACCAGCGAGGTGCCCTGCTGGCTGGTGGAGTTGACGTCCTCCACGTTCTCCACCGACGCCATCGCCTCCTCGATGGGGCGCGTGA